>JBCCEE010000055.1:0-28293 GCA_039030415.1 Acidobacteriota bacterium
CGGCCCGAAGCCCATCTATGGTCTCGATGATCGTCCCGCGCTGGGTCAGACGCTGGTGCTCAGCGCTCAGCATGTGCTGACGATGTTCGGTGCGACGGTGAGCGTGCCGCTGCTGTTCGGGCCGGCGATGGGGATGAGCCCGGCGGAGATCGCCCGGCTGATCTCCTCGGTGATGCTGTGCTCGGGGCTGGCGACGCTGGTCCAGACCACGATCGGCACCGGACTACCGATTGTGCAGGGCGTGTCGTTCGCGTTTCTCGGGGCGTTCTTCCTGATCGTCGGCGGGGCTGCGACGGAAGCCGAGGCGGCGGGGGTGGCGGTCGGGCCGCTGGCGATGCAGTACATCGCGGGGGCGATTATCCTTGGGGCGCTGGTGGAGATGGTGATCGGATTCAGTGGCCTGGTAGGAGTGCTGCGGCGCGTGCTGTCGCCGGTGGTGATCGGGCCGGTGATCATGCTGATCGGGCTGGCGCTGTTCCAGCACGGCGCGCCCAAGGCCGGCACGGATTGGTCGATCTCGGGCCTGACCATCGTGCTGATCATCGTGTTTTCGTTGGTCCTTTCGCGCAATAGCCGCTTCTTCAGGCTCTTTCCGATCCTCACCGCAGTCGTGGTGGTGACCACCCTGTGTTACGTACTTTCCGTCACCGGCGTGTTTTCGGCGGGCCATCCGTCTCACGTCAATCTCGAGGCGGTACACGAAGCGCAGTGGGTGCGCTTGACGCCCGGCGAGCTGCTCTTTCCCTGGGGCTGGCCAAAGTTCCACCTCGGCTTCTTCCTCGCCGTGCTGGCCGGCTACCTGGCGTCGATGATCGAGTCGATCGGCGACTACCACGCGGTGTCGTACATGGCCGGCGCGGGCGATCCGTCATCAAAGCAGTTGAACCGCGGCATCGGCTCCGAGGGCGTTGGCTGCTTCCTCACCGGGATGTTCGGCGGCTTTGCCTCGACGTCGTACTCGGAGAATATCGGCCTGGTCGGCTTGACCAAGGTGGCGTCCCGATGGGTGGTACAGGTGGGCGCGATCCTGCTCATCCTGCTGGGAGTCTTCGGCAAGTTCGGAGGCTTTGCAGCGGCGATTCCCGGCTCGGTGGTTGGGGGTCTGTATTGCGCGCTGTTCGGCCTGATCGCGGCGGTCGGCGTCCAGCAGCTGGCCAAAGCCGACCTGTCGAGCGATCGCAACCTGTTCATCTCGGGGTTCTCGCTGTTCATGGGACTTTCCGTGCCGGCCTACTTCGCGGCTCGCGGCAGCGTCGAAGGCATGCAGGCCGGGCAGACGCTGGCACTCTACACGCCGACGGCCGAGGGCCTGCTGGCTTCGCTCGGCGCCACGGCCGGCGGCATTGTCAGCGCCATTGGATCCACCGGTATGGCGGTGGCGGCGATCTGCGGCATCGTGCTCGACAACCTGGTGCCCGGTACCGACGAAGAGCGCGGCATTACCCCGAGCCTGCTGGTGCCCGAGGCCGGCGACCTCGGCGTCGGCGACGACTGAGACCGACTCCTGGTCTTTGTGAAGCCTGGTCTTTGTGGTGCTGACAGCAGCTCGAGCTGCTGCGGTGGTTTGGCGGACGCGTGTTATCATGTCCGAATAGCATTTCTGGGCCTACGATTCTTTCCTGCGACCGCGATTGAGGTTGACCCATGCAATTGATTATTGCGGATTCGATCTTTGAAGCTCATCCCGAGCTAGTGCTCGGCATCGTCACCGCCCACGGCATCGACAACTCGCAGGATCGCCCAGAGATCAGCGATCTACTGCGCGCTGCGCAAGCTTCGCTGCCTGCCAGGATCGGCGACGGCGTGCTGTCGCAGCATCCGCACATCGCGCCGTGGCGCGAGGCCTATCGCAGATTCGGAGCCAAGCCCAAGAAGTATCCCTCGTCGATCGAGAACATGGTGAAGCGGGTGCTCAAGGGCGCTTCGATCGGCCACATCAACAACCTGGTGGCGCTCTACAACGTGGTCTCGTTGACTCATGTCGTGCCGGTTGGCGGGGAGGATCTCGACGCCATCGAGGGCGACGTCTGGCTCACCGTCGCGGGAGACGAGGAGGCGCCGGTCAGGTTGCTCGGTGAGCGGGAAGCGCGGCCGCCGTATCCCCGCGAGATCATCTACAAAGACGACGTGGGAACGATCTGTCGACGCTGGAATTGGAAAGAGGCGGACCGCACCAAGCTGACCCACGAGACGCGCCATGCTGTGCTGGTCATCGAGTCGATTCCGCCGATTCCGCGCACGACGTTGACCCGTGCCGTCAGCGAGCTGGCTGAGCTGGTGAGGAATTACTGCGGGGGTGAAGTGAGCTCCAAGGTGCTCGACGCCGAGCAGCGTCAGTGCTCGCTGGAACGAGAACCTGGCGTTGCGTAGTGCGGGCTCGGCAGAGGTGATCGAGCCGAGTCGAGTCAGTCGGCTATTGATCGAATGGCGCGCGGGGGACGCGGCGGCGCTGGACCAGCTGATGCCGCTGGTGCATGCTGAGCTGCGGCAGCTGGCGGGTGGCTATCTGCGTCGCGAGCGCAGCGACCACAGCTTCGATCCCACCGACCTGGTGCACGAGGTTTATCTGCGCATGGTCGGCAAGGATCATCCGCAGTGGCGTGACCGCGCTCACTTCTATGCCGTCGCGGCCAAGCTCATGCGCCGCATCCTGGTCGACCATGCACGCGGTTTGCGGTCTGAGAAGCGCGGTCGCGGCATGCCGAAGATCCCGATTGACGAATCCCAGGACGCTGCCGCTGAGCGTGCGGCGGACGTGGTGGCATTGGACGACGCCCTCGAGGCGCTCGCCAGGTTCGACGAGCGCAAGAGCAGAATCATCGAGCTACGCTACTTTGGCGGTCTGAGCATCGAGGAGACGGCCGAAGTGCTCGGCGTGTCGATCGCGACGATCAACAAGAACGCTCGCGTCGCGCGGGCTTGGCTGCTAGCGGCGCTCGCAGGCGATGACGCGCGATGACGCCGGAAACGTGGTCGCGCGTGGAGGAGATTTTCGAACGGGCGATCGAGCTCGAGGGGGCGGAGCGGACGACACTCCTGGACGACGCCTGCGGCAGCGACGCCAAGCTGCGCAAGGCAGTCGAGGCGATGCTGGCGGCGGATCAAAACCACGACGGGACGCTGCATCACGTGGTCGAAGGCGGCAAGCGGCTGCTCGAGAGTGAGCGGGTCGAGCCGCGTCGCATCGGTCCGTATCGCCTCCTCCAGCGACTCGGTAGCGGCGGCATGGGTGAGGTTTTCCTCGCCGAGCGGGCCGATGCCGAATACCGGCAGCAGGTCGCCTTGAAGCTGGTGCGGCCAGGCTTGGATACCGAGCGTATCGTGGAGCGCTTTCGGCGCGAGCGGCAGATTTTGGCTCACCTCGAGCACCCCAACATCGCCCGTCTGCTCGACGGTGGTACCACCGCCGATGGCAAGCCATATTTCGTCATGGAGCACATCGAAGGCGAGCCGATCGATCGCTGGTGCGACGCGAGTCGCCTCGATGTGAGAGCCCGACTCGAGCTCTTTGCCACCGTCTGCGACGCGGTGCAGTTCGCTCACCAGAGCTTGATCGTGCACCGCGATCTCAAACCCTCGAACATCCTGGTGACCGCCGACGGTACGGTGAAGCTGCTCGACTTCGGCATTGCCAAGCTGCTGGCTCCCGACGACAGCGACGGCATCGAGCTCACCCTCACTGCCGAGCGACCGCTGACCCTGAGTCACGCCAGTCCAGAGCAGATCCTGGGTGAGCCGATCACCACCGCCAGTGACGTCTACGCCCTGGGTTGTCTGGCGTACCAGCTGCTGGTTGGCTGCCTGCCGTTCGACCTCGCCGGTAAGGCGCGTCGCGAGGCCGAGGGCATCGTGCTCGAGAAACCGGCGGTGGCGCCGTCGGCGCGCGTCGAACAGCGTCAGATTCAGGACCCCGCCGCCAGCTCGCAGACCGCATCCGACCGGCGCTGTCGGCCGGACGCCCTGCGCCGCCGTCTGCGCGGCGATATCGATGCCATCGTCTTGGGAGCGCTGCGCAAGGAGCCGCGTCGCCGGCCGGGCTCGGCTGCCGAGGTCGGCGACGACGTCCGCCGCCATCTGGAGGGTCTGCCGGTGCGGGCCCGCGGTGACTCCCTGGGCTACCGTATGTTGAAGCGGGTGCGCCGCTATCGAGTGGCGCTGGCGGTGGCGACGGTGTTCTTGGCGGTGGTCACGACCGCTGGGGTCAACCACTTTCGCCAGGCCGAGCGGACGGCGCGCGAACGCGACAAGGCGGTCGTGATGGCCGACTTTCTGGTCGGTCTGTTCAAAGTGTCCGACCCTAGTGTCGCTCGCGGCGAATCGGTTACCGCTCGTGAGCTGCTCGAGCTGGGAGCCCTCGCCATCGAGCACCAGCTGGCGGATCAGCCCGAGCTGCGGGCGCTGATCGAGAACACGATCGGACAGGTTTATCGCGAGCTCGGGCTCTATCAGCGGGCCAGGCCGATGATCGAAGCGGCGCTGACAGCGCGTCGTCAGGTGTTCGGAGACGGCCACCCCGACGTCGCCGAGAGCCTCAACAACCTGGGCGGACTCGACTATGGCGAGGGCGACTACGAGGCGTCGTCGCAACGCCATGCGGAGGCGTTGGCGATTGTCGAGAGCCTGCCGGGAGACCATCGCGTCGCCATCGCAGACTCGAGCAATGACCTTGCATTGGCACAACTAGCCCTCGGGCGAAGCGAAGAGGCTGAGATGCTGCTGCGCCGCGCCGTGATGCTGTACCACGCCCTGGAGCAAGGTGAGGATGAGGATCTAGCAGCGTCGTACGCCAACTTGGGGCGAGCCTTGGCGGATCAGGGGGACCTCGAAGAGGCTTCGCGCTTGACTCGCAAGGCCCTGAGAATCACTCGAAGCGTCTATGGAGCGCCGCATCCCAAGGTCGCTACCTACCTGAACAATCTCGGCATCCAGCTCCAGCACTTGGGAGACATGGCAGGAGCGGAGTCCAGCTTGAAGGATGCGTTGGCGATGCGCCTGGAGCTGTTCGGGGAGCAGCACCCCGCCGTGCTACAGACGACCAACAACCTGGGCAGCTGGGCCTTTGCCGGTGGCGATTACGAACGGGCCGAGGTGCTCTTTCGGGACAATCTCGTCAAGGCCCGGACGGTGCACGGCGAAGCGCATCCCGAGGTCTCCAAGTTCCGCAACAACCTGGCCGTGACGTTGAAGCGCAGAGGAAACCTAGCTGAGGCCGAGAAGCTCTATGGGGAGGCGCTCGGAGCTCAGCGCCAGGTGTTGGGAGACCGACATCCCGAGGTCATCAACACGCTCGACAACCTGGCTTCGGCGTTGCGGGACCGCGGAGCCTATGACGAGGCCGAGCCGCTCTATCAGCTGGCGCTCTCACTCGGCAAAGAGGTGCATGGCGAAGCGCATCCCGAGGTGGCTTACACGATGGATCACTATGCGCGTTTGCTGCTCCAGCGAGGCCAATACCAACGCGCGCTCGAGCTGCAAGAGCGCTGCTTGGCTATTCGCATTGCGACCTACGGCGAGGAGCATCGGCGTGTGGCTCGCAGTCGTAGCCAGCTGGCGAAGATCCACGCGGCCCTCGGTGAGCATCGGGCGGCACTCGAGCTGTTTGCCCGGGCGATCGAGCAGCAGAGGCGGCTGCTCGGCGAAGACCATGCTCTGCTCGCCGAGTCGCTGACCGGCTATGGCGAAGTGCTGCTCGAGTCCGAGCGCTCGGCAGAGGCCTGTGCAGCCCTGAAAGAAGCGCGGCAGATCCTCGGCCGAGCGCTGCCTGCCGGGCACCAGCGCTCGACTGAAGTGCAGGAGCTGCTCGCGAGCTGTCCTGCGGCCTAGCGGATGGATAGGCCGTGAAAGAGGACGTTGAGGCAGTCGTATCGGACGTTGGCTGCTGCCGGCAGATGCTCGAGCTCATAGCGAACGCGATAGGAGCCGGAGCCCACCGCCAGTCCGAGCTGGGATGGCTGAGCCCGAGTGACCGCAGTATCCCAGAGCTGCTGGGTGCTGCCGCCGTCCGCACCCAGCCAATCCCGGTGGACGTCGATGGAAGAACCTTCTCCGCGTAGCACGACCCACTGATCCGGGGCGCCGCCGAACAGAGTGCGGTAGCCGGCTACGAGATGGTTGGACGCCTCGGTTTGGCCGTCGGCGCCGATCCTCAGGTGCTCTACCAGGGTGCCGTCCGGGATCGGCAGCTCGAGATCGTGATGCAGCTCGGTGTCACCGAGAACGAATGTGGGATGGGCGTGGAAGGACACCATAGCCTCGCTGGGTATCTCGGGATGCGTCGCCACCACGACCAGAGACGCACCCTCGGCGGTGAATCCCTCTTCCTGGTCGAGGGTCGATCCCCAAGGGCTCCCGCCTGACTCGATCGACGATCCGGCGAGCTCGATGGAGTAGTCGCCGTTGAGGTCCGGTTCGAGCTGGCTCGTGACGTCAGCGATGAAGGTTCGCAGGACCGTCGGATCAGCCACCGAGACCTTGGACGAGAAACCGGTTGGCGTCGGCGTCCAGCAGGGCTCGCGGGACTCCGGTAGCGGAAGCCCGACGAGCTCGTCGGCAGCGAAGTCGATCGTTCCGCCCCGCGGCTCGTCATTGATAGTGTTCCGATCGATCACCGACCAGATCAGCCAGGCGACGACCGGCTGGCTGCCTTCCAAGAAGCCCCGGAGCTGAATTGTGCCGGTGCGGGAGTTGCGCAAGCCGGTCCCCGCCGCCCGCAGGGTTACCCCTCCCTCATAGGACCGGCAGGGAATGGTTGATCCACCGCAGCTCAGACCACCGTGGTTGCAGCTGTCTTGTAGCTTGGCAACGTCGAGCGTGCACCAAGGCGTCATGACGGTCGGATTGGGATCCCAACCCAGCGGCAGCTCTTTGAAAGGCACGGGGCTACCCGGCTGGAAGGGGATGGCGGTTTGGTTGCGGATCGAGTCCGAGGTCCCCTCGGCTCTGCCGGCCATCGCTGGGGCGGGGCCTAGCGTCAGCAAAAGGACCGCGAGGTGGACTTTGGAGAGAGTTGTCGCCAGATGTCTGAGCTCGGGGTGAGGAAGTCGTCGAAGGCTGAGGTTCATCGCAGTTCTCCTTGAGCTTTTATGCTGCTTCGTACCGGTTACGACCCGGAGGCCAGACCGTAGAAGCGCAAGACAGGCTCCAAATGTGTAACGAACCGCGAAGTCTTCCAACTGGCCCAGTCTTCCAGCTGGCCCAGAGCTGAGCGCTGGGCGAGCGCCCCTGCGGCGCTGCAATTGCTGGTCAGCGACGCTCCAGCCGCGCTTTCTGCTCGGCCGTCAGGACATCCGGCATCGGACCGCCGAAGTAGCTCCAGGTGTTGAGCGCGATCGCCTGCTGCTCGGTGAGGTCGAGGGCGGTGAGCTCGGGGTGGCGGGTGCGCAGCGAGTGCTTGGGATCGATGAAGTGGGGGCTGCCGCGGCGGCTGTCGATGTCCTTGCCGTCCAGGTGGCCGGCCGCCCGTTCGCGCTCCGCCTCGTCCCCGGCGATCAGCGCGTAGAACGAGCGCTGGTGCTTGAGCGCCTGGCTGAGCTCACCGATGTTGGTCCTGGCGGGGTCGTAGTCCACCTGGACGATCTCGGCGCCACCCCAATGGCCGATGCGCGACGCGACGACGCCATCGACCCGGCCGAGAGTGGCTTCGCCCGTCCAGTAGCAGTACATCGAGAACGTCGCGGTCTCGGTGGATGCTGCCTGGACCGTCGCCGAATCGTCGGAGGTGAAGGCGGGAGTGGCGCTCAACGCCAGAGTGATCAAACCGAGAGCTGCGAGCCACCTCATGGTGCGTTCCTCCTAATGTTTCTTCGCCGAACCCAACAGGCTCGAGCTAGCCAGTATCCAAGCGAAGCTACGGTTCGTGTCGCCGGGTGGATTGGGCGAGGAGCATCTGGTGGAAGAGCCGGGAGAAGCCGGCGGGCGCACCCCGGTGCGCCCGAGACGAGCCGGCTCGACTGACAGCTCGAGCCACTCAGTTCACGGCGCGGGCGAGCTCGTCGTCGATCAACACCGACAGCTGCTCGAACGCCGACGGATTGCGCAGCAGGCGGACCGGGCGGCCGTTGACGAACATCGTCGGCGTGCCGCTCAAGCCGACGCGTTGGGCTTCGGCCATGTCGCGCTGCACCGTGGCAGTGGCTTCGCCGTTGTCGAGACAGGCGTCGAAGGCCTTGCGGTCCAGGTCGATCTCCTGCGCACGCTGCTTGAGCTGATCGATACTCAGCTCGCGCTGGCGGGCGAAGAGCGCGTCGTGCATCTCCCAGAACTTACCCTGGTTGGCGGCGCAGATCGACGCTTCCGCGGCCTTGAACGCTTGCGGATGGATCGAGGTCAGGGGCAGCTGCCGAAACTCGATGCGCAGCTGGTCGCCGTAGGCCTCGTGGAGCTGGTCGAGGGTCGGGGCGATGCGCTTGCACGCTGGACATTGAAAATCCGAGAACTCGACCAGCTTCACCGGCGCCTTCTCCGGCCCCTTGGCCGGACTCTCGAGCTCGGCGAGCTCGACCCGGATCGGCTCGAGATTGATCTCGACGCCGTAGCGCGCCCGCAAATCGGTGACCAGGTCACGGCGCAGCGGCTCGCTGCGCTGCTGGGTGAGGTAGCTGCGGATCTGCTCGGCGACGGCTTCTTTGGTCTGCCGCATTCGCGCCTTGTTCTCGTTGTAAAAGGCGTCGATGTCGTCGTCGGTCACCGGCTCGATCTTGGCGTCGATGGCTTCGGCCATCAGCTCGGCGACGGTGACGCCGCGGCGCTCCGCTTCGAGCTCGGTGAGGCGTTCGTCGATCATCTGTCCGAGGCTGCTTTCGAGAATCTGGTGACGGCGCTGGTCGATCTCGGCGAGCTGCGGCGCGGCCCAGGCTTCGAGCTCGCTGTGGGTGATGGGTTTGCCGTCGATCACGGCCACGGCAGCTTCGGCGCGGCTGGCGCCCTCGACCGCGGCCAGGGATTTGGTGTCGGCGCAGGCGGCGCCGGCCACCCAGGCCAGGCCGAATAGCGGCAGGATGAACGAGTGAATCGTGCGGGTCATGTCAGAGTCCTTTCAGGTCGAGATGATTTGGGATGATTCAGCGCAGCCGCGAACCGGCCACCGCACGACGGCAAGGTCGCGCGGCCACAACCTAGGGCGCTCGCAATCACCACGCCTGAGAGCTGTCTGAGATTTAGATCAGGAGAATCTAAGGTGGCCTGAAGGCGCTGATTCTCAGAGGTTTAGCAGCTCAGCGCGGGGTGACGTCGATCGCGACCGGCGGCGCCTCGCGTCCGATCAAGGGAGCGACGCTGATCGCGACCTGGCTGGCGATCTCCCGCGACAGCTCCTGCTGCAGGTCCAGGGAATCACCGATCTCGCGCTCGAAGGTGCCACCCCACAGGATGCGGCCGACGCGAGCGTCGACCAGCTGGATCGAGAGCCACAGCCGGTCTCCCGAGCGCAGCACCGAGCCTTCCAGCACCGCATCCGCGGCGAGCTCGGTAGCGACCTGCTCGAGATCGTGAGGAGCGGTGAGGCCGCGGGTCACCAGACCGGGAAGCACGTCGAGGGGCCCGAGAAAGGCGAGGTCGGCGATCAGCATCTCAGTCAGGCCATCGGCGAAGAAGTCCTGCCGGCACTCCTCGGTGAAGGTGGAGAACGGTAGCACCGCCAGAGACTGCATCGGACGGGTCGCGTCCCAAGCCACCTCGTCGACCGCCCTTGCGGGCTCGGTCTTCTTGGCCAGGGCACCCGGACGCAGCCAGGCCGCCGCCAAAGCCAGCACGACGAGCGCCGCGGCGATCAGCGCACCAAAAGCCACCCTGCGGCGGTCCGGGCTTCGCGTGGTGGCTTCGGCGCCAGGGCTCGCCGCGGCTGCTGCGGGCTCCTCGGGGGCGGGCTCCTCCGGGGGGGACGAGGCCGGGGGAGACGAGGCGCGCGAGATCGGGGCGATCAAGCGGTAGCCGCCTTTGCGGATGGTGTCGATGTAGCGCGGATTCCGCGCATCGTCGTCGAGCGCTTTGCGCAGCTCGTAGACCACCGTCGACAGGGCCTCGTCGGTGGTGAAGGTGCCTTCCCAGGCGTAGGCGAAGAGCTCGTCTTTGGTGACCACCTCGCTGGGTCGCTCAGCCAGGCAGAGCAGGACCGCCATGACTTTGTGGCTCACCTTGCGGTGATGGGTCGGATCACCGCTGCCGTTCTCTGTGTGCGCGGCTCGGACGAAGGTGTTCAGCGAGGGCTGAACGATCCATTCTCCGAGTTGAAAATCGTTACGCACGCTGGTTCCCCTGATCAGAACGTCGGACCGAAAGACATCGCGTACCGCGGATCCACGATGCCGATGGCATCGGACCCCATGGATGGCTATGTTAACGGTTGCTCTCGGAAACGGACCCGCAGCAGCGGCGAGAGCTCGCCTCGACTCGATGACGCTCGACTCGATGGCGCTCGACCCGATAACGCTCGACTCGATGGCGTTCGACTCGATTGCGCTCGGGCCGACGGGTTGGCTCGACTTGACTGGTTGGACAAGTCGGCCGATACAATTCCCCACGATCAGGCCGATCAACCACCCACACAGAACATTCCCGCCGATTCGCTGCTGAGAAGGGATCCGAGATGCCTAGTTTTGTACCCAAAGAAGAGCTACTCGAGATGGCCGGCCACCAGGCGCCTCCGTCGCCTTGGTTGACCATCGATCAAAGTCAGATCAATCAGTTTGCGGACGCAACCCGCGACCATCAGTTCATCCACGTCGATCCGGAGAAGGCGGCGCAGACGCCGCTCGGTGCGACCATCGCCCACGGCTTCTTGACCCTGTCGCTGCTGCCGCATCTGGCCGATGAGCACGCCATCATGCCCGAGGGCATGCTGATGGCCTTCAACTATGGCCTCAACAAGGTGCGGTTCATCCAGCCGGTTAGGGTCGACAGCGCGGTGCGCTTGCATTCCAAGATCGTGGCGGTGACCGAGAAAGATCCCGGGCGGATCCTGGTGACCACCGAGGCCACGGTCGAGATTCGTGACGAGGAGAAGCCGGCGCTGATCGCCGAGATGCTATCGATGTTCGTGGTGCCGGCATGAGTGCCACCGTACCTGCCGCCGTACCTGCCGCCGTGCCTGGAGGAGATCGATCATGACAATACGTTTCGATGGACGGGTAGCGATCGTGACCGGAGCCGGGCAGGGGCTGGGGCGCTGCCATGCGCTGGGGCTGGCGGAGCGCGGCGCGAAGGTGGTGGTCAACGACCTCGGCGGCGCCCGTGACGGCACCGGCAGCTCGAGCGCAGCGGCGCAAGCCGTGGTGGAGGAGATCCGAGCGGCGGGCGGCGAGGCGATGGCGAATGGCGCCAACGTCACCCGCTTCGAAGAGGTCGAGGCGATGGTCGCCGAGGCGCAGGAGGCGTGGGGACGCGTCGACATCCTGGTCAACAACGCCGGCATCCTGCGCGACAAGACCTTTCAGAAGAGTCCGCTGGAGGACTTTCGAGCGGTCGTCGAGGTCCACCTGTGGGGCAGCATCCACTGCGCCAAAGCGGTGTGGGGCATCATGCGCGAGCAGGGCTACGGCCGTATCGTCATGACGACCTCGTCCAGTGGCCTGTACGGCAACTTCGGCCAGTCCAATTACGGTGCCGCCAAGATGGGCGTCGTCGGGCTGATGAACACGATGGTGCTCGAGGGCAAGAAGCACGGCATTCGCGTCAACTGCCTGTCGCCTTGTGCTGCCACCCGCATGACCGAGGGCCTGATGCCGGAGGAGGCGATGCAGGCGCTGCAGCCCGAAGCGGTGACCCCTGGACTGCTGTACCTGGTGGCGGAGGACGGCCCCAACCGCACCATCCTGGCGGCGGGAGCCGGCACCTTCGCGCGTGCCATCGTCAGCGAGACGCACGGGGTGCACCTGAAGCCCGACGAGTGGACGCCCGAGCGCGTTGCGGAGAGCTGGGAAGCGATCTGTGATGCGGAGAGTCAGACGGAATACCAGGACGGTTCCGGCCAGACCATCAACTTTCTCACCCAGGCCGCCGAAGCGGCCGGTATCAAGCTGGGCTGACCCGCGGAGGACATATGAAGGCGCTGTTGTGTAAAGAGCTTGGCTCGTTCGAAGACCTGTCCATCGAGACCGTCGACGATCCGGTACCCGGCAAGGGTGAGGTGGTGATCGATATTGCGGCTGCCGGCATCAACTTTCCGGATCTGCTGGTGGTGGCTGGCAAGTATCAGTTTCAGCCGCCGCTGCCGTTCGTTCCCGGCGGCGAGTGCTCGGGAACGGTGTCGGCGGTCGGCGAGGGGGTGAAGCGGGTGCAGGTCGGGGATCGCGTGATCGCCATGGGGCTGGTCGGTGCCTTTGCCGAGAAGATGACGATCTCCGAGCACGCCACCCTGCCGATTCCTGCCGGCATGAGCTTCGAGACGGCGGCGGGTATCGCCTTCACCTACGGCACGTCGTACTATGCCCTCGAGCAGCAGGCCCAGCTGAAGGCGGGCGAGACCCTGCTGGTGCTCGGTGCCGCCGGCGGCGTCGGCATGGCGGCGGTGGAGATCGGCAAGCAGAAGGGAGCGCGGGTCATCGCCGCCGCCAGTAGCGATGAGAAGCTCGATGCGGCGCAGGCTGCCGGTGCCGATCTGCGCATCAACTACACGACCGAGCCGCTCAAAGAGCGCGTCAAGGAGCTCACCGAAGGCCAGGGCGCCGATGTCGTCTACGATCCGGTGGGAGGCGACTACAGCGAGCAGGCGCTGCGCGCCACGGGCTGGAACGGTCGCTTCTTGGTGATCGGTTTCGCGGCCGGTGAGATTCCGAAGATTCCCCTGAACCTGGCGCTGCTCAAGAGCGCGCACATCATCGGCGTGTTCTGGGGCGCCTGGATCAAGCGTGAGCCGGCCGAGTCGGCGAACAATTTTCGCAAGCTGCAGCAGCTGTTCGAATCGGGCGAGCTGAAGCCGCGGGTGACGCCCTATCCGCTGGCCGACTTTCGCTCGGCATTGGGCGCTCTCGCGGGACGTCGCGCCGTCGGCAAGCTGGTGCTGACGCCGTGACGGCAAAGGAATCAGGGATGCCTCGGGATGTCGAGTTTTCGCTCGCCGGCAAGACGACCCTGGTGACCGGCGCCAGCCGAGGCATCGGCGAGGCGATCGCCCGCGCCTTCGCGCAGCGCGGTGCTAGCGTCGTGCTGGTGTCGCGCAAGCAGGACGCGCTGGACGAGGTGGCGGCTGCGATCAACGAGGAAGTGGGTGAGGAGCGGGCCATTCCAATCGCCTGCCACACCGGCAAGGCGGAGGCGGTCGCGGCGCTCTTCGAGCAGGTGCGTAGCCGCCTTGGCGGGCTCGACGTCTTGGTCAACAACGCGGCGGCCAACCCCTACTTCGGCCCCGCGATCGATATCGACGACAGCGCCTTTGATTTCACCGTCGAGGTGAACGTCAAAGGCTACTTTCGGATGAGTCAGCACGCCGCGCGCTCGATGCTGGAGCAGGGCGCCGGATCGATCATCAACGTTGCTTCGGTCGCCGGCATTTCGCCCGGCGAAGGCATGGTGGTGTATTCGATGACCAAGGCCGCGGTGATCAGTCTCACTCAGGGGTTGGCCAAGGAGCTGGGTCCTCGGGGTATTCGCGTCAACGCCATCGCTCCCGGCCTGGTCGAGACCAAGTTCGCCTCGGCGCTGATCGACAATTCCAAGATCCACGAATCTTGGATGCGAGCGACGCCGCTGCGTCGCCACGCCCAGCCTGAGGAGATCGCCGGCGCCGCCGTCTACCTGGCGTCGCCCGCGGCGAGCTTCACCACCGGCTCGGTACTGGTGTGTGACGGCGGAGCGACTGTCTAGCTGAATCGCACGAACCGTAGCTTTTAGCAGCGGATCGGGAGCTCTCTCGATCTCGTTGGATCGTCGATTGCACGTTCCTGACGGTGCAGAGACCCGGTTTTATCGTCAATCGCGGTCTCTGCGCCTTTCAGAGACCGCGATTGAGCCTCAATCGGGGTGTCTCACGGTGTAGGGACCCCGCTTTATCGTCAATCGTGGTCTCTGCACCTTGCAGGGACCGCGTTTTTGCCTCAATCGGGGTCTCTGAAGGCTGCAGGGAGCACACTTCACGATCCCAGGTGGTTTGCGCCAGCGTTTGTGCCTAAATCGCCGGTTGAGGCACGATAACCGCGCGTCTGTCTAGATATTTATTTGACTATTGCTATAGGATTCTCGCTCCTATCCGCCGCTCATCAAGAGAGGAGACGAGACGTATGGCGACGCCTTCTGGTTCTCGAAGGGCCGACGTGAGTCGGAGAAATGTATTGATGCAAGTGGGAGGTCTGGGCGCAGCCGCCGGCCTGGCGCCGAGCGCCGCCCAGCCGGCGGCCGCGAAAGTGCCCGCGGGACGCGGCCCGGCAATTCGGCGCATGCGGTCCAACCCGCCACAGAAAGGGCTTCCCACCACCCCGGGAGCCGGAATCATCGCGCTCAACCGCATGGGATTTGGCCCACGCCCCGGCGAGATTGAAGCGTTCAATAATCTGGGGGCCACGGACGAGCAGCGGATGGCGGTCTACGCTGCCTGGCAGCTGAATCCGGACACGATCGGCGATGCTGGGCTCGATGGTCGGCTGGCGGCCGTCGACTTCGAGTCGATCGGTATCGACTCGAATCCGGACTCCTACCGCGCCACGCTGTGGGATTGGTACATCAACAACAACGCGCCGAGCGGCAACACGTCGTCCTCGCTACCTCGTGACGAGCTCACCCGAGCCACCTTCCTGCGCGCGATGTACAGCAAGAAGCAGCTGCTCGAGGTGCTGGTCGACTTCTGGCTCAATCACTTCAACGTCAACATCAACCACTCCTCGTTCGTGCGCACCATGTATGCGCACATGGAGCTCGAGATCCGGCTCCAGGCGATGGGCAACTTCCGCACCCTGCTCGAGTCTGTCGCCCGTTCGACGGCGATGCTCTACTACCTGGACAACTACACCAGCTCCAACGCTGGACCCAACGAGAACTTCAGCCGCGAGCTGTTCGAGCTCCACACCCTCGGAGCCGAGAACTACCTCGGAGTCCTGCAGCAGCATCAGGTACCGACCGACTCCGACGGCCGGCCCGTGGGTTACGTCGACGCCGATGTCTTCGAGGCGACCCGAGCCTTCACCGGCTGGAGCTTCAGCTACGGCCAGTCGGGGGATGGCGATACCGGCCTCTTCTACTACCGGTCGGAGTGGCACGATCGCTTCCAGAAGAATGTGCTGGGAGTCTTTATGCCGCAGGATCAGCCGGCGCTGAAAGACGGTCGCGACGTCCTCGACGCCCTCGCCTCGCATCCGGGTACCGGCCGCTACATCGCCCGCAAGCTGTGTCGGCGGTTCATCGCCGACGAGCCGCCGCAGAGTCTGATCGACACCGTGTCGGCGTTGTTCACCGCCCAGTGGCAGGCGCCGGATCAGCTCAAGCAGGTCTACGAGGCGATCCTGCTGTCCGAAGCGTTCCGGACCACCTGGGGCGAGAAGATCAAGCGGCCCTTTGAGATCACGGTCAGCGCCATGCGTGCCGCCGGTGCCGACTTCAATCTGCGCATGGACGATTCCGACACCAGCTCGTTCCTCAATCGCTACGACGACACCGGTCAAGAGCTGTTCACCTGGCCGGCGCCCAACGGCTTTCCCGACGTTCGCGGCGCCTGGCAGAGCATGACGCCGCGCGTCGCCTGCTGGCGCCTGTGCAACTGGCTGATCGACTTCGACAACAACAACGGCGACTACTATCTCGACGTTCTGGGTCAAACTCCACCCGGTGTCCGCAGCTCCAACGAGCTGGCCGACTTCTGGATCCAGCGCATCCTCTATCGCCCGATGGAGACAGCGGATCGCGAAGAGATCGTCCAGTTCATGGCCCAGGGTATCAACCCGGACTTCGACCTCAACCTCGACGACTCGGACACCCGCGACCGGCTGCGTGCCATGGTCGGGCTGCTCCTGATGTCTCCTGACTTCCTGTGGCGCTGAGGAGAACCCCATGAGCACTACCCGACGTGGATTCATCACGGGCTGTTCGGCGGCGGTCGCCGCCTATGCCGGCACCAATTTCAACACCCTGGCCTTCGGCGATCCGAACGGCACCAACGAGGACATCCTGGTGTCGATCTTCCTGCGTGGCGGCCTCGATGGCCTCAACCTGATCATGCCGATCGCCGGCGCCGACCGTGGCCACTACGAGGCGGCGCGGCCCGATCTGGCGGTGCCGACGACCGGACCCAGCGCGGCGCTGCCGCTCAACTCGCAGTTTGGCTTTCATCCCGCCACCGACACCTGGCCCAACGGCACCGGCACGCCACCGGCCACCCTCTACGATCTCTATCAGGACAACAAGCTGTCGCTGGTGATCGCGGCGGGGATGCACGAAGACAATCGCAGCCATTTCGACTCGATGAGCTTCATGGAGCTCGGCACGCCGGGGACCCTGAGCACCTCCTCTGGCTGGCTGACCCGTCATCTGCAGACCGCCTCCAACCTGCCGCCGGAAATCCTGCTGCCGGCGCTGGCGGTGGGTAACCTGCAGCAGGCGTCGCTGCGCGGCTCGACCGACGCGGTGAACATGACCAGCCCGGACAGCTTCTCGCTCAACATCGGTCCGTACCAGTGGCGCACCGCCCAGCGCGTGGCGATGCGCAATCTCTACGATGCCGACACCTGGCTGCACCAGAGCGGTGCCTTGACCCTCGACGCCATCGATCTGATCGAGCTCAACAGCGGCGACGGCTACACGCCGGCCAATGGCGCCATCTATCCCGGCGGCAGCTTGGGCAACCATCTGCAAACCGTCGCCCGCATGATCAAGACCGATATCGGGCTGCGCGTCGCCACCGTCGACTTCGGCGGCTGGGATACCCACAACGGCCAGGGCAACGATGGCGGTGGCTACTACAGCGCCCACGTGCAAGAGCTGGCGCGCGGTCTGGCGGCCTTCTACACGGATCTCAATGGCTCCGGCGCCTTGGACTACGCCTCGCGCCTGACGGTGGTCGTGCAAAGCGAGTTCGGCCGACGTCTGGGTGAGAATGCCGACAACGGTACCGACCACGGCCACGGCAACTGCATGATGGTGCTCTCCGGCAACGCCACCGGCGGTATCCACGGTACCTGGCCCGGCCTGGCCCCGGATCAGCTGTTCGACAACGCCGACCTCGAAGTCACCACCGACTACCGCCGGGTGCTGAGCGAGGTGCTCATCCGTCGCATGGGCAACAACCAGCTGGGCTCCATCTTCCCCGGCTATGAGGGCTACACGCCCCTGGGTGTCGTCAACGGCGATGACCTCGTGCCGGACGACGGCTCCACCATCTTCACCGATGGTTTCGAGACCGGCGACACCAGTCGCTGGTAGGAGACGTCTCAGGGTAGATCCCGTCTAGCGGATCGGGCCTGGGTTCTCTCTCTGCCCTGGGTTCTCTCTCTGCCCTGGGTTCTCCGTCTGCCAGATTGCCCGACTTGACTAGACTGGTCAAGTCGGGCAGACTGTTTTTATGACAAGCGTCTATTCCACCTACGAAGCCAAGGCGAGGTTTAGCGAGCTGATGCGGCAGGTCCGCTCAGGTCAGAGCATAACGGTTACCTACCGTGGGCGTGAGGTGGCAGAGATTCGGCCGATTGAGCACCAGGAGACAAGCCTCGAGTCTCGCGTGCGAAGGCTCGAGTCCAAAGGGATCGTCGGACCCGCGGGGAAACGGCGGGGTTCCTTTGCAGCTATCGCCTCGCGAGAGGGCGGCCTGAAGCGCTTCCTGGAATCTCGGGACTAGCGCACAGCCCAGACTCCATGGCGCTAGCCTATGTCGACACGTCCTGCCTGGTTGCGATCGCTCTTGGCGAGCCGGGGTCTGAGAAGCTTGCGGAGCGGCTAGCAGCGCTCGAGCGGTTGTTCGCTAGCGATCTGGTCGAGGCGGAGTTCCGTGCCACCATGGTGCGTGAAGGCCTCGGAAACCAGGGTGATGACCTCCTGTCTTGGCTGACGTGGTTTTTTCCGGACCGGAAGCTGACCCGAGAAATCCGAAGCGCGTCGCAGTATCGGTATGTGCGCGGCGCTGATCTCTGGCACCTAGCGGCGGCGCTCTTCTTGGCAGACCAAGAACCGTCACAGCTCATCTTTGCGACCCTCGATCATCGGCAGCACGAGGTGGCAACCGAGATCGGCTTCCGTCCTCTTTCATATTAGGGTGAGGCCATCGCGCTGAGGCGTACTTGGGTGCACGAGGCGCTGGCGTTGTGATCGCTGGGGGTGGGTGGTAACCTCACGATCCGCCGGTTCGGCGCCAGCCCATGAACATTCTCCGACTCTGCCTATGGTCGGGGCCGCGCAATGTGTCGACGGCCCTGATGTACTCATTCGCCCAGCGAGCCGATACGCGGGTGATCGATGAGCCGCTCTACGCCCACTATCTGCGGGTGAGTGGCGCCGAGCATCCGGGCCGCGACGAGGTGCTGGCGGCGATGGATAGCGACGGCGAGGCGGTGGTGCGGGAGGTGATCCTCGGGCCTTGTGATCGACCCGTACTGTTCATGAAGCAGATGGCGCACCATCTGGTGGAGCTGGATCTCGGCTTCCTCGAACAGACCTACCCGGTGCTGCTGGTGCGCGATCCCGCCGACATGCTGCGCTCGCTGGTGCACCAGCTGCCGAATCCGACTCTGCGCGATACCGGGCTGGCGATGCAGAGCGAGCTGTTGGCGCGGTTGATCGAGCTCGGCCATGATCCGCCGGTGCTGGAATCACGGCAGTTGCTGCTCGACCCACGCGGCGTGCTGAGCCAGCTCTGCGATCGAATCGGCCTGGAATTCGATCCCGCGATGCTGCACTGGTCGGCGGGTGCCCGGCCGGAGGACGGGGTGTGGGCACCCCATTGGTACCATAACGTCCACCGTTCGGAAGGCTTCTCGCCCTTCGTCGCCAAGACGAGTGATTTCCCGAAGTCGCTGGAGCCATTGCTAGCGGAATGCCGGCCACATTACGAGCGGCTGTTCGAGCGGGCGCTGAAGGCCGGCGAGAGCTGACGCAACGAGCTCGACCGGAGCATCGATTTCGAAGGAGAAGAGTGCGTGATGCGAGAGTACGCCCCCGAAGAGCTACCCGATCCGCGCAACGCCACGATCCAGATCTGGGTGGGTGACGGGCTGGTGCCGAGGGCCGAGGCCAAGGTTTCGGTGTTCGACAGCTCGGTGCAGGGCGGTGACGCGGTGTGGGAAGGCCTGCGGGTCTACGATGGCCGGGTCTTTCAGCTGGACGCTCATCTCGATCGCCTGCTGGCGTCGGCACACATTCTGGCTTTTGCCGATGTGCCGAGCCGTGAGGAGGTCCGCGACGCGATCTTCGCTACGCTCGAGGCCAACGGCATGCGAGATCAGGCCCACATTCGCCTGACTCTGACTCGCGGGCCGAAGGTGACCTCGGGCATGAGTCCAGCCTTCAATCGAATGGGTCCCTGCCTGATCGTCCTGGCCGAGTGGAAGCCGCGGGTGTACAGGGCCGACGGCATCCGTCTAATCACCGCTTCGGTACGGCGCAACTCTCCGCAGACCCTAGACTCCAAGATTCACCACAACAACCTGCTCAACAATATTCTGGCCAAGATCGAAGCCAACGTCGCCGGCGTCGACGACGCGGTGATGCTCGACCTGAACGGTTTTGTGTCGGAGACCAACGCCACCAACCTGTTCGCGGTGCGGCACCGCGAGCTGCTGACCCCGCGTGCCGACAGCTGCTTGCCGGGCATCACGCGCCGGGTGGTACTCGAGCTGGCGGCTGCCGAAGGCATTGCAGCTCGCGAGCGCAACGTTTCCCTGGCGGAGTTTTATGCCGCCGATGAAGTGTTCACGACCGGCACCATGGGTGAGCTGTCGCCGGTGCTCGAGATCGACGGGCGTCGGATCGGAGCCGGGCGTGCAGGCGAGCTGACGTCTCGCCTGCGCGAGCTCTTCCTGGAGAAAGCGTCGCGCGAGGGTGAGCCACTACCCTTCTGATCCACCGCCCTTTTGATCCACCGCCCTTTTGATCCACCGCCCTTTTGATCCACCGCCCTTTTGATCCACCGCCCTTTTGATCCACTGCCCTTTTGATCGTCGGGAGCTCTTGCCCGAGGATAAGTTTCAAAAATACCAAGGACTGACGGAGAACCGATGACTGAAGCACACTCTGAGCTCGATCTCGATGGACTGCTGAAGGGGGTGACGCGCATTGCGCACCGGGCTGGCGAAGCGATCGTCGAGATCTATGAGCAGGCCGACGTAGGCGTCACCACCAAGAGCGATGACTCGCCGCTCACTCGAGCCGACCTCGCCAGCCACAAAGTCATCGTCTCTGGACTGGCAGAGCTCTCACCGGAGATCCCCGTGCTGTCGGAAGAAGCTGAAGCTCTGCCGTACTCGGATCGGGCGGGCTGGCAGCGTTTCTGGCTGGTTGATCCGCTCGATGGAACCAAGGAGTTCATCAAGCGCAACGGAGAGTTCACGGTCAACATCGCGCTGATCGAGGGCGGGGCGCCGGTGATGGGCGTGGTGTACGCGCCGACCCTGGACCGAACCTTTACCGGCATCCTGGGGCGCGGCGCCTGGCACCGCCAGGGTGATGCGGAGGAGACGCCCATTCAAGTGACGGGGCCGAGCACCGAGAAGCTCGTGGTCGCGGCGAGCCGCAGCCACGCGGGGCCCCACCTGCGGGCTTTTCTCGATCACCTGCCGTCGCATGAGCTGATGAGCATGGGTAGCTCGCTCAAGCTGTGCCTGGTTGCCGAGGCGCGCGCCGACCTCTACCCGCGTCTCGGCCCGACCATGGAGTGGGACACTGCGGCTGCCCACGCCGTCGTGGTGGGTGCCGGCGGAGACGTGCTCGATTTCGATGGCCGGCCGCTACGCTACAATAAAGAGGATTTGCTTAATCCTTGGTTCATCGTCTTGGGCAATCGGCCCGTTGCGTGGCGGGAGGCGTTCGCAGCGACGGGGCAGAACGGGGAAAAGGACTGAGCTCAGCGGACGAGATGCGCGGCCTCGGTATTGGATCTTGGCTTCGGAAGCTGACGTGGGTGCTGCTGGTGATTCCGGTGGCCTGGGGGAGCTCTGTCGCGGCGCAGGGTATCCCGGCCGGGGGCGCAGATGGCGCCAGCCACGCGGATGGCGCCAGCCACACAGATGGCACCCGACACTTCGAGATCGATCGCCTCGGGACGGCAGATGGCCTGTCGGTATCCACCGTCTATACGGTGACCCAAGACCGCACCGGCTTCCTGTGGATTGGTACCGAGGGTGGCCTCAACCGCTACGACGGCAACCGTTTCGAAGTCTTCCGGCACGATCCCAACGACGCCACGACGCTGGGCTCTGATGACATCAGCTTCATTCACGTCGACAGCGAGGGCTTGCTGTGGCTCGCGACCTGGGGCGGTGGGCTCGATCGTTTCGACCCGGTCACGGAGACGTTCACGCACCATCAGCGCACCGCGGCCCAGGGCAACGTGGGCCTGCAAGACGATCGGATCCAGCATATTTTCGAAGACTCGGAGGGGATTCTCTGGGTCGGAACCCTGGCGGGCGGACTGTCGCGCTTCGATCGCGCTGCGGGCACGTTTCAGACGTTTCGTAGGGTTGCGGGCGATGACACCAGCCTGTGCCACAACCGCGTCTGGCGGATCGCCGAAGACCAGCAGGGCACGCTGTGGGTGGGCACCGGTGAGGGTTTGTGCGCGTTCGATCGCGCCAGCCAAACGTTCGAGCGCTACCGTCACGATCCCGAGGATTCGACCAGCCTCAACAACAACATCATTCGCACTCTGCTGGTGGATCGCGACGGGGTCTTGTGGGTCGGCACCGCGCAGGGCCTCCATCGTGCCGTCACCGTCCCGGAAAAGGCGCCGATGGGACGCGGCGAATCCCTCACGTTCCAGCGTTTTCGCGCCCAGCCCGAGGGGCTCAGCCATGACGTCATCACGGCGCTCTACGAAGACAGTCAGGGGTCTTTCTGGGTCGGCACGCGAGGCGGCGGCCTCAATCTCCTGGATCGCGCGACGGGAAGTTGGCAGCAGCTGCGGCACGATCCCCGCGACCCCAAGAGCCTGAGCGACGACGATATCCGAGCGGTCTTCGAAGATCGTTCGGGAGTGCTCTGGATAGCGACGCGCCAAGGTGGGCTCAACAAGCTGGATCTCAGGCCGACGGTTTTCGAGAACGCCGTGCGTCCCTACGATCAGGAGGGCTCGGCCGTTCGCAGGGTGCGTTCGTTTGCGGAGGATACGGACGGGCGCCTGTGGGTAGCCACGGACCAGGGCGTCGAACGCTACGATCCGACCCGCGGTTGGAAAACACCGCTGCGGCACGAAGTCGAAGGCGCGGGTGTCCTACCTTCGAGCGACGTTCACGTGGTTCTGCGGAGCGCCGAGGGTGAGCTGTGGGTGGGCGCCGGCGCCGGTCTGCAGCGTCTAGATGATTCCGATGCGCTCATTCGGAGCTATCGTCACGATCTCCACGATCCGCGGAGCCTGGCCAGCGACGAAGTGACTGCTTTGCATCAGGATTTCGAGGGCGCGCTTTGGGTCGGCACCGAGGAGGGCCTCGATCGTCTCTCTGCGGAGGTGCTGGCGCGCGACCCGGCCGACGGCCCTGTGGTCTTCGAGCATTTCCGTCACCGCGAGGTAGACCTGGCGAGCCTCAGTGAAGACTACATTACGGTGCTGTTCGGCGACCGCGACGACAAGCTCTGGGTCGGGACCCACAACGGAGGACTTAATCGCTTCGACCCCTTGCAGCAGAACTTCGAGCGTTTCGTCCACGATCCCCAGCAGGCTGCGAGCCTCAGCAACGATCGCGTGCTGGCGATCCATCAGGACGGCTCCGGCCAGCTCTGGATCGGCACCGCGAGTGGCCTGAACCTCATGTTAGCGGATGGCTCATTTCGTCGCTATTCCAAGGCTGACGGTCTGCCGAACGTCATGGTGACCGGCATCCTGGGAGATACCGAGGGGTTTCTCTGGATCGCCACCACGGATGGCCTGTCGCGTTTTGACCCGCGGACCCAGGAGTTTCGCGCCTACTCGACCCGAGACGGTCTGCGTTCGGCCTATTTCAGTCCGAGAGCCAACCTCAGGCGGCACGACGGCGGCCTGTGCTTTGGGGGAAAACGCGGTTTCAACTGCTTCGATCCCTACCGGGTGGCGGACAGCCCTTTGACCCTACCGGTAGTGCTCACCGCGTTTGAGCGCTTCGGGGAAAGCGTGACGTTCGACCGAGCATTGTGGGCCGTGGAAGACATCCGGCTGTCCTATGAAGATACGTACTTCATGTTCGAGTTCGCGGCTCTGGACTATCGCAGCACTGCAGACACGACCTACCACTACAAGCTCGAGGGTTTCGATCACGATTGGATCGACGCCGGGGAGCGTCGTTCGGCCAGCTACGCCAACGTGCGGCCAGGCCGCTACGTCTTTCGGGCGCGCCGGGGAGACGGCGAGCAGCCCCCAGCGTCAGAGCTGGCGGTGGCGCTGGTGGTCACGCCACCGTTTTGGATGACGCCCTGGTTTCGCCTGCTGGCGGCACTGGCGGCCTTCACGGTGGGATGGCTGATCTACAACACCCGCATTCGCAACCTCCGGCGGCGCGAGCAGGAGCTGTCCAAACGTTTGGAAGAGCGGATCGCGGATTTACGCCGCAGCGAGGAACGCTACCGTCAGCTCTTCGAGCGCAATCTCGCGGGAGTGGTCCGTGCCGACGTGCAAGGGCGGGTGCTCGACTGCAATGATGCCTTGGCCAAGATCCTAGGATACGAATCTCCGCAGGAGTGCCAGCAGCGGCATCGCTTCGGTTTCGAAGAGTCCTCTGGCGTGCGCTCGTCGCTGCTCGCTGGCCTGCGAGAGGCCGGTACCGTGACCGGCTATCAAACCTCGACTCGAACGCGCGATGGCTCGGTGGTTTCGTTGATGTGGAACGCCAGCCTGGTGCCGGGTCACAATGGCGCCCCGGACGTGATCGAAGGCACGGTAATCGATGTCAGCGAGAGCCGCCGCATCGAAGAAGGTCTGCGCCGGGCCCAGAAGCTGGAGAGCCTCGGCGTGCTGGCGGGGGGGATCGCCCACGACTTCAACAATCTGTTGATGAGCATCCTCGGTAATGCCGAGCTCGGGCGCTCGGGTTTGGACTCGGGCTCACCGCTCTACAAGCGTTTGCGGCGTATCGAAAAATCCGCTCAGCGAGCTTCCGACCTTTCGCGCCAGATGCTCGCGTACTCCGGCAAGGGCGAGTTCGTCGTCACCCACATCGATCTCTCGCTGGCGGTGCGCGAGATGCAGCACTTGTTGGAAGGCGCTGTCACCAAGAAAGCTCGCTTGGTCTACGAGCTCGATCCGACTCTGCCGGCGGTCGAGGCGGACAGCGGGCAGATCGAGCAGATCGTCATGAGCCTGGTGACCAACGCTTCGGAGGCGCTGGCAGGCAACGAGGGTACGATTACCGTAGCGACCGGCAGCCGCGAGTTCAGCCTCGAAGACCTCGCCGATACGTACCTCGACGACCGTCTACCCGCGGGGCATTATGCCCACTTGCAGGTGCGGGACGACGGAATCGGCATGGACGAAGAGCTGCAGCGCAAAATCTTCGATCCGTTCTTCACCACCAAGTTCACCGGCCGGGGCCTGGGACTGGCGGCGGTGCTGGGTATTGTGCGCGGGCATCACGGCGCCATCAAGATAGAGAGTGCGCCGGATAGAGGAAGCGTCTTCACGGTGCTGTTTCCGGCGGCGACAGAGCGCGGCAGCGGTACGATCGAAGCGCCGCCGCCGATCGCAACCGGCGGCCAGCGAGGCTCGGTTCTCGTGGTCGACGATGACGAGGCCGTGCGAACCGTCGCCGCCGAGATGGTCGAAGCCCTGGGCTTCGAGGTCATGACCGCCAACGACGGTCGCGAAGGCGTCGAGGTTTTTCGCCGCCATGCCGAGGAGATCGAGCTGGTGATCCTCGACTTGGCGATGCCGCGCATGAGCGGCGAGGAGGCCTTCCTCGAGATTCGTGAAGCGTCACCGGCCATACCGGTGATCCTCGCGAGCGGTTACGACGAGATTGAGAGCCAGAAGCTCTTCGCTGGCCAGGGACTCTCGGGTTTCATCCAGAAGCCCTATCGCCTCGGCGTCCTCAAGCAGAAGATCGAAGACGCGCTCGAGGTCTGAGCCACCGCGCCCAGCCCAACGGTTCGCATTGCCTCAGGCGAGATCGATCGCGTGCTCGAGCAGGTCGTCGAGGGCGACGACTTCGAGAGCCGCTTCATGGGTCGCCGACAGGATCACCGGTGGCGCCACGCCGGCGTCGTGCGCTTCCTTCCAGCGGCTGACGCACAGGCACCAGCGGTCGCCCGCCACGAGCCCGGGAAAGCCGTTTACCGGCGAGGTGAGATCGTTGCCGCGGCTGCGAGAGAACGTCAGAAACTCTTCGGTCACTTCGGCGCAGACCACATGCACTCCCAGGTCTTCTGGACCGGTATCGCACCGGCCGTTGCGGTAGAAGCCCGTCATGGGCGCCTTACAGCAGACGTCGAGCGGGCCGCCCATCACATTCTTTGCCGCTTCCATCTTGCTCATCCTGCCTCACTCGTTGGGTTGTTGCTGAGTGTTGTTGATGCCTCGAGGCTGCTCCGAGCTGTCGGGCAGTAGCTTACTGCTCACGACGAGCCAGCCGAAGCTTCGTGACGATCCAGCCATTCTGCGAGCGCTTGCACCGTGATGTCGCGGACCGTGAGGTGCGGCATTTTCCGGTGGACGGCACGCAGTCGGTCGCTGAGCTGGGGAGGGAGGTCAATCGTCAGCACGGTGACGGTCTGGTCCATGTTCCGGTCTCCGGGGTCAAAGCGGCAGGTGCCGTAATCTCAGTGCATTGGCGATGACCGAGATCGAGCTGAAGGTCATCGCTGCGCTGGCGATCATCGGACTCAGCAGCAGCCCGAAGACGGGATACAGCACTCCCGCTGCGATCGGTATGCCCAAGGCGTTGTAGGCAAAAGCAAAAAATAGATTCTGACGGATATTCTTCAGGGTCTCGCGGCTCAGTGCGCGTGCTTTGACAATACCGCGTAAATCACCGCCCACCAAGGTGATGTCTGACGATTCGATGGCGATATCGGTGCCTGAGCCCATTGCGATGCCAACGGCGGCGCGAGCCAGCGCTGGCGCGTCGTTGATGCCGTCGCCGGCCATCGCCACGGTCTTGCCTTCCGCCTCGAGCTGCTCGATGGCCTCGACCTTGGCCGCAGGCAGCACCTCCGCAATGACCCGTGCGATCCCCAGCTGTTCGGCCACGGCCTCCGCCGTCGTCCGGTCGTCGCCGGTCAGCATGACGATATCGAGACCTTCCTCGCGCAGTGCCGTCAAGGCTTGTGGAGTCGTCGGCTTGATGGGATCGGTGACGCCCAGGACCGCCACCAGCTCACCATCGATCGCCATCAGAACGTGGGTCTGACCCTCGGCGCGCAGTTTCGCGGTGCGGTCGAGCCAGCCCGTGATGTCCTGGTGTTCTTCGAACAGCCGGCGGCTTCCCAGCTCGATGTGATGGTCGTCGACCCGGCCGCGGACGCCGCGTCCGGCGAGCGCTTCGAAGTCTGAGACCTCAGCGAGAGCCAGCCCTTGCGCTTCAGCGGCCGCCAGGATTGCCGCCGCCAACGGGTGTTCGCTAGCGCGCTCGAGACTCGCCGCCAAGCGCAGCACTTCCGCCTCGGAGATTCGATCGTCATGATCGAGGGTCGTCAGCTCGGGACTGCCCGCCGTCAGCGTACCGGTCTTGTCGAGCACCAGAGTATCGACACCGGCCAGCCGCTCGAGGGCTTCAGCGCTCTTGATCAGCACGCCGGCTGAAGCACCGCGGCCGGTACCGACCATGATCGACATCGGGGTGGCCAAGCCGAGAGCGCAGGGACAGGCGATGATCAGCACCGCCACGGCGCTCACCAGGGCATAGGCCAGACTCGGCTCGGGGCCCAGCCAGGCCCACAGCGCAAACGTCAGCCCTGATATCGCTACCACGATCGGAACGAAGATGGCGGCGATGGCATCTGCCGTGCGCTGGATCGGTGCACGGCTTCGCTGTGCCTCGCTGACCAGCTTGATGATCCTCGCCAAAACCGTTTCAGCGCCCACATTCTCGGCCGTCATCACGAAGCTTCCGGAGCCGTTCAGTGTGCCGCCGGTAACCGGCTCGCCAGGCTCCTTGGAGACGGGAATCGGCTCGCCGGTGAGCATCGATTCGTCGACCGCGCTGGCTCCTTCGATCACCCGGCCGTCGACCGGCACGCGCTCGCCTGGGCGTACCCGCAAGCGGTACCCGGGCTGAACGTCCGCCAGCGCGATCTCGACGTCGCCGCCGTCTTTGTCGACTCGTAGCGCATGGGTTGGCGCAAGCTGGAGCAGGGAGCGCAGCGCGTCTTGGGTGCGGCTGCGGGCGGCCAGCTCGAGCACTTGACCGAGCAGCACCAGGGTCGTGATCACCGCGGCGGCCTCGAAGTAGATCGGCGGTGTGCCATCGGGACCCACGAAGCTGGCCGGAAGCAGACCAGGAGCCAGGGTGGCGATCAGGCTGAACAGGTAGGCTGAGCCCACTCCCAGGCCGATCAGCGTGAACATGTTCAAGTGGCGGGAGACGATCGAAGCCCAGGCGCGCTCGAGCAGCGGCCAGCCGGCCCACAGCACGACCGGAGTGGCCAGAATCAGCTGTAGCCAGGGCAGGCTACCCAGGTGTTGCAGCGGTCGACCGGGGATGAGATCTGACATCGCGACGACCATGAGCGGCAGGGTGAATGCCACACTCCAGCGCAGGCGGCGTCGCATCTCGATGAGCTCCGGGTTGTCGTCGAGCGCGTCGAGCGTCGGCGCCATCGGCTCGAGCGCCATGCCGCAAATCGGGCAGCCTCCAGGGCCGACCTGCTGAACTTCTGGATCCATGGGGCAGGTGTAGATCGTGCCCTCGGGCATGGGCTCCGGTGAAGCGTCGGCAGAGGACGGGGAGAGATGCTTTGCGGGGTCGGCGGCGAATTTCTCGCGGCAGCCGGCGCAGCAGAAGTAGTAGAGCTCGCCTTCGAATTCGAAGCGATGGGCGGCATTGGCCGGATCGACCGTCATGCCACAGATCGGATCGATCGCGGTCTCGGGGGGGGCGTTTGCGGGCGCCTCGGTCTTGGCTGCTGTGGGCTGACCACTACAGCAGCCGGTAGTCTCGCTAGCGTCGGTCATCGAGGCCGAAGGTCGCATCGTGTCCATGCTAACCCACCTTCTGCGTTGCGGGTTCCTGCTCGGCCCATGTTCGCGAACACCACGGGAGCTGTTTCAAGCCA
>JBCCEE010000056.1:0-27973 GCA_039030415.1 Acidobacteriota bacterium
GCAAGCGTTGAGCGTCACTCTCAGGAGTAGCGATGAAGCACGACAGCCCCAACGACCGAGGTAGTGAAGCTCCTACGGGCTCAGAGACGGAGATCTCTGCACCCGCGCCCGGCTCCGACGATCGCCATGGGTTGGCCGAGCTCGCGCGCCGCCGTCGGCATGCCCTGGCGATGGGGGGCGAGGCCAAGATCCAGCGTCAGCACGATCTCGGGCGCTGGACGGCTCGCGAGCGCATCGAGCGGCTGCTCGATGCGGGTAGCTTTCAAGAGACCGGCCTGCTCGCCCACAGCGACCGACCGCCGGTGCGCTCGCGGACGCCGGCCGACGGCAAGATCTGTGGCTTTGGCGAGATCGAAGCTCGCCCGGTCTACGTCTCGGCCGACGACGTGACGGTGATGGCCGGAGCGGGTGGTCGGGTGGGCTCCGGCAAAGACCACAAGCAGACGCTCTACGCGGTGGAAAAAGGTATGCCGCTGGTGCATCTCGGTGACGCCGGCGGCGCCCGGGTGCCGGACATCATGGGCGCCACCGGCATGATGAGCATGGTCTACCCAATCTCCGGCCCGCCGCGAGACCGGCGGGTGCCGTTTGTCGCCACCATCATGGGCGAGTGCTACGGCGCGCCGACTTGGAAGGCCGCGCTGGCCGATCTCGTGGTGCAGGTGAAGGGCACCGCGATGGCGGTCTCCGGGCCGCCGGTGCTGGCGGCGGCCACCGGCGAGCAGGCCACCGCCGACGAGCTCGGCGGCTGGCAGCTGCACGCGCAGACCACCGGCCAGGTCGATCTCTTCGCCGAAGACGAGCAGGAGTGCCTCGAACTGGTGCGGCGAGTGCTGAGCTATTTGCCGTCGAACGCCGAGCAGCTGCCGCCGGTAGTGGCGACGGAGGATGCGCCGAATCGCAGGCTCGACGCCGCCCTCGACATCGTGCCGGAAGATCCGCGCAAAGCCTACGACATGCACCGCCTGCTCGAGCTGATCGTCGACGCCGGCAGTCTGCTGGAGCTCAAACCCTATTTCGACGGCAGCCTGATCACCGCCCTCGGGCGGCTCGATGGCCACAGCGTGGGCTTCCTGGCCAACAATCCCCGCTCGAGCGTCGGTGCCATGGGCCCAGGTGCGTGCGAGAAAGCGACCGCGTTCATCTGTCTTTGCGACGCTTTCCACATCCCACTGGTCTTCCTGCACGACACGCCGGGCTTCTTTGTCAGCAAACTCGCCGAGCAGGGCAAGATGCCGCTGCGCATCATGACCTTCCTCGACGCGCTGCACCACAGCACGGTACCGCGCGTCTCGGTGATCGTTCGCAAGTCCTACGGCATGGCGCACTGCAACATGGTCGGCGCCAACATGGGAGCCGATGCCCTGCTGTCGTGGCCGATCGGCGAGGTGTCGTTCATGTCACCGGCGGTGGCGGTGAATGTCGTCCACGGTCGCAAGCTGCACGAAGCCGCCGATCCGGAAGCCGCGCGTCGCCAGCTGATCTCCGACATGCAGCACCAGAATGCGCCCTGGGAAGCGGCCGGCCTAGGTCTGATCGATGACGTGATCGACCCTCGCGACACTCGGCTCGAGCTGATCCGTGCCCTCAGGCGGGCTCGCGGCGCCTCGGGAGAGGGCGGGCGCAGCCGTCGGCTGCTGGCGAGCTGGCCGACGATGTTCTGACGCAGCTGTAGCTCGAGAAATCGAGCGCTCCGAACATTCTTTCGCGCTTTCGGCATCGAGAGCGCTTTGAATTCGGATTACCTGCCGGCCGGCAGGTAAGATGCGTAGATCATTCGGTGGACTTGAGCTCACCACCGACATAGGCTTTGTTCAGTCTTTCGGAGCCCTCATGTACCGCATCAGCTGGAACCGCAACCCTCGAGATTTCCACGGCATGTGCCGACACGGCATTTGCTCGCAGCACGCTAGCCAGGGTCTGGCTGTGGCCTCCAGTCGAGTTGTATCCGGGAGCCTTTGCAGCGCACTTACCGACTTGATTCTAAGCAGCCTCATTCTTGGCAGCCTGGTTCTTGGGGTCCTTGCAAACCCAGGGGCAACGTAGCGCGCTCAGTCCGATTCCACGAGCACACCACGAAGCCCCCGGTCAACCGCCCGGGGGCTTTTTTCATACCCAGACTTTCCCACAGCACTGGCCAACACCGTCTTCCCAACCCGTTTCGCTTTTCACCGATCCACCCATTCACCCCTCTGCATTCACCCCTCTGCATTCACCCCTCTGCGGCGTCTCACGACGCACCCTGAGAGATCTTGATCTACCCGAGAAATGAGGAGAGCCATGGTTCGAGATAGAACCGATTCCTACGTTCGAGTGTTCGATACGACCCTGCGCGACGGCGAACAGTCTCCCGGCGCCAGCCTGACCAGCGATGAGAAGCTGATCCTCGCGCGCCGGATCGCGTCCCTCGGCGTGGATGTGATCGAGGCCGGCTTTCCGGCCGCCAGTCCCGACGATCTGGCGGCGGTGCAGGGCATCGCCCATCAGGTGGGAGCCGACGGTCCGATCATCGCCGGCTTGGCCCGCGCCTGTCGGGGCGACATCGAACGCGCTTGGGAAGCGGTGCGCATGGCGCAGCGCCCGCGTATCCATACTTTTCTCGCCACTTCCGACCTGCACATGTCGTGCAAGCTCGACATGTCGCGTCAGCAGGTCCTCGACCGCATCGGTGAGATGGTGGCCTACGCTCGTAGCTTGTGCGACGACGTCCAGTTCAGTCCCGAGGACGCGACGCGCTCGGATCCCGAATTTTTGATTCAGGCGGTGCGGACGGCGATCGAGGCCGGCGCCACCACGCTCAACATCCCTGACACGGTCGGCTACGCGCTGCCCGACGAATACGGTGAGCTGATGGCAAGGCTGATCGAGGAGAGCCCGGCTGACGTATTCTGGTCGGCGCACTGTCATGACGACCTCGGGCTGGCGACCTCCAACACCCTTTCCGCCGTGCGGGCCGGGGCGCGCCAGATCGAAGTGACGGTCAACGGCATCGGCGAGCGGGCCGGCAACACCAGCCTGGAAGAGATCGTGATGGCACTCGCCACCCGCCGTCCCGAGCTCGGTATGGAGACCGGCATCGATACCCGTCAGCTGACGCCGCTCAGCCGCATGGTGAGCCGCTTCACCGGCATGGCCGTGCCCCGCAACAAAGCGGTGGTTGGGCGCAACGCCTTCGCCCACGAGGCCGGCATTCACCAGGACGGCATGCTCAAGGACGAGCGTACCTACGAGATCATGACGCCGGCTTCGGTCGGCGCCGAGCGCAGCGAGCTGGTGCTCGGCAAGCACAGCGGCCGCCACGCGTTCCGCACCCGGCTCGTCGAGCTCGGTGTCGAGCTCGACGAGACCAAGCTCGACGAGGCGTTCCGGCACTTCAAGGAGCTGGCGGATCGTAAGAAGACGGTGACCGATGCCGATCTCATGGCGTTGACGCGCGAAGAAGTCGGGGTGGCCGAAGAGCACTTTCGCCTGGGTCATGTGCAGGTGGTGTGCGGCTCGCCGGCAGCTACCACCGCCACCGTGCGGCTGATCGGCAGGCGCGGCAACGAGCGGGTTGGAGCGGCGGTCGGCTCGGGCTCGGTGGACGCGGTGTTCCGCGCTATCCAGAAGATCGCCGAGGCGCCGAACGAGCTGGTCGACTTCAATATCCGCAACGTCACCGCCGGCATCGACGCGCTGGGAGAGGTGACCGTGCGCATCGTGCCGCGTAAACAAAACGGCGAAGCGAGCGGCCAGAACGGTTCCGCTGCAGGTGTTGGGAACAACGGCCACGACGCTAGCGCCGCGGCCAACGTTGATGCGTTCGGCGGCTACGGCACGGATACCGATGTCATCGTGGCCAGCGCGAAAGCCTATCTGGCGGCGATCAACCGCATGCTGAGCGCTCGGGAAGCAGCCTCGCCGGCTCAGCATTCCGCGCTGACGGCGACGCCGGCTTCCGCACGGCTCGCAGCCGAGCGCATCGCATTCTCGCGCTTTGGCGCCGGGAACGAAGAGTCGTTCGATCCCGACTACACCGTCGGCATCCCTTGAGTCGACGAGACCTTCAGTGGACCTCGAGCTGCGAGAGAACGATCGATGCAACCTGAGAGTGAAGCCAACCCGGGCAGCGCGGCCAACGCGCCGCCCTCGACCCTGTTCGACAAGATCTGGCGCCGTCACCTGGTGACTGAGCCAGCCGAGGCCGGCGTGCCGTCGATGCTCTACATCGACCTCCACCTGCTTCACGAGGTGACGACGCCCCAGGCCTTCGCTGAGCTCCAGCGGCGCGGTCTGCCGGTGCGCTGTCCCCAGCGTGCGGTGGCCACCATGGACCAGTCCACCCCGACGCTGCCCGGCGTCGGGCGCTCAGGTCTGCGGGTGATCGATCCGCGCGGCGCCGACCAGCTCGACCAGCTCGAGGCCAACTGTGAGCGTCACGGCATTCCCCTCTTTGCCCTCGGCGACGACCGCCAGGGCATCGTGCACGTGATCGGCCCGGAGCTCGGGCTGACGCAGCCGGGCATGACCATCGTCTGCGGCGACAGTCATACCAGCACCCACGGTGCCTTTGGCGCCCTGGCCTTCGGCATCGGCAGCAGCGAGGTCACCCATGTCCTAGCGACCCAATGTCTGCTGCAGCAGCGACCGCGCACCTTCGAGGTGCACCTCGAAGGCGAGCTACAGCACGGCGCCACCGCCAAGGATCTGATTCTCGGTATCATCGCTGAGACCGGCGTCGACGGCGGCACCGGTCATGTCATCGAATACACGGGTCGCGCGATCCGGCAGCTCGACATGGAAGGCCGCATGACGGTTTGCAACATGTCGATCGAAGCCGGGGCTCGCGCCGGCCTCATCGCACCTGATGAAACCACGTTCTCTTATCTCGCGGACCGGCCCTACGCGCCCCGAGCCTGGTCACAGGCGGTCGCCGACTGGCGTCAGCTGCGCACCGATCCCGGCGCCGTCTTCGACCGCCGCATCACCCTCGACGCGGCGGCCATCGAGCCGATGATCACCTGGGGAACCCATCCTGGAATGTCGATGCCGGTATCGGGCACGGTGCCGGTGTTGGGTGAGATCGAGCCGGCGAGCCGGCCGACGGTGGAGAAGGCCTGGGACTATATGGCGGTGAAGCCCGGTGAAGCGCTGCTCGGTCGAGACGTCGACGTCGTGTTCGTCGGCAGCTGCACCAACTCGCGTCTCAGCGATCTCGAGGCCGCCGCCAGCATCCTCGACGGGCGGCAGGTCGCTTCCGGGGTGGAGATGCTGGTGGTGCCCGGCTCCCAGACGGTGCGTCGCCAGGCCGAGGAGCGCGGGCTGCACGAAGTTTTCCTGGCCGCTGGCGCGCAGTGGCGGGAAGCCGGCTGCTCGATGTGCCTGGCGATGAACGGTGATCGCTTGGCGCCGGGGCAGCTCGCCGTCAGCACCACCAACCGCAACTTCGAGGGCCGTCAGGGGCCGGGCGGACGCACGGTGCTAGCGAGCCCGTTGACCGCTGCCGCCAGCGCGGTAGCCGGACACATCACCGACCCGCGGGAGATGCTGTAATGTCGACTGAGGCACCGCGTTTCTCGTCGTTGTCCAGCCGGATCGTGCCGCTGTTGATCGACGATGTCGACACCGATCAGATTATCCCTGCCGAGTATCTCAAGGTGACGGGGCGCGAAGGCCTGGCAGAAGGGCTGTTCGCGGCCTGGCGGCAAGATCCCGAGTGTGCGCTGCACCGCGAAGTCTTTCAGGGCGCCGAGGTGCTGCTAGCGGGTGAGAACTTCGGCTGCGGCAGCTCGCGCGAGCATGCTCCCTGGGCGCTGTTGGACTACGGCTTCCGGGCCGTGCTCAGCCCTTGCTTCGCGGATATCTTTCGCATCAACGCGCTGCGCAATGGCCTGCTGACGATCGCCGTGGATCGCGCGCTGCACCAGTGGCTCGCCAAGAGCGTCGGCCAGGATCCAACGCTCGAGATCACCATCGATCTCGAGCGCTCGACGTTGACTCTGCCCGCCGGCTCGCCGTTTGGCGCCGAGGTGCCCTTCGAGGTCGACCCGTTTGCGCGCCGCTGCCTGCTCGACGGTGTCGACCAGCTGGGCTACCTGCTGCAGCGCCATGCGGCGATCGCGAGCTACGAGACCAACCATCCCGCGCGGTTCGACAGCCGCCAGCCCGCCGGGGAGGTCTCGTGAGCTCACATCGTATTGTTCTGCTGCCGGGCGACGGCATCGGGCCTGAAGTGGTCGCGGCCGCGCGTCGCGTGCTGGAGGCTGTCGCCCGGGCGTCGGGGTTCGAGCTCGAGCTCGAGGAGGCTCCGATTGGCGGCAACGCCATCGATGATTTCAGCACGCCGCTGCCGTCCGCCACCCTCGAAGCCTGCGAGCGCAGCGACGCCATGCTGCTCGGCGCGGTCGGCGGCGACAAGTGGTCCGGGCTACCGGTGGCGCAGCGTCCAGAAGCCGGGCTACTGCAGTTGCGCAAGCGCTTCGAGCTGTTCGCCAACCTGCGCCCGGTGACGGTGTGGCCGGAGCTGGCGTCGTCGGCGCCGCTCAAAGCCGAGCTGCTCGAGGGCGTCGACATGCTGTTCGTCCGCGAGCTCACCGGCGGGCTCTACTTCGGTCCGCGGCAAGAGCAGGGAGACGGTGAGGACGCCTTCGACACCATGCTGTACTCGGTGGCCGAGGTCGAGCGGGTCGCGCATGTCGCCTTCCAGGCCGCCGCCCGCCGCTCGGGCAAGGTGACTTCGGTCGACAAGGCGAACGTGCTGGCTTCCATGCGGCTGTGGCGTCGCACCGTCGAGCAGGTAGCTCAGCAATACCCGGACATCACCCTCGAGCATTTGCTGGTCGACAACTGCGCCATGCAGCTGATGCTCAGGCCGGGAGATTTCGACGTCGTGCTAGCCCCCAACCTCTTCGGTGACGTGCTCAGCGACGAGTCGGCAGTGCTCGCCGGCTCCCTCGGCACTCTGCCCTCGGCGTCGCTCGGTGAGGGCTCGCGGGGTCTGTACGAGCCGGTGCACGGCTCGGCCCCGGACATCGCGGGGCGCGGCATCGCCAATCCCATCGCGGCCATCGCCAGCGCGGCGCTGCTGCTGCGCTACAGTCTGAACCGTGAGGCCGAGGCGCGGGGCGTCGAAGCGGCGATCGCGGCGGCGCTGGCTGACGGGAGTCGCACCGCGGATCTGGCGACCGCAGACGAGGTGCCGGTGACCACGGAGGCGCTCACCGATCAAATCCTCGGGCACCTGAAATCGTGAGTCAACCCGGTTGAGAACCCCGCTGAAATCCTTTCCACATAGGCAGACGTGATACGCGATGCGCGGAGTGCGACATGAAAAAAGCTCTCGATGATATCGACTACAAGATCATCAAAGCGCTGCAGGAGAATGCGCGCCTTTCCAACAAAGAGCTCGCCGCGAGAGTTCATCTCTCGCCGTCGAGCTGTTTGGAGCGCGCGCGCCGCCTACGAGATTCCGGAGTGCTCGACAGATTCTGTGCCCATGTCGATCCCAAGGCAATCGGTATTGGTTTTCAAGCGATCATCTCGGCCAAGCTCAACGGACACACTAAAGAGAACTATGAATCGTTCCGCGGTCATGTCCTGGGTTGCGAAGAGGTCGTCGCGTTATTTCACGTCACGGGCGCAAGCGATTTTCTCATTCATGTCGCCGTACGCGACGCCGAGCACCTGCGTCAGTTCATTCTCGAGGTTTTATCGGCGCGGGCCGAAGTCGAGCAGCTCGAGACTTCGATGATCCTCGAAGAGAAGCGTCGTCCCCTGCCGATCTTTTCGGGCTCGGACTCTCGCCCGGAAGTGCCAGAGGTAGCAGAATCGAAGATACGTTCGATCAATACTCGGTTGCGTTGAGCCTCGACCTTCAAAGCTTCGGAAAGTTGCTGAGCGCGTGCCGGTATTCCGTTGATAATTCGTTGGACTCCGCAACAAATAGGTTTTATTCTTCGTCCGTCGGGGGCTAGTGAGAGCCCTCACGGCGCCGAGTGTTCGAGCCCGTTGGCAACCAACCTGCCTGCTGAAGCAGTTCGTCCTGAGCCCCATGGATCATTTAGCTAAAAGCGATTTGATCGAGAGCTACGCTTTGCCGCGGATTCCAGCGGCTGCGGCGCCAAGCCTTGGCGAGCTTGCCCTGGCGTCGGTTTGCTCATGGGTGCCTGCGACTGCCAGCCGTCTCGAGGTGAAAGTTGCAATGGCTGGGATCGCCGTTCTCGTGATCGCAATGGTTACGGTCGTCGCCGTCCTTCTTATTGGAGGCATCAGGGCCGTCTTTTGAACACGCGATAGCAGCGCACAACGAAGACGGCCCGCAACGCAAGTTGCGGGCCGTTTTGCTTTGGGCACAGCGCTAGATAGGGATACAACGCGAGAGAAACATGAAGAGTTACGCAATCAAACAGGGCCCAGCACGTGCTCCCGCCCGTTCGATGTTGCGAGCGGTGGGCCTCACCGACCGAGATTTCGAGCGGCCGCTGATCGCAGTCGCCAATACCTGGTCCGAGGTCACGCCCTGCAACCTGCACCTGCGCGGGCTGGCGGAGCGGGTCAAACGCGGCATCCGCGAGGCCGGCGGCGTGCCGCTGGAGTTCAACACCATCGTGGTGTCCGACGGCATTTCGATGGGCACCGACGGCATGCGCGCCTCGCTGGTCAGCCGCGAGACGATCGCCGACTCGATCGAGCTGGCGGTATGCGGCCACAGCTTTGACGGCGTGGTGGCGCTTTCCGGCTGCGACAAGACCGTCGCCGGCACGCTGCAGGCCCTGGCGCGCATGGATCTGCCGTCGCTGATGCTCTACGGTGGCTCGATCGCTCCCGGACGTCACCGCGGGCAGGCGATCACCATCCAGGATGTCTTCGAAGCGGTCGGCCGCCACGGCCGAGGTGAGATCGACGACGGCGAGCTCGGCGCCATCGAGCGCGCGGCGTGCCCGGCGGCCGGCGCCTGTGGCGGCCAGTTCACCGCCAACAGCATGGCGACGGCGGCGGTATTTCTTGGCCTGTCGCCGATGACCAACGGCTTGCCGGCGCTCGACCCCGAGCGCCCGAACGCGGCGCAGGCTTGCGGTGAGCTGATCATGCGTGCCGTACGAGACGGCGTGACGGCGCACCAGCTAGTGACCCGCGCATCGCTCGAGAACGCGACCGCGGCGGTGGTGCTCACCGGCGGCTCGACCAACGCCGTCCTGCACCTGATCGCCATCGCCCGCGAGGCCGGTGTCGACTTCGGGCTGCAAGATATCGGCGAGATCAGCCGTTCGCTGCCGGTGCTGGCGGATCTCAAGCCGCTCGGAAGCTACACTGCGGTCGACCTTCACGCCGTCGGCGGCTACCCGCTGGTGGCCCGCCGGCTCGCCGAGCTCGGCCGGCTCCACGATCTGCCAACGATCAGCGGCGAAAGCCTGGCCAAGATCGCTGGGGCAGCGGTCGAACGCGAGGGCCAGGCAGTCCTGCGCGCGGCTGGAAATCCTCTGCAGCGTCGCGGTCACCTCGAGATCCTCTACGGCTCGCTTGCCCCGGAGGGCTGCGTGCTCAAGATGCCGAGCGACGAGCTCGAGACGTTCGCCGGCCCGGCGCGGGTCTTCGACGGCGAGGACGCCTGCTTCCGCGCCGTCGAGGACGGCACGGTGCAGCCCGGCGAGGTGGTCGTCATCCGCTACGAAGGTCCACGCGGTGGCCCCGGAATGCGCGAGATGCTGGCGGTCACCGCTGCCCTGGTGGGCGCCGGCCTCAGCGACTCGGTGGCGCTGATCACCGACGGCCGCTTTTCCGGCGCCACCCACGGCATGATGGTCGGTCACGTCACGCCGGAGGCGGAGCGTGGCGGACCGATCGCATTGATCGAAGACGGCGACGTGATCGTCATCGACACCGGAAGACGCCGCCTCGACGTCGAGGCCGACCTCGACGCGCGCCGCGCTGCCTGGACCCGGCCTCAGCTTCGCCAGCAGACCGGCGTTCTGGCGCGCTACGCCGCCACCGTCGCCTCGGCTTCCGAAGGCGCCACGACCTGTCCGCTACCGGAGCCTCTCACCCGCTAGCCCCTCCCGCCCACTATTCACTGTCTTCCGGGAGAAGCAGCGAGAGTTTTCAGTGGGCGATTCCCACAAACCTTGGAGAACGCTATGACTCTCACCCAGCTCGAAAGTACCGACCGCGAACCGACCACCGAGTCTCTGCAGGGCCGCCGCGTCGCGGTTCTGGGCTATGGCAGCCAGGGCCGAGCCCAGGCGCTCAACCTGCGCGACAGCGGCGTCGACGTCACCCTCGGCCTGCGCCGCGAAGGCGCCAGCTGGCGGCAGGCGGTCGACGACGGCTGGCTGCCGCTGACCGTCGAAGCGGCGGTTTCGCGGGCGGACGTCGTCGCCATGCTGGTGCCCGACATGATCCAGCCGGAGCTGTTCGAGAACGCGATTCGACCGCGACTGCAAGCTGGCAGCGCGCTGCTGTTCAGCCACGGTTTCAACATCCACTACGGGGCGATCACCGGGTTCGAAGGCTTCGACGTCGTGATGGTGGCACCCAAGGGGCCGGGCAACCTGGTACGCGAGCAATACCAGCAGGGCCGCGGCGTACCCTGCCTGGTGGCGGTGCACCACGACGCCAGCGGCCGGGCGGCGGCGACGGCGCGGGCCTACGGCAACGCCATCGGCGGCGGCCGGGCCGGCCTGCTCGAGACCAGCTTTCGCGAAGAGACCGAGACCGATCTCTTTGGCGAGCAGGCGGTGCTGTGCGGTGGTGCGACCGAGCTGGTGACCGCCGGCTGGGAGACCCTGGTCGACGCCGGCTACTCCCCGGAGGTGGCCTACTTCGAGTGCCTGCACGAGCTCAAGCTGATCGTCGACCTGCTGTACGAAGGCGGTCTCGAGCGCATGCATCGATTCGTCAGCGACACCGCCAGCTATGGCGACCTCACCCGCGGCCCGCGGGTGATCGACGCCGGGACCCGAGAGCGCATGCGCCAGATCCTGGGCGAGATCCAGGACGGCACCTTCGCCCGCGAGTGGCGCGATGAGCACGCCCAGGATGGGGAACGCTACCAGGCGCTGAAGAAGGCGCGGCTGGCGCATCCGATCGAAGGGGTGGGGCGCAAGCTGCGGGCTCGATTGGCGTGGCTGCGGCAGCGCGAGGATGCGGCGGCATGAACGGCGCCGAGCTGCTGCTGCGCTGCCTCGAGGCAGAAGGCGTCGAGCGCATCTGGGGTTACCCTGGCGGCGCCATCATGCCGGTCTATGATGCGCTGCTCGATTCGCCGATCCGTCACTTCCTGACCCGTCACGAGCAGGGCGCGGCCTTCGCAGCCCAGGGCTACGCGCGCTCGACCGGCGAGGTCGGGGTGTGCATGGCGACCTCGGGACCGGGCGCCACCAACCTGGTGACCGGCATCGCCGACGCCTACCTCGACTCGGTTCCGCTGGTGGCGATCACCGGCCAAGTGCCGCGAGCGCTGATCGGCACCGACGCCTTTCAGGAGGTCGACGTGCTGGGTATCACTCTGCCGATCGTCAAGCACAGCTACCTGGTGAGCGAGGTCGAGAGCATCCCCGGCGTCGTGCGCGAGGCCTTTGCCACGGCTCGTGGCGGGCGTCCCGGGCCGGTCGTCATCGACCTGCCGAAGGACGTGGCGCAGGCTAGGGTCGCCGGGCGACCGGAGCCGGTGGTCGACATGGCGCCGGCTTCACTGCCGAGCGCGGATGCCCTGGCCGCCGCTGCGGAGCTGCTGCGCACTAGCCAGCGGCCCTTGATCTACGCCGGCGGCGGCGTAGAGAAGGGGAGCGCGGTCGACGCGCTGCGTCGCTTCGTCGAAGCCACCGGCATTCCAGTGGTCCACACCCTGCACGGCCTCGGCGCTGTGCCGAGCGAGCACCCGCGGTTTCTCGGCATGTTGGGAATGCATGGCACGCGCGCCGCCAACCACGCCGTGCAGGAGTGTGATCTGCTGGTGGCGGTTGGCGTGCGGTTCGACGATCGAGCCACCGGCAAGCTGAGTGAGTTCGCGCCCGAGGCCAAGGTGATCCACCTCGACATCGACGCCGCCGAGCTCGGCAAGCTGCGAGTGCCGCATGCCGCGGTACGCGGCGACTTGAGCTCGGCCCTCGAGACGCTGGCGTGCGAGCTGGAGATCGAGCCCTGGCAAGCCCGCTGCGAGCAGTGGCAGGCGCGCTGGCCGTGGCGCTACGATGCGCCGTTCGATAGCGTCTACGCCCCCGCCCTGCTGCATCAGCTCTCCAAGTCGGCGCCGGCCGGCTCGTTCGTGGTGTGCGACGTCGGCCAGCACCAGATGTGGGTGGCGCAGCATTGGAGCTTCGAGCACCCCAGGCAGCACCTGACCAGCGGCGGTCTGGGCACGATGGGCTTCGGCTTGCCGGCTGCGATTGGGGTGCAGATCGCTCACCCGGAAGCGACGGTGATCAACGTCACCGGCGACGGCTCGTTCATGATGAACCTACAGGAGCTGGCGACGGTGCGGCGCTATGACCTGCCGATCAAGATCGTGGTGATCGACAACTCGGCCCTCGGCATGGTGCGGCAGTGGCAGGAGTGTTTCTTCGGCAACCGCGAGAGCGAGGTCGACCTGTCGGACAACCCCGATTTTGCCGACGTCGGCCGCGCCTTCGGCATTCAGAGTCTGGAGATCGAATACGCCGAGCAGGTTTCGGCGGCGCTCGAGCTGCTGCTCGATTCGCGAGGTCCGATGCTGCTGCACGTCCGCATCGACCGTCAGGCCAACGTCTGGCCGCTGGTTCCAGCCGGCGCCAACAACTCACAAATGATCACGGATGGAATCGAACTGAGGAGATCAGCATGTCCGCAAGCCTAGCCCTCGACGTCGCCCCCGGGACCAGCGCCCTGGAACGCCTGCTGTCCGTCGTTCGTCGTCGCGGCTTCCACATCGACGCCCTGCAGGCGGTGCGCGCCTCGCACGATCACGGTGCCTTGAGCGTCGAGCTCGAGGTCTCGGGGGAGCGCAGCGTCGAAGTCCTGTCGCGTCATCTGCAGAACCTGTCGGACTGTCAGCGCGTCCGCATCACCGGCCGCGACTTCGAAGGCGCCCGCGCCCGGAGGGCATCGTGAGCCTCACGCCGACCCAACTGATCTGGCACAACGGCAAACTGGTGCCGTGGGAGCGCGCCACCGTTCACGTGCTGGCCCATGGGCTGCACTACGGCTCGGCGGTGTTCGAAGGCATCCGCGCCTACGCCACGCCGGACGGTCCGGCAGTCTTTCGACTCGAAGATCACATCCGGCGGCTGCACGAGTCGGCGCGCATCTACCGCATGCCGATGCCGTTCAGCGCCGCCGAGCTCGAGGCGGCCTGCTGCGAAGTGCTGCGGGCCAACCGCCTGAGCAACGCTTACCTGCGGCCGATCGCCTATCGCGGTCTCGGTGCGCTGTCGGTGTCGCCAGAGGGGACGCCGATGGAGGTCGCCATCGCCGCCATCGAGTGGGGCGCCTACTTGGGCGATGAAGCGCTGAAGCACGGTGTCGACGCGGCGTTCTCGTCCTGGATCCGGCCGTCGAGCCACTCGACGCCGCTGATGGCCAAGGCCGCTGGGCACTACCTCAACGCTCAGCTGATCGCCGATGAAGCGCGCCGCAACGGCTATGGCGAAGGCCTGGCGTTGAATGCCCAGGGCCAGCTCAGCGAGGGCGCCGGCGAGAACGTTTTTCTGGTCGAGAACGGCGTGCTCAAGACGCCTTCGCAGTCGTCTTCAGTGCTGCGCGGTATCACCCGCGATACGGTGCGCGTCCTGGCTCAGGACCTCGGTCTCGAAGTAGCGGAGGAGACGATTGCCCGCGAGCGCATCTACGTCGCCGACGAAGTCTTCTTGACCGGCACCGCGGCCGAGATCACGCCGGTGCGTACCGTCGACGGCGTGGCGATCGGCGAGACCTGCCCCGGGCCGGTCACGCAAGCCCTGCAGCGCGCCTTCTTCGGTCTGTTCGACGGCTCGACGCCGGATCGCTGGGGCTGGCTGCGCGCCGTAGGTCCAGCGGCCCGCGATTCGGCAGCCGTCGATGCGGTGCCGCTCGAGGTGGCGGTCGTTTAGGGTAGCTGCCGGCTGGCCCGGCTGGTATCGTGAGAGGCCTACGAGGACGACCCCGATGGATGATCCCCAAAGGCCTCTGCAAGCCTTCACGACCCCCGGCCGACCCGGCGAAAGCGAGCTGGCGTCGCTGTCCGCCCGCTTCATGGGCTCGCTCGTCGACGGCGTCCTCGGCCTCGGCCTGGCGCTGGTGCTCTATGGCTCGCTGGGCATCTGGGACCAGATCAAAGAGGGCTCGATTCCCATCATGACCCTGGTGCAGCTATCGGTGCTGGGACTGCTGTTTTTCTGCTTGATGCACGGCTATACCCTGGCGACGCGCGGGCAGACGCTGGGCAAAGTCTTCGCCCGCACTCAGATCGTCTCTCACGAGGACGAGACGATCCTGCCGGTGACGAAGATCATCCTGCTGCGCTACACACCGATCACCGTCATCACCATGATCCCGGTGATCGGCAACTTTGCGACGCTGGTCAACATCGCCTTCGTTTTTCGAGACGACCGGCGCTGCTTACACGACCACATCGCCGGCACCAAGGTCATCCGCTATCCGGGTTGAGCCGCTTGCGGCGAGGCTTCATCGCGTCCCAGGTAGTAGCCGCACATCAGCACGCGGTGCCACAGGCGCTTGGACAGCGGAAGCCCGGCGCGATCCACAGCGTTCAGTACCGGCAGCAGGGGCGGGATGAGATGTCTGCCGAGGGGCTGCCAGCGCGGCGCCTCGGATGGCGCCAGATGCGGGCTGTCGGCCAGCTCGGGGTGCAGCGCGAGCAGGGTGTGAATACCGCGACCCACCTGGCGCTGACGCGCGAAGACCCCCGGCAGATCCATCGCGTGCAGATGCTCCGCCGCCGCCTGCGGGTGGTAGAGGATCTTCAGGCCGTCGCGAGCCAGCCGGTAGCCGAGCTCGACGTCTTCCCAGCCGTACTCGGCAAAGGCCGAATCAAAGGGTGCCTCGCCGAGCAGCGCCCGCGGCAGCGAGATGTTGGAGGTGTAGAAGCAGGTGAAGGGCACCTCGGCACCGGCGTTCATGTGGCCGTAGCCGAATTGATGGCCCTCGCGGTTGATCATCTCGAGCAGCGGCGTGACGCGCAGCGCGGCGCGGTGCCAGTCGGTGAAGCCGACGACGGCGGTCGCCCCGGGCTCCGCATCAGCGGCGGCATGAGCCGCTCGGTGCTCGGAGATGAGCTCCGGCCTGGCGATGATGTCGTCGCCCAGGAACAGCACCAGGCCACCCGCGACGCGGCGCAAAGCGCGATTGCGCGCCTGACCCTGGCCGGCGTTGGCCTGGCGCTCGACGGTCAGGCGCGGGTTTTGGGCGGCGCGGGCCTGGAGCCACGGCCAGGTGTCGTCGCTCGAGCCGTCGTCGACGACCACGATGTCGAAGTCGCGCTCGCTCTGAGCGTCGAGTGCTTCGAGGGTGCGCTCGAGGATCGGCCGGCGGTTGTAGGTCGCCAGGACGACGGTGAGGTCGGTGGCCATGGGCGGAGCTTATCGCCTCGGCCCTGGGAATATGCCAAACTCACCGCCTCCCGAGACCGGGTCCTCACCTATGAATCGACTGCAACAATTCCTCGTCAACCGCTTCTGGAACCGTACCCACGACCACGGTGGCAGCGCCACCTGGAGCCAGGAGCCGGGGGTGCGGCAGGTGATCAACCGCCGCATCACCGGCGACGAGCACCAGTGGCCGGTGGAGTGGTTCGCCAGCAAGATCGCCGACGGCGCCTACCCGCGGGTGTTGAGTCTGGGCTGCGGCACCGGCGCCCTCGAGCGCGACCTGGCGTCCAAGGGCCTGTTCGAGACAGCGGTCGGTCTCGACATCTCGGAGCGCGCTCTCGAGCTGGCGCGTCAGCAGGCGCGGGTGGCGGGATTCACTCATCTCGAGTATCGCCGCGCCGACCTCGATCGCCTGAAGCTCGAGCCGAACCGTTTCGAGGGCATCTTCGTGCACCAGGCGCTGCACCACGTGCGCGATCTCGAGGGCTGCCTGGCGCAGGTGGCGCGGGCGTTGACGCCGGGCGGCGTGTTCTATGCCGATGAATACGTCGGTCCGTCGCGCCACGAGTGGAATCGCCAGCTGCTGCGCACCGCCGAGGCGGCCTTCCAGCAGTTGCCCAAGGCGGTGCGCCGTCGTCGGCGGTTGCAGCTGCCGGTTGACTGGCGAGATCCGTCGGAGGCGGTGCGCGCTTCTGAGATCGTGCGAGTGGTGGGCGAGCACCTAGAGATTGTCGAGCGGCGCGACTATGGTGGCAACCTGCTGGCCCTGATCCATCCCTTCCTGCAGCTGGACGGCCTGGACGCTAGCGAGCGCTGGCAGCTCATTGCGGGGCTGCTCGAGCGGGAAGACGAGCTGCTGGCGTCGGGTGCCGAGTCGTTCTACACGGTACTGGTTGCTCGATCGGTTGAGCGAGCCGGGTGATAGGGTAGCGGCATGACGCGGCGGACCGACTCGATCGTGCTCGACCTCACCGAGCAATGCAACCTGAAGTGCGTGATGTGCTACTTCTCGGGCACTGACCGGCTGCGCTTCGAGCCCTACGATCGCTCGCTGTCGGCGCGCGGCACGATGCCGCTCGAGGTGTTCGAGAAGGTTGCGGCGGAGTACTTTCCGACCGCTCACCGCGTGGCGCTAGCGTGCGCCGCCGAGCCGATGATCCACCCCAAGTTCCGCGACATTCTCGAGATAGCCGGCCGCTACAAGGTGCCGGATCTGTGGTTTCCCACCAACCTGCTGCCGTTGATCGAGCGCACCGCTGAAGCGATCGTGGCGGCCGGGGTGACGACGATCGCGGCCTCGATCGACGGCGTGACGCGCGAGACCTACGAGAAGATTCGCATCGGCGGCAAGTTCGATCGCTTGATCGCGCGCTTGAATCTGCTCAACGAGGTCAAGGCACGGCACCAGGCGAAGCGCCCCAAGCTGCGCATTATCTTCACCTGGATGAAGTCGAACCGCCATGAGCTGCGCCTGCTGCCGGCCTTCGCCGCCGAGCACGGCGCCACCGAGCTCGACGTGCGCTTCGTCACCCCAACCACTGGGGTCGACGTTACCCCCGAGCTGCTCGACGGCGAGGATCCCGCCGAGCTGCGGGCCGAGCTGCGGGCCGTCGCCCACGAAGCGGTGTCGCGCGGCATCAAGCTGACTTCGTTTCCAGAGTTCGAGACCGCGGCCGATCGGCCGCGCAGCCTGGTGGGGCGGGCGCGTCGTAGGCTGTTCAACATCCGCGCAGGTCTCGAACGCTGGGAGCACTGGCAGCACCTGTGGCGCGAGCGCGCCCACGGCTGCGCCTATCCCGGTCGCACCTTCGTCATCCGCCCCAACGGCGCCGTCTCACCCTGCATCTTCTGGCAGGCCGAGCCGATCGGCTTCCAGCCCGACCAGGACGCCGCCACCATCGCGAACGGCGATGCCCTGGCCCGTATCCGGGAAGGGCTGCGCAGCGGCTCACCCGTAGGCACCTGCGCCACCTGCATGCACCGTCGCGACGCCTTCTATCGACCGTTCCGTCGCGCCCAGGTGAGCGAGCCGGTAACGGAGTCGTAGCGTCTGCAGGTCACTCGAGCGTGTCGTCCAGGGCGCCCGGCAGTGCGCCCATCTTGATGCGGAGGCTTTAGTGGCGGTGCTTCAGTGGCAGTGCCGCTCGGCGGTGCGCAGCAGGAAGCGCTTGGATTCGGACGACAGGCCGTAGTCGTCGATCTCGGCGTGGAGGTCGGCGAGGCGACCGTGGCCGGCAACCCAACCGTTCAAGCGCGCCGCGGCGGTCGAGCCCACCAGATCTTCGATCCGGGGGTAGATCGCACGCAGCTCGGTGAGCAGGTTACCCGAGCGACCCAGGCGGTACTTCTGGTGGTAGTCCTCAGCCAGGGTGAACGGGCCGGCCGGCGCGATCTCCGTGTGGACCCGGCCGAGCCTGGCGACGGCGGCTTCGTGCGCCACCAGCGCACGCCGGTGTTGATCTTCGTCATGGGTGAAGATCGCGGACATGTACTGGCGCTTCCAAGCCTGACGGGTCGGGCTGTGGCTGTGCCAGAAGATCTCGAGCAGATCGTCATAGGAGATCTGCGTTGGATCGAAGTCGATCTGAATGGTTTCGGCGTGGTCGCCGATCTCGTGGTAAGTGGGATCCAGGGTAGTGCCACCAGCGTAACCGACGCGGGTGCTGACGACACCAGGCAAACTCCCGAACCGGGAGTCAGGCCCCCAGAATCACCCAAGAGCGAACGTAGCGGTACGGATCTCGGCCGGTGCCGCCTGGTCAATAGCCGGGCGGGCGTACGAGGTCTGCTGGCGAAGGGCGAGGCTCATCGTCATCTCCTCGATCGAAAACAGTTTGGCGGGCTCGCCGGCGCATATGGCAAGCCTCAAACATTGATAACGCATGAGGCGCCGAAAGTATTCCTCGATCAGCCGATTTCGGCAGACCGCAACGCATGCCGAGAGCGCTCCAGCACCGCGCTGTCAGGGTCTGCCAGGGTCGGCAGGTAGGTGACGGCCGGGGCGAGAATACGCGACGCCCAGCGCGGGTGGGCCAGCGCGGCCTCCTCCTGAATGGCGGCGGCATATTTGAACTGGTGACTCTGGAAGGCGCGCTGGACGAGGTGGCGGCGCATCTCGGCGAGGTAGGCGGTAGCCGCGCTCGGCTCACGGTCGAGCCGGACGCGGGCAGCAGCGGGTGACCGCTGCTCGAAGACCTCCGAGACGCTCGGGATGCGTTCTGCCTCGTCGTTGCCGAGCGCATCGAGTCCTGGCCCTTCGTAGTCGCCGAGGAAGCCCTTCAGGTCGCGACGCATGAAGGGCAGCCAGGCGGCGGCCTGTAGGATCGCCAGGCGCTGGGTTTCCGGATGGCGTGAGGTGCGCCACACGTAGGCGAAGGCGTTGACCTCGGTGACGCCGTGGACCGGCGCGTGGCGGCGGGCGGCCGAGGCCGGCCGGCGATGAAAGAGCTCGCTGGCATAGAGCCTCAGGCCATCCCATACGGTGGCCGGCCCCAGGCCGTCGGCAAAGGCGTCGACCACCAGGCGTTGGGCGGCGGCAGAATCACAGCTGCGCAGCTCGGCGAGCAGTTGGGCGCTGGCGGCGGGATCTTCCTTGCCTCGCCGCCAGTCACCGACGGCGCTGGCGGCGAGACGGCGGCTGCGCTCGAAGGCTTTGGGCTCGGAGCCGGAGATGTCGTCCGAGCGGTAGAGCAGGCCGTTGACCAGTGAGCGCACGGCGGGCTCGGCGTACTGCCAGCCCAGGCGCTGGATCACGCGCTCGACCTGGGTGGCGAAGATGATCTTGTGTCCGAGGTCGACGTAGCAGCGCGCCGCGTAGGGCCACAGCAGCTCGAACAGCGCGGCGTGATCCCGGTGCGCCAGCAGGGCGACCACCGCCCGGTCGGCGGCTTCGGCGTCCCAGGCGTCCATGGCTGCGTGGAACGCTCGCCGCGCCTGCTTCTCGCTCATGCGGTCGACGACGGGGCGCGGCGGCAGCACCCAGTCGCCTTCGCCTTCGGCCTCACGCTCGTTGATATCGCGACGCTGCGAATTCTTGAAGTCGTCGATGCTCCACAGCGCCGCCAAGAAGGCCTCGCGCGGCGGGGCGGTAGCGGCGAGCTGGAAGGCGGACTCGATCATCATCACGCAGTGCAGCTTGCCGCCGACGCTGCGCGGTCGCACGTCGTGCACGCCGGCCAGGAAGGCTGCGCCGAGCAGGTGCTGGTGGCTGGCGCCGGCGCGGATGGCAGTGGCGGCGACTTCCAGCACTTGGCGGCGGGGAGCGCTGCGAAAAGCCGCCGCGAGAGCCTCTGGGTCGGCCCGCAGCGGCGAGACCGCGACGGCCCTCGGCGTCCACAGCAGCCCGGCGGTTCCGAGCCCGAGATGGATCATCGCATCGCGTCGGTTGAGCTCTGGCATCGGCGGCCTCCTGTGCGTGGTCGTGGAACCCCTCGAGTCGAGTTACGCTACGCCTGGCGCGGGGTTCGCGTTGTGCTGCTCCCTTTTACGGGCGATTTACAGGTGTCGAGAAAGCACGACACTCACGCCAGCGTGAAGCAGAACGTCGAGCCCTGGCCCTCGCCCTCGGACTCGACCCAGACCCGGCCGCCGTGAACCCGCACGATGCGCTGCACCAGCGCCAGGCCGACGCCGGTGCCGTCGACGTCGGTGCTGAGCCGCTCGAACAGCCCGAAGATCTTGTCCTGATAGGCGGGCTCGACGCCCTGGCCGTTGTCGCGCACCAGGAAAACCCGAGTCTCGCCGTCGAGGCGGGTCGCGACCTCGACCCGCGGCTCGGGCTGGTCGCCCATGTATTTGACGGCGTTCTCGATCAGATTCTGCATCATCGCCAGCAGCCGCTGGCGGTCGCCGGTCACCGTCGGCAGGTCGGGAGCGATCTCGATGGCGACGCCGCGCTCGGCGATCTGTCCCGCCACCTGCTCGGCGGCCTCGTTGGCGATCTCGCTGAGCGAGATCTCCTGCGGGTCGTTGGCGACCCGGCCGACCATCGACAGCTCGAGCAGCTCGTTGACCAGCGTGCTCATCTTGGCCGCCGCTCCCTGAATGCGCTCCATGTCGTGCTGCACGCGCTCGAGCTTGCCCTCTTCGAAGTCTTTCTGCATCAGGCCGAGGAAGCCGCGGATGGTGATCAGCGGGCTCTTGAGGTCGTGAGAGACGCCGTAGATGACGCGCTCGAGGTCGGCGTTCTTGGCCTCCAGCTGACGCACGAGCTGCTGACGCTCGGCGTCGGTGCGCTGCATCAGGGCGTTGGCCTCCGCCAGCTGCACCAGCCTCATCTCGAGCCGCGCGCGCCGCAGCAGCCAGCCGAAAATCGCCGACGCCGCGATCGTCAGGCCGATGGCGTAGATCACGTAGGCCCACCAGGTGCGGTACCAAGGCGGCAGAATGCGAAACGTGTAGGCCGCGACGCGGCTGGGGCGATGGTAGATGTCGCGGCCCTGCACCTCGAAGCGGTAGTGGCCTTCGCGCAGCGCGGTGAAGTCGCGATAGGTCTCCTGGGTCCAATCGGTCCAGGCGTCCTCGAGGCCCACCATGCGGCTGCGATAGCGGTTGGCGGTCCAGCCTTCGAAGCGCGGCATCGCGTACTCGAAGCGCAGCGAGCTCTGGTCATAGGTCAGCGCGGGCTCGGTGCCTGGACTGCGGTCGGAGTCGGGCTCGGCACCCGGGCCGGCGGTGAGCGGGTCTGACGACGAGACCGGCTCACCGCGATACAGCACGGTGCGCTCGGCATTGGCGAGCGTTACGCGGCGGATTAGGGCCGAGAACGTGGCGTCCTCAGGCGGGCCGAGCTCGGCCGGCGGGCTGACGCCGAGATCAAAGGTCGGGTGGCGGGTGTCGACACGAAACAGGCCGTCGACGCCGCCTAGCCAAGCAACGCCCGAGGGTTCGGGCAGGATGGCGTGGGTAGACTCCGTGACGACACGCCGCAGACTTTCGCGGTCGATGCCGTAGGTGCCGTCGGGCTGCGGCAGGGCGACGACGTTCTCGCCGCCGTGCAGGCTCAGCCACAGATTGGCGTGGGCGTCTGGGCGGGCTCGCAGGATGCCGAGACGTGAGACCGGGCTGTCGGGCGAAAATAGCGGGCTGGGCGCGAAAGTCTGGCTCTCCGAGTCGAATTGATACAGGCCGTCGGGACTGGGGAACAGCAGGCGATCCCCGAACATCCGCACCTTGATGCTCTTGAGCCGAGGCCAGCCGTGCTCGTGGCCGAACTGGTCGATCTTGCGCGGCTCGAGCTCGGTGCCGGGCGCCAGGTCGAGCCGCAGCACGCCATGGAAATGGCTGCCGAGCCACAGGTGGCCGTCGTCATCCTCGTGGATGCTGCGGATTTCGAGATCGATGCCGGGAACGCGGCCCCGGTCGAGCCAGCGTCCGTCCTCCAGCGTCATCACGTAGAGTCCGGTCTGTTCTCCGATGTAAACGCGCCCGGGATGACGGGTCGAAGGGTAGAGGTAGAAGACATTGCGCGACTTCGTGCGCCGTTCCAGCCGGCCCTCGACCAGCTCGAATACGCCGGCCTGCGTGCCGATCAACAGCCGTGGGTCGGAAGCCGCATCATCGACAGAGGCCAGGCTCCAGTGGGGTGCCTCGTCGCCCGCGATCCACTCGGCCTGCTGACGCTGTAGCCGATAGAGGCCGACGCTGGTCGCGGCGTAGAGCGCGCCGCGGTGCCGCGTGATGGCCTCGACGGTGCCTTCCAATCCGGCGGTCTCACCGTATTGGGTGACGGCGGAGTCGACCTCGAGCCGGGCCAGGCCGCGGTTGAGGCCGAGCCACAGGCCGCGGTCACGGTCGACGAACAGCGACCACACCGAGTTGTCCGGCAGGCCTTCGGTCTGGCTAATGCGCGCGCGCTCCTGGCCGCGATGGTCGAGGATCACCAGGCCGCCGGTGAACGTGGCGAGGCCAAACGTGCCGTCCGGCAGGCGCTGTATCTGGTAGAGCTTGTGGCGAGCGAGGTAGGCGTCGGCTTCCGAAGCAAACGGCTCGACGGTGGCCGAGGAGCGGTCGGGCGCCAGGGACAGCCGCAGCAGGCTGCCGTCCGAAGTACCGATCAGGATCTGATGGTCGCCGAGCGGAGCCATGGTGATGACGATCCTGTCGGCGAGCGCCTCGCCCCCCGGCAGGGCCTCGAAGCCTTCTCCGGTCCATACGGTCAGCCCGAGCTCGGGATGATTGTTGAAGAGCTGGCCCCGGACCGAGCAGGGCGCGCGCCGGCTCTCGAGCGGCCACGAGCGGAGCTCGCCCTGGTGCCAACGCATCAGCTTGCCGACGGTCCAGAAGAACACGCTCTCGTCGATGACAAAGATTCGCCAGACGTCGGCGAGCTCGGCTTCGTCAGCCGGCAGCCGATCTTTCAGCGAGACATAGGTCGGGTTGCCCAGGGCGTCAGATTCGAGATAGCCGAGCTCATTGACCGCGCCGACGTAAATCCTGCCGTCCGCGTCTTTGGCCAGCGAGCGTACGATCGAGGCGTTGGCGACCTCCACGGTCTGCCACTCGACGCCATCGAAGCGCAGCACGCCGTCGCCGTTGCCGAAGTACATGACGCCGCGGTCGTCCTGGACCGCGGCCCAGTTCTGGCTGTGGGCGCCGTAGGTCCGCGAGTCGAAGGCGATCAAGAGCGGCAGTCCGATCTCCTGAGGCGAGGCCTGCGGAGCGGATTCGTTGGCCAGGCTCGACTCGCCCGAGACGAGCATGGAAAACAGAATGGCGAGCAGTGACGTGACCCTCCGAGCCAGTCGTGGCACGGCCAGTCGCGGCCCGGCCAGTCGCGGCCCGGCCAGTCGCGGCCCGGCCAGTTGTGGCCCGGCCAGTCGCGGCATGAAGGCTGGCCCACGGGCCCGAGCTGGAGGCCAGGAGCGATCGGCGGGAGGTTGCTGGGGGAAGTGTTTCGACATCTTGCCTACGGCGTCACCGCGCTGCGGCACGCCTCGCGCGGCTCGAGGTCGGAGTCCCCGTCACGCGGATTCGATCAGGCGAATCGCGTCATGATATACCGACCTCCAACCAGCACCGCGCACGGCAGAACGCGCCCCCGGATCCGGTGGACGTTTCGAAATCCGTGTCGCCGTCCAGAGTCTCGAAGCGCCAGGGCTACAGCACCCAGGCGTAGCCGAGTTTGAGGAACAGGGCGCGGTTCTCCTGGGTGAGCGCGATCTGCTGATCGCCACGGTAGTTGTCGGAGTAGCCCAGAAACAACACGGTGCGTGGGTTGAGCTTGTAGGAGAACAGCAGCTGGGTGAACAAGCGCTGGGTGCGTGCCTCGACCGCTTCGCGGAACAGCGCGGTTTCGCGCTGGATGTCGGTGCGCTGGACGATGGCGCGGAGGAAGGTGCGCAGATTGAACTGGTAGAGCAGGCGAGCCTGCGACAGATTGGCTTCGAAGAGGGTGCCGCCGTCGACGTCGAGCCTGCGGAATTCGTGCGACAGGAAAGTGCGGAGGTGGCGGCCGAAGTCGAGGCGCGCTTCCGACTCGACGCTCAGCACCTCGCCGAGCTGGGTGTTGGCGAAGTCAACCTGGTCGCCGAACAGCACCTCCAGCTCGAGCTCGAGGCGGCTGGTGGGCTGAATCTCGAATTCGACCTCGGCCTGGGTCTCTTCGAAGTCGACGCCGTTGAAGAAGCGCTCCCGGCTCACCAGCTCGAGCTCGGCGAACGACTGGCGCGGGCCGTTGACGCTGACCCAGGTCTGAAAGGTCTGCTCGAGCCGCTGGCCGCTCTGATCCTCCACCCGGTCGCCGACCCCACCGACGCGAAACTGCGTGTGCCAGTCGTCCGCTTCACCCCACCAGGTGCGGATGGCACCGCTGCGGTAGTGGCGAAAGCCGACCCTGGGGATGAAGCCCATGTCGGCCCGAAAGTCGTCGCCGACGTCTTCGTAGACCGCCCACCAGCGCCACCTGCGGTCGTTGTGGATGTAGGCGGCGCTGAGCGCCTCGTCGCTGAACGAGCCCGAGGGCTGGTCGAAGGCGGCGGCGATCGATGACGGATACTCGGTCTCGGAGCGCAGGACCTGAAACTCCAGCGAGTCGGATTCGCTGAAGCGGATCAGGCCGTCGAAGCCGCCGAGCAGGTTCGAGTAACCGTCGCCGCTGCGATGGGTGATGAGCGCGCCGAGGGCCGAGTTGCCCGGCAGGTCGCGACGGTAGCGCAGCACCGAGTCAGAGGTCTCGAAGTCGAACGAGTCGGCTTCCGAGCCCTGGCTGCCCGGGAACACCAGGTTGGTCAGCTCGTCCTGGGCCACGAACACTCCGAAGGCGTTCTTGCCGGCCTTGCCGGTGGCGCGGAGTCCCCAAGCCGGATCCGCCACGTTGCGGGTGAACACCGTGTTGAGGCGGGTGCTGAAGAGGTCGGCGTCTTCCAAGAAGAACGGCCGTCGCTCGGGGAAGAAGAGCGCGAATTGATTGTTGATCTCGAGCTGCGCGGCGTCGGCCTCGACCTGCGAGAAGTCTGGGTTGAGCGTCGCGGAGAGATTGAGGTTTGGGGTCACGCCCCAGCTCACGGTGAGGCCGAGGTCGGTGACCTCTTCGCCGGTCTCTAGCGGCCCATCAGGGAAGGCCGCACGCTCCTGGATTACGCCACCGGTGAGGGTGGGGGTGATCTCCAGGTTGCGCCCCGGGGTGATGCCGCTGAAACCGGTCAGCTTCGAGAACTGGCAGACATAGCAGTTGACGTTGCGATCCTGGGGATTGTTCGACATGCGGTGCCACACGCTGCGCGGCATGGCGCGCAGCAGGTCGACGCCCCAGGTCTGCTCGCCTTCGATCTGCGGGAAGCGCAGCGACGAGAACGGCACCGACAGCTCGACCACGAAACCGGTTTCGGTCAGCCGGCCGGCCGAGCTCCAGATGGCGTCCCACGAGCTGTCCTCGTCTTCGTTGACGTCGTCGTAGGTCAGGTCTATCTGCACGCCGAGCGGGTTGACGAAGAACTCGAAGGCGCGGCGCTGATCGTTGAAGGTGTCGAGCACGATGCCGACCCAATCGTCCGAGAACACCGAGTCGCGATCCGCCAGCCGAGCGCGAATCTTGTCCGGCTCGGGATCCTGCGCTTTGAAGGCCACATACAGCCGGTGGTCGTCGTAGGTGATCAAGCACTCGGTCTGAGCCGGTGCCGCGATGTTCTCACCGGGCCGGGTCTCATAGGCGAGGGCGATCGACGCCGCCTGCTGCCAGGCCGCCTCGTCGACATGCCCGTCGACCACGATCGGCAGCTGAGTGCGCGGCACGCTGTGCACGGTGGACGCGTTGGTCGAAGCCAGAGTCTGCTGGGCGAATGCCCAGCCGACGATCATCATCGTCAGATGAGCACAGTTGGCCTGCGTCGGCCACCGGCCGGCAGGTCTCTCGAACCGGAATGCACGCATGGGCTGACCTCCGTGGACGTGACCGGGCTGGGGCTCAGATAGCCGAGGTACGCGTCGCTCGGAAGCCGGTTGGGGCCTTTTACGGTCCCTTTACAGAAGATGTCTCAAGTTGACGGAGGTAGCCTGAGGTCTAGCTCAGAGGTGAGAGCCTGCGGCCCTGAAACCGTGATTGGGGAGTCTGTGTAGTCGCGATGATTGCGGGTGACGATGACCTCAGCATTGCAAGCGACGGCGGCAGCGACTTGCATTGCATCTTCGAAGTCGTTCATTTCGAGGCCAATCGCGTACAACAGGCTCTCGGTATCGGTGGCTGCAACTCTGATGAATTGCAACAGGTCCAGAACCATAGAGCGAGTTTCCAGGCCACCCTTGGTCGGTCTGACCAGGTAGTAGAAGTTCGATATCGAGTGCCAGGCGACGAAGCCTGAAAGATGACCTACTTGACAGGCGTTGAGTAGCTCAACGGCAGCAGCGGCATATGGAGGCCGATCGAGCGCTACGTCCAAGAGCACATCGGTATCGATGAGAACGATCACTGGTACCGTTTTACTAAGGTCTGGAAACGCTTTTCATCTCGGTCTGCGAAGCGGAACTTTCCCCGCCAACGCTCCGTGAACAGATCTTGGGAGGATACTTCCGAGGTCTTGGCTTGCTCGACTTGATTGGCGACGTGAGGAGTTTGCTGGTTCGAAGTGTCTCTCAAGCGCGTCAAACGGTCGATCAAGTCATCCCAAGTTGCAGTATCCGGCAAGCCATCTAGCAGCTGAGCAGCCTGTTGTTTGACGGTTCCCATTCTAGACCTCCAATCGGCGCACTCGGAACTCTCGCTCCTGGCATTGTATCTCAGGGCAGAGGCTCATCAGCGGGGCTCGAATGCTCAACTGCCAGCGAGCAGCGCCGCCAGCTCGGCAAAGGGATCCGGCCCCGGCTCGAGCTCGGCGAGGGACGCCGCGCCGCGAATGTCCCCGAGCTCGAGGTCGCCGGCGAAGGTGGCGTGACGGGTGGCGACCTTCACGCCGGTGTCGAGGGTGATCCAGCCTTCCCACGAGGTCTCGAGACCGCCCAAGGGAATGATCGACGTCCACATCCGCCACGACGTCGGCAGGCCGTCGTCGCCGACGGTCCACAGGTAGGAATCACCGGGGGTGACGCCGCCCTCGGTGTAGGTCACCAGCAGGTCCTCGCCGACCATGCCGCGGCGCGTCCCGTCATCGAAGACCTTCGAGATCGGGTTGAGCCAGAACTCGTCGTTACACCACAGCGCCCAGGCCTTCTGCAGCAGCGGTGCGAGCGCCTCCTCTCCAGCCACCGGCTCCCCGGCGATCCGCGCCACGCCGCGGCGCGTCGTCAGATCGATCAAGACTTCGTGATCGTCCCAGCGTACCCGCGCGTAGCTGCGCTGGCGGTCCCACAGGTGGTGGTGCGCGCCGCGAAACGTCCAGGTCACGGCGCCGGTGCGCTGCCAGGCCTCGTCGTCAATCGCCGCCAGCATACGCTTGGCCAAGGCGTCGGCGCTGGCCGGGTCGGTGGTTTCGGGCAGCGGGTCGTTGTTGATCGAGAACAGAACGGCGCCGGCCAGAACGACGGCGAGAACCAGGGCAGCGAGCCCGAGGGCAATGCGCTTGAGGGTCATGGGGACTCCTTAGAGGTGAAGGGAGTCTTGATGATAGCCCGAGGACGGCTCAGGGATGCTTGGCGCTTCTGATGGCGTTCAGGGATTTGGGGCTGAAGAAGGCGCTGGGGGTTCCGTTGCCGGGCTTGCCGTCCGACATTAGCTCACCGTCGCTGTGCTCGGCGCCGAACAGGTGGCCGATCTCGTGCACCGGAACGTCGATCAGGCGCCAGCCTTCGGCGGATTCGTGATGTTTCTCCAGCTCGGCCCCCGAAGCCCAGTAGATCAGGGCACCGTGCCCGCCCGGGCCATCGGCCTCGCCGGCGACCGCACCGACCTGAGAACCGGCCTCACCGTATTCCGTGTCGTTGGTGTACGTGCCGTCGGCGTCTTGGGTGTGCATGCCTTGAAAGGCGCCCAGCAGGTAGACGGTCCAGAGGTCGGGATCGTCCTCGTA
>JBCCEE010000057.1:0-27872 GCA_039030415.1 Acidobacteriota bacterium
GTACTGTAAACGCAAGACGCATACTGGACATGGAATATGTATTTTGGAATTTGCGGAACACTGTTAGCACTTTATTTGAAAACAATCTCCGTAGGAGGATGGAACTCGTATTGAGTGCTACGCGGTGTTGGATACACGTTGTGATACAACCAAAGGTTTACGGGAACCCAAAGGGGAATTCAGGAAGTTACCTTTGAAGGGGATTGTCCTCAGGGAAGAACTTCGCATTTTGCCGAGCTCGCTCACACCACCCCTCAAATTTCCTATGGAAAAGGCTTAACAAGCCATTGATGGAAGCAAGGAGCTATCTGGGGAGCCCATCAAACAACTCCCGAAGAAACTGATGGACAACTGCAACATCGGCAGGAGTCATGATTTTTCCATCAGAGCGCAACCGCCAGTTCCCAACGGGACTATCCACAGGATTTCCTTTCTCAATATCCTTTTGGAGGCCGTGGATCATGCCACGAAGCTGACAGAGGATATCCGGCACGGAGTTGGCAAAGCCACCTTCTGGCTCATGCAGACAACTCGACACGAAATGCAAGACAATCTTGGTAGCCCCTTTGCTAAAACGCACCGGAATACCCTCAGGGTCCCACGGACTCTTAGGCTTCCCTTCTGAGTCCTTTGGCGAGCTCTCGCTTTGCCTGTCTGACGAGTCTTCCATTCGGGTCCCACCTGACTTCCTTGGCTTCTTGGTCGTCCCCGCTGAAATACCATCACTTGGAGTTTCAGTCTGACTTCGTTTTCCCCGCTCACGACGGCGCCGGTTCTTCTCCTCACGGGCCTTTAATATATCTGCTCGCTTGGTAGGGGACGGGAGAAGGCAATCGTCCGAATCGGACTCAGCTGATGACAGCTCCCACACCTCGTCACGAGTAGAGGACGCTGTTGGTACTGTACCTGCGCCGGCGCCACCAGCCTGGTGCTGATGAGGAGCCTTCGATGCCCGTGTTCGGTTAATACCAACATCCTTGAAACTTTTGGGAACACCTGACCAACTTGGCACCGCACTAGCTCGAGGTCCACTATGAGCTCCAGCTCGTCGGGCTTTTGCCTCCCCCTCCGAGACGATCCTGGCTGAGACTGGGTCAATCCAGACAAAGTCCCCGGCTTGTCCGTTTCTTCCAAAGCAAAACCGGGACCGAGAGGCCGAAGAACGACAGCTATTAACCTTTGGTACTTGTTCCCAGTTGACTTCTTCAATGACTTGTAAGAACCTCTCCAGGTCACGATGACCATTGTCTCCTAAGACTCCCTGTAAGGGCAAAACGTGAAGGGCTTCAACCAACTTGGGTGGTAAGAACCACAAGCGACTGGTGTCGTAAGCGTCCCAGACGAGAAAGACGGCAACATTCACGGCCCAGCCTGTACAGGCAATCACCCACCACGCCGACATCGGATTCCTAAGGAAAAGGGAGGCCTTGTAGGCCAACACACAAGGCAATTCCGCCCAGAACCCTTGGGGCACTTCCCATTCCGACCACCACGCTGGTACGGGGATATACTTGTCCGCGACTCCTCGAGGATTCAAGCTCTCAACCTCCACATTGTGCCACAGCACGAACCTATTGTGCAACATACGCGACCTTCGCTCAAAGCGAACAGTGTCAGCCCAAAACTCGCTACGGCGCTTCTTCTGACTGCGGTAGTCGTCAGGAAGTAGCTGTTGGTCCCACAAGATCGCATCCGGATGCACATCTACCGTTACCCCAAGGGCAGTCCAACCATCTACCATGCCAACGGCATCGTGCAAAGCACTGCAATAGCCGGCTTCGAAATTGTTGCGGGAACTCCACAGATCTAATCCGAACCGATCCCGAGCGCGACCTCCTGGCCGCCGGCGGCGACTCCGTCAGCGCGACCCGGCTGGCGACTCGGGTGCGGGATCGCTTCGGGGTCGACCTGCCGGTGGCAGCCTGCCTGACCCAGTCGATCACGCAGCAGGCCCAGAGAATCGCCGAGCGGCTGGCCGAGGCGCCTGCCGGCCCCGCCGAGATCGCGCCGCGACGGCTGCCGCGGGACGCGCCGCTGCCGCTCGCCCCGGCGCAGCGTCGGCTGTGGTATCTCGACCAGCTGTTTCGGCCGGAAGACGGCCAGCCGGAGGGCGACGTCAGCTACAACATGAGGGTCACGGTGCGCTTCGAGACCTTCGATCGCTACGCCCTGCAGCACAGCCTGGACGAGATCACACGCCGTCACGAAGTGCTGCGCACTCGCCTGGTCAACACCGACGGCACCCCCTGGCAGCACATCGACGCGCCGCGTTCGGTGCCGATCGAGACCGTCGATCTGAGCTCGGTGCCGGCGAAGCGGCGGCGCGACGCCATGCTCGAGAGCGCCGAGGAGCACCTGCGTCGCCCGTTCGACCTGGCGCGCGACCTGATGCTGCGGGCCGTGGACCTCGATCTGGGGGATGGTGAGCATCTGATCCTGCTGGTGATGCATCACGTCGCCTCGGACGGCTGGTCGATCGGCATCCTGCTACGCGAGCTGGCGACGCTCTATGCCGAATTCCGCGGCGAAGGCGCGGGAACGCTGCCCGACCTCGCGTTTCAGTACGCTGATCTCGCCCACTGGCAGGAGGCGGCGCTGGCGCGGCGCGAGCCGCAGCTGCTCGACTTCTGGCGCACGGCCCTCGCCGGCGCCCCGCAGACGCTCGAGCTACCGCTGGATCACCCCCGCTCCTCGAGCCTGAGCGACCGCGGCGCCTCGCTGGACTGGCGGCTGAACGCGGCTCAGCGCAACGGTCTCGACACCCTCGCCGGCCAACGCGGGGCCACCCTGTTCTCCACCCTGATCGCGGCCTTTGGCGTCCTGCTCTTCCGCATCAGCGGCCAGCAGGATCTGCTGCTCAGCGTGCCCGCCGCCAATCGCATGCATTCGGCGAGCGAGCCGCTGATCGGATTCTTCACCAACATGCTGGTGGTGCGCCTGCGCACGCCGCCGGGCCATGACTTCGCGACGCTACTCGCTGCAACCCACGACGCGTGCTGTGCGGCGGTGCAGCACCAGGATCTACCCTTCGATCAGCTGGTGGCGGATCTTCAGCCGGACCGCCAGCAGGGCCAGACGCCGTTCGTGCAGACCGGATTCGCGCTGCAGAACGCCTTCGGCTCAGAGCTCGAGACGCCGGGACTCGAAGTCGAAACGCTGCCGCTTCACACCGGCACGTCGCACTTCGACTTCAGCCTCTCGATGACCGAGACGCCGGATCAGATCGACGCCACCTTCGAGTACCGCAGCGAGCTCTTCGAGCCCACCACCATCCAGCGCCTGGCGCATAGTCTCCGAGCGCTCGTCGACGGCCTGCTCGCCAACCCGCAGGCCCCGATCTCCGATCTGCCGATCCTGAGGGACGCCGGCCGCCACCAGTTGCTGATCGAAGGCAACGACACGGCCTGCGATTTCGACCTCGAAGGCACCGTGCACCAGCTGGTGGAAGCTCAGATCGCCCGCACGCCGCAGGCGGAATGTGCCAGGTTCGCGGGAAGCTCCCTCACCTACCGCCAGCTCGGCCGGCGAGCCGGACGGCTGGCGGAGCGCTTGCGGACGCTCGGTGTTGGTCCTGAAGTCACCGTCGGCGTGCTGCTCGAGCGCAGCCTCGAGCTGCCGGTCGCCCTGCTGGCGGTCCTCCAGGCGGGCGGCGCCTGCGTACCGCTGGCGCCCGACCTGCCGCCCCAGCGCCTTGGCCTGATTTTGGCCGACACGTCGGTGGCGGTGGTAATCACCCAGGCGGGCCTGGTAGAACGGCTGCCCAAGGATTTCGCAGGCGTCTCGCTCGATATCCATCAGGCACTCCGCCCGAAAGCGCGTGACGCTAGCGGCGGCCCTGCTGAGCTCGCTCTGGCGCAACCGTCCCCCGCACAACTGTCCCCAGACAACCTTGGCTACGTCATTTATACCTCGGGCTCGACCGGTCGGCCCAAGGGGGTGCGCATGCACCATCGGGGGTTGCGCCAGCGCCTGCTCTGGCAGCAGCACGATTTCCCCCTGACGCCCAAGGATCGCGTCCTGCAGAACCTGTCGATCGGCTTCGACGCCGCCTTCTGGCAGATTTTCGGCCCGCTGATCGCCGGCGCCACGATCGTGCTGCCGCGCCCCGGCGGCCACATGGACACTGCCTATCTGGCCGAGCTGATCGCTGGGGAAGGCGTCACCTGCGCCGACTTTGTGCCTTCGGTGCTGAGCCAGATGCTCGAAGCGCCGGCCCTGGCCCGCTGTGATGCGCTGCGCCAGATCGTCAGCGGCGGCGAGGCGCTGCACGCGTCCCTGGCCGCTCGCCTGTTCGAGCGGCTGCCGGCCATTCGCCTGGTCAACATCTACGGCCCCACCGAGACGTCCCTGACCATCGCGAGCCAGACCCTGGACGCCAGCGCGACCCCCCAGCCGATCACCATCGGCCGGCCGATCTCCAACACCTCCGCCTACGTGATGGATCCGCGAGCTCGGCAGGTGGCGATCGGAGTGGCCGGTGAGATCTATGCGGGGGGCGTTGGCATCACCGGCGGCTACCTCGGGCGCCCCGCGCTGACCGCCGAGAAGTTCGTGCCCAACCCGTTCCGCGGCAGCGGCGAGCGCCTCTACCGGACCGGCGATCTCGCCCGCCTGAGGGCCGACGGTTCACTCGATTTTCTGGGGCGGGTCGACCACCAGGTGAAGGTGCGCGGCGTGCGCATGGAGCTCGGCGAGATCGAGGCCGAGCTGTCGCGCCAGGACGGCGTGCTGGAGGCGGCGGTGCTGGCGCGCGACGACGTGCCGGGCGCCGCACCCGGTGAAAAGCGCCTGGTGGCCTACGTCGTCGCCGCTGACCCCTCGCTCAGCCCCGCGAACCTGCGGCACGGTCTCGGCCAGCAGCTGCCGCCGACGATGGTCCCAGGCATCTATCTCATGCTGCCGGCGATGCCCCTGTCGGTCAACGGCAAAATCGATCGCTCTGAGCTGCCGGCGCCGGACGCCTCCACCAAGCGCCGCATCGTCCCGCCGCGCAACTCGGTAGAGAGCGAGCTGGCCGAGCTGTGGCAGCAGACGCTCAACCCTAGCGAGCTGTCGATCCACGACAACTTCTTCGACCTCGGAGGCCACTCGCTGCTGGCGGTGCGGCTGATGGCGTCGGTCCAAGAGCACTTCGACATCGAGCTCGACCTCGCCGCACTGTATGCTGCCGGTACCGTCGCCGAGATGGCCAAGCTGCTGCGCGCGCCCTCGGACGAGCCGATCGACGCAGCCCCGACGCTCGGCCCTGCCCCGTTACGCGACCCTGCCCCGTTTCGCGACCCTGCATCGTCGACGCTCGTCACCCTGCGACGCGGCACGGGCTCACCGCTGATTTTGGTCCACGCCGTCGACGGCTCGGCGGATCCCTACCGCCCTTTGGCCGCGGCGATGCCGGGCGAGCATCCGGTCTATGGCCTGCAGGCTCCAGAACTGGAAGCCAGCAGGTTCGAGCGTCTCGAAGCGCTCGCCGAGCATCACGCGGAATGCCTGCTCGACGCCCATAGCGACGATCCCTTCACTGGCCCCTTCACACTGGGCGGCTGGTCGGCCGGGGGCCTGCTGGCCTGCGAGATAGCGCGCTGGCTCGAGCGCGAGGGTCATGCCGTGCAGGTGGTTCTGCTCGACACGCATCCCGCCGCGGATCGCGACCTCGAAGCGGAGCCCGAGCCCGAGCAGGCTCGCCTGCTGTTCGCTCATCAGTGGCTGGGCGGTACCGAGGCGGAGCTGCGCGGCGCGCTGGAGCTGCCGACGGATCCGGCGGATCCGCCAGTGGCGGACGAGGCCTTCCTGGGTCGACTCGCGACCCGAATCTCCGAGCGTCCCGAAGCCTTGGCCAGGCCGGAAGGGTCCGAGCTCGCCCAGCGCTGGCGCACCTTCCTAGGGCTCTTCGAAGCCGGCCAACGCTACCGGCCGCAGCCCCACGGCTGTCCGCTCACCCTGATCCGGGCGGCAGACGCTCCTGTCGAGCGGATGGCACAGCAGGAGCGGGATTGCCGAGCGCTCAGCCGCCTCGGGCTCGAGATCCACACCGTACCCGGCGGCCACCGCGACGTGCTGCGACCGCCGGCGGTCGCGGCGGTCGCCGATATCCTCGATGCGGTAACGTCCCGAACCGTAACCTCACGAACCGTGCCTTCCCAAACCGTGTCTTCCCGCGCCGTGTCTTCCCGAACGTTCGCCGAGAATCTTGCATGAAGCCACTCTGCCCGATACCGCTGGCCGAGATCCGAGCCGCCCAGGAGCGCAACGCCGGCGGCGCGATCCGCACGCCGCTGATCCGTCTTCCCTCGGGCGATGCCGACCGACGCATCTACCTCAAGCTCGAGAGTCTGCAGCCGATCGGCAGCTTCAAACTGCGCGGCGCCGGCAATGCCATCGCCGCCGCGGCCGAGTCCCACGACCTGACCCACGGCGTCTACACCGCCAGCGTCGGCAACATGGCCCAGGGCGTCGCCTGGGGAGCCCAGCGTCTCGGCGTGCCGTGCCGGGTGGTGGTGCCCGAGACCGCGCCCCAGAACAAGATCGACGCGGTGCTGGAGCTCGGCGGCGAGGTCGTCACGGTGTCGTTCGACGACTGGTGGCAGGTGCTGACCGACCACCACCATCCCGGCGAGCAGGGCGTCTTCATTCACCCGGTTTCGAACGCGGGGGTCATCGCCGGCAACGGCGTCATCGGCCTCGAGATACTCGACGACCTGCCCGAAGTCGATGCCGTGATCGCCCCCTTCGGCGGCGGTGGCTTGAGCGGCGGCATCGCCTCGGCACTGCGCGAGCTGCGACCGGAGGCACGGGTCTTCGCCAGCGAGGTCGAGACCGCCGCGCCGCTGTCGGCGTCGCTGGCGGCCGGCGAGGCCACCGCCATCGACTACACGCCGACCTTCGTCGAAGGCGTCGGCGGCAAGTCGGTGCTGGCCGAGATGTGGCCGCTGGCCCAAGCGCTGCTCTCGGGCTCGATCGTCGTCTCCCTCCGGCAAATCGCCGCCGCCATCCGTCTGCTGGCCGAACGCTGCAACGTGATTGCCGAGGGCGCTGCCGCCACCTCGGTTGCCGCCGCCCTCACCGGTCGGGCGGGCAACGGCAACATCGTATGCGTCATCTCCGGCGGCAACATCGCCTTCGATCGCCTCGCCACCGTCTTGAGCGGGCGCATTCCCGAGATCTGAGCCACCCCGCTCGCCCCGAACCCCGCCCCGCAGTGCTCGGGGCGGAAGTGCTCGGAGCGGCAGCGCTCGCTCAGAAATCCACTCTGCATGCCTTGCGCTGGCTTCGCTCCAGCTCCCAGCGACTCCGCATCGCTTGCGTCAGGTGCGCTCGAGTCACCGTTGGGTCCGCAGGGCTTGCGAGGGGCTCGCTCGGGCGAGCGCGGGTCACCCCAAGGCTTGCGGTACCTACGCTCATCTGAGCGCAGATCCCAAACTGCTGAGATGGTGCCGCGCTCCGCTGAGCGCGGCACCCGAAGCGCTATTCCGATGCTTCGCTCAACGGAGCGCGGCGCCCGCAAGCAATGCGGGAGCGACCGCTCAAATGAGCGTTCGCCGCGCAACCCCTGTGAGAGCTTTGTGGAGTCGAGCGTCGGCGACGCATCGCTTGTGCGAGGCTTGTCCAGCGGCTGGACCGAAGCTCGCGGAGCCGCGGGACCGTCATGCCACCGGGCCAACTGGAGGTGAGCTATCATCCCGCCATGCCCGACATCCAAACGCTCTACAAGCGCATCCTGGCGCAGCTCGCCTCGTATCTCGAGCTCGCCAGCGACTCAGAGCTGCTTCAGCTCCGACACGATAAAACCTCCGACTGGGACGTCGCCCAGCACCTGGTGCACCTGGCGCGGGTCGACACCAGCATTCTGAACGTGCTGGAGAGAGATCCCGCCGAGTCGAAGCCGCTGCGCGGCGGCCCCAACCCGCTGGGTCGCTGCATGCTGGCGCTGGGATTCATTCCGCGCGGCAAGGGCAGAGCCCCCGCCATCGCCAACCCGCGCGAGCCCGAGCTCTCCGACGTCGCGCCGCAGATCGAGCGCACGCAACAGCGCTTCGTCGACCTCGAGCCGGCACTACCTCGCCTGGAGCAAAGCGGCCCGCTCGCCCCGCACTTCGCCTTCGGGAAGCTCAACGGCAAGCAGTGGCTGCGCTTTGTCGACATCCATCACCACCACCACGACAAGATCGTTCGCGACATCCGGAACGCCACGGGGCACGGCTGAGGCGGTCGCCTCCGGGCCGCTTGAAGCAGCTCCAGGAGACAGCCTACAGCCGTCGGCGCGAGCTCAGAGCCTTTCTTGGAGACCGCCAGGCCATTTGTTGTAGGCCCGTCGTCGAGGCGGCTTCGAACTACCAATGTCGAAGGATCACATCCCAAACGGTGATGATGTCGGCCTCCCGCCCAACCATCGACCAGTAGCGGAACTCGTTGCCGTGCTCGTCGACTTTTCTCGACTCTCCATAGGCGAGATCCAAGAAGAGTATGTCGGCTTCCGATAGCGTCAGCAGCTCATGGGCGTCCGAGTGCCCATTGTGATCGGCATCGACCCATAGTCGCAGCTTGTCGAATATGGCATCGCGCGACGAAATGTAGCCGTCGAGATCTCCGCCGTTCTCGGGCGCATCGAATACCGCTAAGGCTGCGAAGCCGTTCGGGGCCTGGGATGGCGGCTGCGGGGTCACGCCTCCGAAGAGCTCGGTGCCGTCATCGATCAAGCCGTTCGAGTTACGGTCGAGAACCAGGAAGGCATCATCCGAGCCGCCGACCGTCCACGCCGTCAGGTCGGTGGCCTCATCGGCATCGATATCGAAGAACACCCCGCTGAGGTGCGACGTCAACTCGTAGCGTGCGTCCAGTAAGCTGACCACAATCGGAGTCGAGCCACCTGGGATCGGCGGCTCACCACCGGGTTCACAGTCTTCGACGCACTGATTGTCGGTATTTCCCTCATCGCCACCTACGCTGCCTGGCGCGGGCTCTTCGGTACTACGCCAGAAATCGTCGACGGCCGAGCAGTCTGCGGTAGTGGGCCGAAGCCCCTCGCGCTCCCCGTGCGGTGCGGTTTCCCACATGATGTTGTCCGAGCAGTTGTTACCCCCGAGGCCCAGGGCATGGCCCAGCTCATGCATCGTCAGCTCTAGAATCTCGGTTGTACAGTTGGCTCCATTGATGGAGGTTTCATACAACCTCACCGTGCCGTAGTCGAGCTGAGATCCAGGAGGAGGACTGGAGGTCACCCCACAGCGATCACGGAATCGCCCGTCAGGATAGGTGCCTCGATAGAAATTAACGTGCAGGACAATCGGTGACGGCGCCCCAAAGCTCAGCTTTGGCACTCTGCTGCCACAAGCGGTGTTCCAGCTTCTCATCGCATCGCGAAGAGCGTTCGCCGTTCCCGCCGTCAAACTGTAGTTATCGCCGCCGGGGACTATTCGAATATCACTGATAGCCTGTTCTGCTGGCAGGTAGTTGTTGGGGTTCTGGCAGGATTGCGCTTCAGCATGGAGCGAAGAAATGGTGAGCAGTATTGCGACAGTTGTTTCGCTCTTCATCGCTCAAATCTGCCCAGAAGCACGGGAAGCGCTTTCTCTGGATTGCCAGGGCTAAACAACCGTCCATGAATCGAAGGATGGTCCGAGAGCGAAATCAGGGCGCTTGCCTCCAAGTCATAAATCGGGAGCTCTGTTTGCGGAGCATCATGCTCGATGAAAACTAAGTACTGCCCGCTGGGTAGCCGCTCACCCGTACAGACCGCATGACCTTCGATCACCATGCGGGCGTAGTCATGAAACAAGTAGAAGCCGCTCTCGAATGAAACTCGACCTTCGTCTTTGAAGACTCGATCGACCTCGATATCAAGCAACTCTCCCGGTTTCGCTCGATGAATTCCCGCTTTGGCGCCCCGGACGCTCACAAAAGCAATGTAATGAGCGCGCTCTGACAGCTCCTCAGCAGTTGTGGCCGGGTAGTGAAAGCTCAATGACGAATGAGGCTGACAACCTTCTAGTCCCGATTCTGCGGTGAGCGGGAAATGCTGCAGCACATCGAGCAAGAGGTCTTGGTCATGCTCCGACATTTCGGCGATCGTCGACCGACTGAAAACCTCTTCTGACATCCAGACAGGTTTTTCAAGGGTTCCTCCAACCTGATGAATCTTGTCCGGTATCGAGTGATCCAGCGGCGCCGACTGCTCGGCAAACACCGACAGGGTTATTGCCGCCACAGCCACGATCATCACAGCCACGATCATCAATCCACGCATACGCTTCCCCTCTCCGTTGTGCTGTGGGAGTCTGCCGCCGCCCGAGATTAGCCTGTGAAGACATTTAGCTAAACCAGGCTATCGCAGCTAGCAGTAGCCTGGGAAGCGCAGTGTCGCGCGGTGCCACTCGAGGAAGTCTCGACGGCACGCAAGGACCCAGGCTATACCGCGCTCAGCGCAGCACTCGATGAAGCGCCGTCGCCACGGCTCTTGGCGCTTCGAGCAGCAGGTTGTGACCGGCAGACGGTACGACCCCGAGGGTCGCCTGTGGCAGGGTGCGGACCATTCCCTTGGCCAGGCGGTGGAACTTTATGTCGAGCTCGCCGACCAGGAGCTGGACGGGCAGGTCGAGAGCGGGCAGCTGCGGGTTGAAGTCCGGCATGGCGCCCAGGCTCAGGCAGCGTAGCGACGACGCCAGGCCGGCGGCGGAATGCTCGAGGCGCGCGGCGCGCTGGGACTGCCGTACTGCGGGCGGTAAAGCTTGCTGGCTGTGAAATAGCGGAATGTTCTGCCAGAAGTCGACGAAGCGCTCCAGACCCTCGGTCTCGAGTCGCTGGGCGAGCGCCTCGTCGGCGGCTTGACGCTGGCTCCGCTCGTCTTCCGTACTCAGACCGGGATGGACGCCGATCAGGGTGGCGGAGGCGAACAGCCCGCGGTGGCGGACCAGCAGGCCGAGGGCTAGCCGCGCGCCCAAGGAATAGCCGGCCAGGTGCCAGCCATTCGTGGCGACGCGACGCAGTTCCTCAGCCAGGCGATCCACTTCGTCCGTGAAGCGGGTCGGCGGGCTCGCCTGGCCGTCATGACCGTGGAGCGTCGGCGTCAGAATCTCGACGCCGGGAGGCACGTCGCGGAGGGCGGACGCCCAGGCCCCCGGCCGGCCGGTGAAGCCGTGCAGGCAGGCGAGACGGCTCACGCTTCGTCTTCGGCCTGAAGCGCCGACGCCACCCGCTCCCGCAGCCGCTGCGCCTGTTCGGCAGCGCCGTGGGGCGGCACCACCGCTTCGATCAGGGTCACCCCCGGCAGGCTGTAGGCGTTGGCCAACGCCTGATCGAGCGCATCGACGCGCTCGACGCGCTCGTAGCTCAGGCCGTGCAGCTCGGCGGCGTGGGAGAGATCGAGCTGGTGCGGCGTCGTCCAATGCTCCATCACGTCTTTGCCGGCGGGATGCTGGGCCAGCGGCAGCTGCTCGAAGATGCGCCCGCCTTGGTTCTGGACGACCACCAGGATCACCGGCACGCCGACGCAGCGCGCGGCCTGCAGCCCCGAGAGGTCGTGCAGGAAGCTGACGTCGCCGATCAGCAGCGCGACGCGGTGACGCCAGCGGCTGGCGGCGCCGAAGACGCCGGAGACCACGCCGTCGATGCCGCTGGCGCCGCGCTGGCACCACACCCGCAGATCGCCGGTGGCGCCGCGACCGTAGACGTCGATCCCGCGGATGGGCAGGCTGTTGCCGACCGCCAGCAGGCTGCCGGCCGGCAGCGTCGACGCCAGATGGCGGGCGGCGGCGCCCTCGGTGAGCTCGGGCGCGGCCGCCTCGAGCTCTTCGTCGATGGCCCGCTGCACGGCCCGCTCAGCGCGAGTCCACAGCGCGGCCCACGGCCCCGAGCGCGGGGTCGCCGGTAGCCGGCTGGTGAGCAGCGCCAGGGTCGGCTCGAGATCGGCGAACACGAGATCGCTCGCCGTGCTCTCGGCGTCGTACCAGCCGTCAGGGCTCAGCACCCAGTGTTTCGGGACGCCAGCAACCAGCTGCTTCCACGAAGCCGCCGTCGGGCCGCGACCGATCTGGATCACCAGCCGCGGCATGGCGCGCTGACGGAAGCCCTCGTTGGCCAGCAGCGGGCCGAAGGCGTCGCAGGTGGCGACGTCGTCGAGCTCCGGGCAGTAGCGGGCCTGGCTGGTCGCCTCGCGCAGAATCGGGAAGCCGGTGCGGCGCCCGAGCTCGGCGATCAGGCTGCGGCTCGTCGCCTGGGCCAGCGGCGCCGGGCCGCAGACGATCAGGCCGCGCTCGTTGCTGCGGCAGGCCTTGGCGAGCTCGACGATATCCTCGGCCGCTGGCAGCCGACGCGCTACCCGGGCACGCGGGGCGCCGCGACGCAGCAGCTCGTCGACCCGCTGGGTCAGCTCCTGGTCGGCCTCGGACTCCCCTTCCCCGGGCTCGAGCGGCTTGGCGAGACGGGCGTTGAGGTGGACCGCTCCCGGCTTCGGCGACCCGCTCGCGAGCACCGCCTGGGCGGCCTGCCGACGCAGCGCTCGCAAAGCCCTGGGCGAGCCATTGGGGGTGCCGAGGTCGAAAAACTCACGCGCGTGGCGGCCGAAGAGACCCTGCTGATCGATCGTCTGGTTGGCGCCGCAGCCCACCAGCTCCACCGGTCGATCGGCGGTCAGCACCAGCAGCGGCACGTGCGCCACGCCGGCCTCGACCACCGCCGGGAAGTAATTGGCGCCGGCGGTGCCCGAGGTCGCGATCAGCAGGCTGGGGCGACCGGTCACCCGCGCTTGCCCCAAAGCGAAGTAGGCGGCCGAGCGCTCGTCGATCAGATCAAAACACTCCAGGCCGGGGTGTGCCGCGGCCGCCAGCACCAGCGGCGTCGAGCGCGAGCCCGGGCTGATCACCACGTCGCGGACGCCGGCGTCGGCGAGACTGCCGATCAGCAGCCGCGCCCACTCGGCCTGCAGACTGCTGAATGGTGTCCCCTCGGACGTCGGCCCCTCGGACGACGGCCCCTCGAACGTCGGCCCCTCGAACGTCGGACCGTCCGGCGCCACCTAAGCCCCCAGGGCGGTCAGCAGCGCCTGCTCTTTGAGCTCGGTCTCGATGTATTCGGAGCGCGGGTCGGAATCTCCGACGATGCCGGCGCCGGCGAACAGGAAGGCCTCCGAGCCGCGCAGCACGCAGGAGCGCAGAGCGACCGCGAAGTCGCCGTCGCCCTGGGCGTCGAACCAGCCAACCGGGGCGGCGTACCAGCCTCGGCTGAAGGTTTCGTGGCGCGAGATCCAGCGCATGGCGGTCTCGGTCGGCACGCCGCCCACCGCCGGCGTCGGGTGCAGCTCCTCGACCAGCTCGAGCACGTGGCGCGGCTCGGCCAGGGTGCCCGAGATCGGCGTCAACAGGTGCATGACGTCGCGCAGCTCGCGCACCCGCGGATGCGGGTCGACCTCGAGATGCTGGCACAGCGGTCCGAGGCGACGCACCAGCTCGTCGACCACGAGCTGGTGCTCGCCGAGATCTTTGTCGCTGCGCAGCAGGCGTCCCGCGCCCTCGGCGCCGCTGGCGATCGAGCCCGCCAGCGCCTCGGTGGCGATCGAGCGTCCGCGGCGGGTGATCAGCCGCTCGGGCGTCGCGCCGATGAAGGTGCTCCGGCGACGGCAGAAGGCGAAGCGGGTCGAAGACCTCAGGCCGCGGCTCAGGCGCCGCAGCACGGCGGCGGTCTCGAGCGGCGCCATCAGCTCGACCCGCGAGCTGCGGGCGGCGACGATCTTCTGGAAGGCGCCGTCGCGGATCCCGGCCACGATGGCCTCGACCTCGGCGTGCCACAGGTCCTGCGAGGTGCGGTGGATGGCGCGCACGGCGCTCAGGCGATCCCGCGTCAGGTCCGCGCCCAGCGGCGACTGCATCAGCGAGCGCAGCGCGTCCACCTCGGTGACCCACGCCAGACGCTGCTCCGGCGTCGTCAGCTCGTTACCGCGCACCGCCAGGCTCAGCGAAGCGCGCTGGCCGTCGGTGCTGTAGCCGATCCGGGGCAGCGTGAAGCAGCCGCTACCGAACTCCTGCCAGGGCTCTTCGCGCGCCCCGTGCGGATCGAACGCCACGCCGCCGTAGAGCCGCGGCGTTACCGCCATGCAGGCCGGGTGATTGCGGGTGGTGAGCTGGCTCCACACGCCGCTGGCGCGGCTGCGCAAACGCTCGAGCGGCTCCGGCCCTTCGAGCTCGATGCGGTGGGTCGCACCGACGCCGGCGAACGCCAGGCCGTCCGGCGGGTCCCAGACCACCCCCAGGCGACGCGACGAGACTTCGAGCAGCGTTTCGGGATCGACCCGCGGCGCCGGCACGGTAACCACCAGGGTGGCGGTGGCGGCGAGCGGGCGAGCGAGCTGCTGCTTCAGCCAATCGCGAATCTCGCGCGCCGACGGCTCGGGTGCAGCCACCGGCGGCGCTTCGACGGGTGGCGCCTCGACGGGCGGCGCCTCGACGGGTGGCGCTATGACGGCCGGTGCGACTACCGCTGACGCGGCCACCGAGGCCAGCTGAGTCTCGCTTCCAGCGGCTGGGGATTCGGGCATCTTGACGGTCGATTGCAGAGCCATCAGTTTGCTCCCCCCTGGGGTGGCTGCGTTGGGGCTGGCTGCGCCGAGGGTGCTCCCTCGGCCGGCCGGGCGACGAAGACGCAGCACACGCCGAAGGTCTGCGGCCGGACCTCCAGCACCTCCAGTCCCGCCTGCGTCATCATGAGGCTGAACTCGGGCGGCGAGGGGAAGGCCGCGATCGACGTCTGCAGGTAGCGGTAGGCCTTCTCTCGTGACAGCCAGGCGCCGAGTCGAGGCACCACGTGGTGCAGGTAGAAGCGGGCGAAGGGTGCCAGCAGTCCGGAGGTCGGCTCGACGCTCTCGAGGATCACGATGCGGCCATTCGGCCGCACCACCCGCGCCATCTCGCGCAGCCCACCCGGCCGATCCGCGACGTTGCGGATACCCCAGGCGATGATTGCGGCGTCGAACTGGTTGTCGTCGAACGGCAGCGTCTCGGCTTCGCCGGGCTGCAGAGTGATGCGATCCGTCAAGCCAGCGGCGTCGACTTTGTCGCGGCCGATCGCCAGCATCTGCGTGGAGGGATCGAGGCCGACGACGCTGGTTTCGGGCTGCTGGCGTAAAATCTCCAGGGCGACGTCGCCGGTGCCGGTGGCCAGGTCGAGGACCCGGCTGCCCGAGCTCAGGGCGCAAGCCGTCACCGCCCGCCGGCGCCACAGGCGGTCGAGGCCGAAGGACATCAGGCGGTTGAGCGCATCGTAGCGGCGCGCAATGCCGTCGAACATGACGCCCGAGCCGGGGCGCTGTGCCGGCGGCGCTCCGCGGGGCGGCAGCGCCTGCGCGGTCGCTCCGTCGGTGGAATCAGAGGCTGCAATATGTTGCATCAGCAGCTCCTAGAGGTCGCGATCGACGATCGATTCGGCGACGGTGGCGAGCGCCCGGCGAGCGCGGCCGTCGGGCAGGACTGCGAGGGCAGCGAGGGCTTGATCCGAGTGGCGGCGGGCGAGCCGACGGCACTCCTCCACGGCCCGGGTCTCGCGCAGCGCGCTGACCACGCGCTCGGCCGCTTGATCCGTGACCTCCTCCTCCGCCAGGATCTCCTCGACGATCGGCCGCAGCTCCGGATCGCGCTCGAGCGCGACGATCATCGGGAAGGTCATCTTGCCTTCGCGCAGATCGGTGAACAGCATCTTGCCGGTCTTGGCCGAGTCGCCGGTCAGGTCGAGCAGGTCGTCGGTAGCCTGGAAGGTGATGCCGAGGTGGCGGCCGTAGTCGACCAGCTGGGCGCGGTGGCTCTCATCGAGCCCGCCGGCGTGGCCGCCGGCCGACATCGCCCAGCGAAAGACCGAGGCGGTCTTGCCTTCGACGACCTGGAAGTAGATGCCGCGGTCGGCGGACACCAGGCCGCGCGTCTCGAGCTGCAGGGACTCGGCGAGGATCATCTCTTCGATGATCGCGAACAGCTCTTCCAGCACGCCCGGCAGGCCGCTGCGGTTGACCCGGCGCAGGGCCTCGATCAGCAGCCAATCGCCCGCGAAGATGGAAGCCGCGTTGCCGTAGACGGTGCGTGCGGTCGGCGCGCCGCGTCGCACGTCGCTGACGTCGACGACGTCGTCGTGCAGCAGGGTCGCATTGTGGACCAGCTCCACCGCCACCGCCAGATCGAGGGCCCGGTGGTCGAAGCCGGTTCCCATGCGCGACGCCAGGGCCACACACATCGGACGCAGGCGCTTGCCGCCCCGCTCCAAGAGATGATGAGCGCTGTGGTTGACGCGACGCTCGTTGCGCGGCAGCTTGTCGAGCTCGAGCTCGAACTGCTCCAGATCCTGGCCGATGAACGCAACCATGTCGCTCAGGCGATCGGCGAGATTGCCGAGGCCGCGGTGAGCGCAGATGCCTTCGAGGCGAGCGAGCAGGTCGACGCCGACCGGTAGGCCGGGAACGCTTTCCAGATGACCGGTAGTGTCGATCGGTGCGACGGCGGCCGGCGACGGCCGTCCCGGGCTCAAGACGTGTCCCACGCCGGCGGGTCCCGTGGTGGAACGCTCCGCGGTCGGGCTGGTTGCAACCTTCATGACGACTCCTCTAGCGCTTTTGCTATTCGCTGTAACGACGCGGGCGGCGGGGGCTTCTGCCCGCTCACCGGCCTGTCTTGCATGGACGTTCGCGCGCGATCAGTTCCGTGTCTCCCGATTCTGTGACTCGGCGGTGTCGGCCCGGGTGGCTTCGTCATGCGCCGCCTTGACCAACATCTTGAGCCCCAGTTTGCCCACCACCCCGCCGCGGAGAAACACCTTGACCATCGAGTCGGAGCGTGCAATCAACGACTCGAGGTCTTCCAGACGCTGACGAAATACCGCCGCTTCGGACGATCCGTCGGTTTGGAGCTGCGGGATCCACTCGCGCAAGCTCTCGAGAATGGGATCCCATTCCCGCCGCTTGCGAATCTCGACGATATTGCGGATCACCTTCTCCAGGTCGGTCGCCGGACGGTAAGCGATACGCCGTGAGCCTGACACCCGTTCTGGAAGGATCAGATGCCATTCCCTCAGCTCACGACAGGCCATCGACACCGCACCGCGGCTCAGCTCGAGCCCTTCCATGATCTCGTCGGTATCGGCCGGCTCGGAACGGGACAGCAGCCAGCTGTAGATGCGGGCCGTGGTGGGCGAAATGCCCCAGAAGTGACCCATGGAGCCCCAAAGCTCGACGAAATCTTTACGTACGGTGTCGATCTCACTCATCGCGACGCCACTCTACACGAGCCCTCTAGAACTTTCAATAAATTTTGAAACAACAATCTCGCATAGAATCCAGCCATGCCCAAGCCCAAGACTCAGATCCTCGTCTGCACCAACGAACGCCCCCCTGGCGCTCGCAAGCCGAGCTGCGGGCCGCGCGGCGGACTCGAGGTCTATCGCAGGTTCAAAGACGTCGTCCGCGAGCGCGGCATTCGCGATGACGTGATGGTGGTGCGCACCGGCTGCCTCAAGCACTGCAGCCAGGGCATCTCGGTCGCCATCTGGCCCGTCGACTTCTGGTATCGCGGGGTGACGCTCGACGACGTCGAAGAGATCGTCGACCGCTCGGTCATCGGCGGCGACGAGCTGGACCACCTGCGCATGCCCGACATTCCCTGGGAGTAGAATCTCCCTCGGAGCGACGCTCGGGATCGGGTTTTCAGAAGCCGCGGCGTCCTTTCTGCGCTCGAATCATGGTATTCTGACTGCCAATACTGGATTAAAACCCCAAGAATCGTTACATTCGTCTCATCCACGGAGCGAATCCGACGCGATGGGGCTCGGGTACCGACCTGCTGAGAGCAACTTCAACGAGGAGAAGAGAATGAAACGCTGGTCACCGATTGTCCTTCTGGCCCTGATCGCCACGCTCGTGCCAGGCGTCGCCGCTGCCGAGGATCGAGATATCGATCGCTTCGCCTTCGGCATCGGCATCGGCCTGGTCGACCTGTCCGACTCCGTGCTCGACGACAGCACCGAGACCTACGTCGCCGCCAGCTTCCGCATCCTGCTCGGTGACAAGGACAAGAATCGCGACTATCAGTCGGTCGTCGCCTACCTCGAGCCCGAGATCAGCTACTGGGAATCCGACAATCGCATTCCGCTGCTGAACGGTGGCACCGCGGACGCCTCGCAGAGCGATCTGATGATCGGCCTCAACATCATCGGCGTCGTGCCCTTCAACCGGGTCGACTACTTCCTCGGCGCGGGCCTCTCGATCCACTCTTTCGACGTCGGCACCGACATCAACGGCGTCATGCTCGATGACGACGAGACCTTCGGCGTCAACATCCAGACCGGCCTCGACGTCCACATCACGGACAATTTCGACGTCTTCGGTCTGCTGCGCCTCGACCTGGTCGAGGACATTCAGGAAGAGCAGGCCAAGATCGTCCTGGGCGTGCGGTTCAACTTCGGCTGAGCCTCGCTCGGCTAGGCAGATCGACTGCTGGAATCTAGCTGGTTGAGAGCGCCTCGTCTTGGATAAAGCCTGCATCATCGGAGCCGGCTCGTCCGGCATCGCCTCTGCCAAGGTCCTCAAGCAGCACGGCATTCCATTCGACTGCTACGAGCGCGGCTCGGGCATCGGCGGCAACTGGCGCTACCGCAACGACAACGGCATGTCGGCGGCCTATCGCTCGCTGCACATCAACACGTCGAAGGATCGGATGGCCTACTCGGACTATCCGATGCCCACCGACTTCCCGGACTATCTCCACCACAGCCAGGTACTCGAATACTTCGAGGGCTACGTCGACCACTTCGACTTCCGCGGCGATATCCGCTTTGGGACCACCGTCGAGGAGGTAGCGCCGGTCGAAGGCGGCGGCTGGGACGTGACGGTGACGGGCGACAGCGGCACTCCCGAGACCCACCGCTACACCGCCGTACTGGTCTCCAACGGCCACCACTGGGATCCTCGACACCCCGAGTTTGCCGGCCATTTCGACGGCCCCACCCGCCACTCCCACAGCTATGAGACGTCCGAGGGTCTGGAAGACCGCAACGTCCTGGTCGTGGGCATCGGCAACTCCGGCGTCGACATCGCCTGCGAGGTCAGCCGAGTGGCGCGCCGCACGATGCTGTCGACCCGCCGCAGCGCGCACATCCTGCCCAAGTACGCCCTGGGCCGCCCGATCGACACCTACACCACGCCAGCGGCCAACTACCTGCCGCTGAAGCTCCAGCAGGCGTTCTTCAACCTGCTGATGCGGCTATCCCACGGCTCGCAGGACCACTACGGCGTGCCGACCCCCGAGCACACCCTGCTGCAGGCGCATCCGACGATCTCCGCCGAGCTGCTCAATCTCGCCGGCCACGGCAAGGTGACGATCAAGCCCGACATCACCGAGCTGCAGGGCGACCGGGTCGCCTTCCGCGACGGCACCGTCGAGCCGGTCGACGAGATCATCTACGCCACGGGCTACAAGATCAGCTTCCCGTTCTTGAGCAGCGAGGTGATCGACAGCGACGACAACGAGGTCCGCCTCTACCGGCTGGTGGCCCATCCGCACCGCAAGAACCTCTTCTTCGTCGGGCTGATCCAACCGCTGGGCGCGGTCATGCCGCTGGCGGAAGCGCAGTCGATCTGGGTCGCCAAGCTGCTCACCGGCGAGTGTGCCCTACCCGACCTGGCCACCATGGAGCAGCGGATCGACGCCGACCTCGCGGCCATGCGCAAGCGCTACGTGACCTCGAAGCGCCACACCATTCAGGTCGACTTCTTCGCCTATCGCGACCTGATGCGCAAAGAGGTGCGGCGCGGGCGGCAGCCGGCGGCACGGCGGGCGCCGATCATAGCTCCGCTTCAGGCCGCAGCTCACGGGCCATGAGATCACGCACCGCTTGGGTTGGCGGCTTGTCGCGGTAGAGAATCTCCACCATCTGCTCGGTGATCGGCATCTCCACCTGGCGCTGCTCGGCCAGGCGGGCAATCGCCAGCGAGTTGCGCACGCCTTCGGCCACCATCGGCGTGCCGGCGGAGATCGCCTCCAGCGTCTCACCGGCCGCCAGCTTAACCCCCAGGCTGCGGTTGCGCGACAGCGGCCCGGTGCAGGTCAACACCAGGTCACCCATGCCGGCCAGCCCGGAGAGCGTGCGCGGCTGACCGCCGTAGGCCAGCACCAGGCGCGTGATCTCGTGCAGGCCGCGGGTCATCAGCGCCGCCAGAGCGTTGTGCCCGAGCTCGAGGCCGGCGACGATGCCGGCGGCGATCGCGATGACGTTTTTCGACGCCGCTCCGAGCTCCACCCCCACCACGTCGGTCGACGAGTAGAGGCGAAAGGTCGGGGTCGACAGGCGCTCCCGCAGGCGGGTCGCCACCTCCTCGGAGTCCGCCGCCACTACCGCCGAAGTCGGCGCTCCGGCGGCCAGCTCGACGGCGAAGTTGGGGCCGGAGAGCACCGCGAAGCGGATCTCGCGATCGGCCGCGGCCGCCTCGTCGCGGCTGACCTCGCTCATCCGCTCCAGGGTGTCGGTCTCGACGCCCTTGGTCGCCGAGATCAGGGTGACCGACTCGCCGCGGGTTTCGGTTGAGGCGACGCAGCGCAGGTAGCGCCGCACAACCTCGCGGTAGCCGTGGGACGGCACCACCACCAGCACCGCATCCGCCGCCAGCGTCTCGTTCAAATCCGCGGTCACCCGCAGCGACGCCGGCAGCTCGGTCCGCGGCAGGAACTGCGCGTTGCGGCGCTCCCGCCGGAGCTCTTCCGCCAGCTCGGGTCGCCGGCACCACAGCATGACCTCGTGCCCGGCACCGGCGAAGTGAGCCGCCAGCGCCGTGCCCCATGAACCTGCCCCAAGAATCGTGAGCTTCACGTGTCCTCCTGGCGGGCCGAGTCGCCGAGACGATGCTCGGTTCCGGCCCGCAGCCGCTCGAAGTTGTCGCGGTGTTTGACGATGATCAAGAGCGCAATGCCGACCGTCGACGCCAGCAGCCAGGCCGGCGGTGGCGGCGTCCAGCCGAGCTGACCGGCGAGCACCATCAGCAGCGGAAACGCGCTCACCGCGGCGATCGAAGCCAGGGCGATGAAGCGGGTGGCGAGGGCCACCGCCGCGAACAGCAGGATGGCCGGCAGCGCCGCCAGCGGCGCCAGGCTGCCCAGAGCACCGGTCGCGGTGGCCACCCCCTTGCCGCCCCGCAGGCCGTGGAAGGCTGGAAAGACGTGGCCGGCGACCGCGGCGACCGCGCTGGCTCCGACCACCGCCCCCGGCGCGCCCAGCGCCTGGGCGACCTGCACCGGCAGCACGCCCTTGGCGATGTCGGCGATCAGCACCGCGACCGCTGGACCTTTACCGGCCAGGCGCAGCACGTTGGTGGCGCCAGCGTTGCCGCTGCCGTGCTCACGCACGTCGAAACCCTCGATCGCCCGCACGATCAGCACGCTGAACGAGATCGAGCCCAGCAGGTAGGCGGCACCGAGCAGCAGAAGCCAGCTCATCGCTCTTCCCGACCCTCTCGAGCGATCTCAATCACCCGCAGCGCTACCCGGCTGACGCGTCAGCAGATCCCGGCGCAGCAGCTCGAGCACCAGCTGGGCCGACTGCTGACGGACCATCTCGCGACTGCCGGGAAACCGCGCCTTGCGATGCTCGACATCGTCCGCTCCAGGGCCCGCCACCGCCAGGTGCACGGTGCCGACCGGCTTGTCCTCACTGCCGCCACCGGGACCGGCGACGCCGGTGATGCCGACGCCATAGTCCGAGCCGTAGCGCTCGCGCACGCCCTGAGCCATCGCCCGGGCGACCGGCTCGCTGACCGCGCCGTGCTCGACGAAGTATTCCTTCGGCACTCCCAAGAGCTGCATCTTGAGCTCGTTGGTGTAGGACACGACGCCGCCCTGGAAGTAAGCGCTCGAGCCGGGAATCCGCGTCAGCCGCTCGGCGACCAGGCCGCCGGTGCAGGACTCGGCGGTGGTGATCGTCCTGCCCGCGGCCGTCGCCAGCCGACCGACCACCGTCTCCAGCACGTCGTCCTCGCGGTCGGTGTAGACGGCGCGGCCGGCCAGCTCGCTCAGGGTCTGGCGCATAGATGCCAGCTCGGCGCGGCGCTCCGTCTCGCTACCCGTCGCGGTGAAGTAGATCTTGATGTCGCCGGGAGACGCCAGCACCGAGATGTTCTCGCGCCCGAAGCGCTCGTAGGCCGGCGCGATCCGCTCCTCCAAGGCCGACTCCGGGATGCAGGCCACTTTGATGACGCCGTTCTCGCGTCCCTGCGCCGCGTCCCCGCTGTGGGCCTGCAGCCAAGGGATGAGATGATCCTCGATCATCGCCACGAGCTCGCGCGGCACGCCGGGAAAGAGGAAGATGCTGGCCCGTTGGCCAGAATCATCACCCGCGTCGTCGCCGGATGCGTCGACGTCGACGCGCTGGCCGGGCGCCGTGCCTCGACGGTTGGCGAGTATCGTGGCACCTTCGATCACTTCGCCCTGGCGTCGGTTGACCTCCGGCATCACGCGGCCATACTGCGCGAAGCGCTGGCGCATGTGCTCGACCAGATCTTCATCGATCGCGAGGCCGCGGTCGAAGGCGTCGGCGACCGCTGGCCGCGTGACGTCATCAGCGGTCGGTCCGAGGCCACCGGTGACCAGCACCAGGTCAGCGTCCGCAGAGCGACGCCTGAGCTCGGTGGCCAGCAGCGACTCGCTATCGCCGATCACCGATTTGCCGATCAGCTCGATCCCGAAGCGGTCGAGCACGGCAGTCAACTTGAGAGAATTGGTATCGAGCCGCTGGGTGCCGAGCATCTCGGAACCGACGGCAATAATCATCGCTTTCATGCCGTCATGATAGTACGAAGGAAGTTGCCCCGCTGCCCGCGGTAGCGGCAGCATCCGGCAGGGCCTACCGAACGAATCAACGGTCAACGGCATCTTCCCACGCGTTTCCAACGCTACATGGCAGCCCACACCGGGGCTCAAGGCCGGCACGGTGAACCTGTTAGAATGCTAGCCTGCCATGGCCGCACCCCCAACGGCTTGAATTTCGCCTCCTCCAACTCCAGCCCTCGGTGTCAACATGAAGATCTCCTCTCCCCAAGCCGACACAGTCTCCCAGACCCTTCGTTCGAGCGCTCTCCTCCTGTTACTACCCTTGCTGCTGGCCGCGCCTCCCGTCGACGCCCTCGGCCACGCCCTCAAGACGGCAGGTGGCGACGCGCTGCTGGTCAGCGCCGACGGCAAGGCCTTCGTACAGCGAGCCGGCGGCCAGAAAGTCGAGCTGCCGCTGCCCAAGGGGTCGCGGGTCAGCGCGCTCCACACCGCCAGGCCTACCGAAGGTGAAGCCGCGTGGCTCGCCGCGGCGGTCGCTAGGGTCGACGGCCAGCCCCAGCTGCGCCTCATTGAAGGCAAGGGCGACGCCGCCAGCGTCCAGCCAGCGCCTCAGGTCGCGCCCGTCAAACAGCTGATGCAGCCGACCTTCGTCGCCGCCGCCGAGCGCGTGCACGCCCTGGTCTGGCTAGCCGGTGACGCCCACCACAAGATGGCGGTGCAGGCCGCGCGACGGCTCGCTGACGGCTCGTGGGATGCGACCCAAACGCTCTCCCCGCCCGGCAAGGGCACCCAGATCGCCCTCACCACCGCGGTGCTGGCCGACGGCTCGTGGCTGGTGGCGTGGGCCGCCTTCGACGGCACCGACGACGAGATCCTGTGGAGCCGCTACTCCGCCGAAGGCTGGTCGAAACCGCAGCCGGTAGCCGCAGGCAACGCCGTGCCCGACATCACCCCCAGCCTCTACCCGACCGCGGACGGCGCGCTGATCGCCTGGAGCCGCTACGACGGCGACGCCTACCGCGTCAACGTCGCGCGCTTCGACGGCACGGCCTGGTCGGCCCCGACGGTCGCCGGCCCGCCGGGCTCCACCTCGGCGGTGTTCAGCAGCGTCGATCAGCCGATCCTGGTCTATCGGCGTCCCGCCGAAGGCGCCTGGGCCGCCATGGCCCTCGACGCGACGGGCAAGGTGCGGCATGACGCGGCGCTGGTCAGCGCCAAATCGCGGCGGCCGGCGGTCGCCAGCGTGAGCGCCGAAGCCATCGCCTTCGAGTGGCCGTCGGTCGAGCGGCGCGAAGTCTCCGCTCCGCTGCCCTGGACCGCGCGCTAACTTCCCACCGAGCTACCCGAAGCCTGCCGAGTCCCTGTCCCCAGGGACCGCTGGGCCGAGTCATTTCAGACCGAGCCACTTCCAAACGCACCACTGTCGACCGTACCAGACCTGAAGGAGTCACGATGCAAGGCTTGATGATGGACACTCCCCTGCTGATCTCGTCGCTGATCGAGTTCGCGGCCAGCTACCACTCAGACACAGAGATCGTGACGCGCACCGTCGAGGGGCCCATCCATCGCACCAATTATCGTGAGACCCACCAGCGCTCGAAGCAGCTGGCGCAGGCACTCCAGCGGCTCGGGGTGCAGGAGGGAGATCGCATCGGTACCGTGGCGTGGAACACGCACCGCCACTTCGAGGTCTATTACGCGACGTCGGGGATGGGCGCGGTGTGCCACACCCTCAATCCGCGCCTGCACGCCGAGCAGCTGATCTACATCATCAACCACGCGGAGGACGCCTACCTCTTCATCGACCTCACCTTCGTGCCGTTGCTGGAGGCGCTGCGCGAGCATCTGCCCAAGGTGCGGGGTTACGTCATCATGACCGACGCCGAGCACATGCCGGAGACCGAGCTCCCCAACGCGCTGTGCTACGAAGATCTGGTGGCCGCCGAGTCCGGCGACTACGCCTGGCCGCAGCTCGATGAGAATACCGCCTCCAGCCTGTGCTACACCTCCGGCACCACCGGCAACCCCAAAGGCGTGCTCTACTCCCACCGCTCGACCGTGCTCCACTCCTACGGCGTGTGCATGGCCGACACCCTGAACGTCTCCAGCCGCAGCGTGATCCTGCCGGTGGTGCCGATGTTCCACGCCAACGCCTGGGGGCTGCCCTACGCCGCCGCCCTGACCGGCGCCAAGATGGTGATGCCCGGCGCCCAGCTCGACGGCGAGAGCATTCACCAGCTGGTAGAGGCCGAGCAGGCCACGATTCTCGCCGGCGTGCCGACGGTATGGCTGATGCTGCTGGCCTACCTCGATCAGACGGGGGGTCGCCTCGACTCCGTGACCAGCGTGGTGATCGGCGGCTCAGCGGCGGCGCGCTCGATGATCGAAGCCTTCCAGCACAAGTATGACACCACCGTCTCCCACGCCTGGGGCATGACCGAGACCAGCCCGCTCGGCACCGTCGGCACCCTCAAGCCCAAGCACGACACGCTCGATGACGACGCCCGCATCGCCCTGCAGCTCAAGCAGGGCCGAGGCATCTACGGCGTCGACCTGCGCATCGTCGACGAGCAGGGCAACGAGCTACCGCGTGACGGCGTCGCCTTCGGCGAGCTGCAGGTGCGCGGACCGTGGGTGGTGCGCTGCTACTTCAAGCACGACGAAGACGTCCTCGACGACGGCTGGTTCCCCACCGGCGACGTCGCCACCCTCGACGACGAAGGCTTCATGCAGATCACCGACCGCGCCAAGGACGTCATCAAGTCCGGCGGCGAGTGGATCTCGTCGATCGATCTCGAGAACGAAGTCCTGAGCCACCCCGGCGTCGCCGAAGCCGCCGTCATCGGTGTCGCCCACCCCAAGTGGGACGAGCGTCCCATCCTCATCGTCGTCCGCGCCCCCGGTGCCGAGCCCGAGGGCGCCGAGATCCTCGAGCATCTCGAGGGGCGGATCGCCAAGTGGTGGATGCCGGACGACGTCATCTTCGTCGACGAGCTGCCGCACACCGCGACGGGAAAGATCTCGAAGCTGACCCTGCGCGAGCAGTTCAAAGATTACGAGCTGCCGTCGGCTTAGCGGTCCGGCGGCTGTTCCGTCGGCCTGCGGCCTTAGTGGCTATTCCGTCGGCCTGCGGCCTTAGTGGCCGTGGGCCATGAAGCGGACGAAGTCAGACTCGGTGAGGATGCCGCGCAGTCGCTCGCCTTCGGTGACCGGCAGGCAGCCATACTTGTTCTCGTACATGATCTCCGCCGCGTCGCGGAGATCAGTGTCCACGTCGACGCTTTGGACCCCTTCGGTCATGATCCCCTTCACCAGCACGCTAGCCAGCACCGCCTCCTCCATGTAAGAGGTGACGTTGGGCTGCTCGATCAGCGAGGCCCTCAGCAGGTCGCGGTGAGACACCAGGCCAACCACCTCGGTATCGGCATCCACCACGGGAATATGGCGCACGTTGTGCGAGATCATCAGGTCTCTGAGGGTCATCAGATCGTCTTCGGGGCGCACAGCTATCACGTCATCGGACATCAAGTCGCGGACTTTGAGCTCGGTCATTGTGGGGCTCTCCTTTCACCGGAGAGCCTGTCAGATCGGACGCCACCCAGCCCCACCTGAGCGGGGCCTACCCATCGGGTGGTAGCGGGTCGAGCGCCCTACCCGTCGGGGTAGATGCGTGATCGCCAGAGGCGAGTCTCTTGGTCTTCTCGAGCCTGCGGGCTATCACGGCCTTGGAGACGCGGAGCTCGCCTCCAAAGCCACGTAGGCGATCATCACCACCGCGCTGCCCTCTGCTTAGGATGCAGCGTTATCGGAGGCTGTGCGTCGAGAGCTTAAAACACACAAGCAATCAGAATAACGCGCGATTCGCCTCCAGGCACCACGGAGAAGGCCAAGTGGCCCTCAATCGGGGTCCCGAGCAAAGCCCGGCGATCCGAACGACCCTCGATGGGACGCTTGGACACTGCCCGCAAGCCCAAGCGACCCTCGCTTTTGCACTTCACCTGTCGAAAACGTTCAAACGACCCTCGATCTGACAACTTGAATTTTTCAAGCCCTCAGATCGAGGGTCTTTTGGCCCTATTGCGCTTGAGTAGACAGTGATCGAGGGTTATCCGGCCTCGATCGCGCTGCAGTGGAATCGCGTCGAAGATTGTTTGAGCTCGATCGCGCTGCAAAGGAGACTGATCGAAGGTCGCTCGAGCTCGATTGCACTGCAAGGAAGCCCGATTGAGGGTCATTTGCCGCTCTCGACGCTGCTGGTGACCACGATCGTGAGCCGACGCGATGTCTCAAAACCTGGCGGGGCGTTCAGGGCGCAAACGCGGCGTTATGCGATCGGGCTTGGGTGTGAAGTGCGCCACGCGGACCAGTTGGTTTACGCCGGCGATCTCGATCTCAAGAACGACGCGGCCTACCAGCCGATTGGGGTGTCTTGCCGGATTTGCGAGAGGGCGAATTGCCATCAGCGGTCAGTCCCGCCGCTCGAGCGGGCGCTTAAGGTCGACCATGACGAGCGTGGGGTCATTCCGTACTCGCTTCGCTGATCAATCTGGACAAGAAGCGCCCGCCCGCCTACTCCGCGCTAAGACGAACAACCGGGAGGCCGGGCCATGAAGGTGATGATTGCGGCGCCAGCCTATGGCGGCATGGTTACCGCCCAGTTCGCCAGTTCGCTGCACCAAACGACGACGGCGTTGAAGACGAACGGGATCGAATATCAGGTTGTCTTCATTACCGGCGAGAGTCTGATCCAGCGCGCGCGCAACAGCCTCGCGACCGACGCGCTGAACGATCCAACAATCGACCGGCTCTTTTTCATCGATGTGGATCTGAGCTGGACGCCGAAGCAATTCGTCGACGTTGTGACAAGCCGGCGGCGCGTCGTCGGCGGCACGTATCCGGTCAAAGGGTTCCCGATCCGGATGAACTTCAACTACCTGCCTTCTGAGCAGGAGTTTTCAGGATACTCAAAGGCCGAGTTCGCCGCTTTTGCGAAGGCGAGAGCAGACGAGAACGATGAAGTGCAAGTCAAGCATATACCCACCGGGTTCATGTGCATCCACCGGGTCGTTCTGGAGGAGCTTTCCGGCAAGGCGGGAC
>JBCCEE010000058.1:0-27866 GCA_039030415.1 Acidobacteriota bacterium
CAGCTGCGAGCATGGCTGAGCCGCTCTTTGCCCGCCTACATGATCCCAGCGGCCTTCGTGACGCTCGAGGAGCTTCCGCTCAATGCCAATGGCAAGTTGGACCGTGGCGCCTTGCCGGATCCGGTCGATGTGGCCGACGACCTCGGCTCAGCACCTCGAACCCCGATGGAGGAGCTGGTGGTCGGGATCTGGATCGATCTCCTGGGCCGGCAGGCGATCGGACTCGACGAGAACTTCTTCGACCTCGGGGGGCACTCGCTGCTGGCGATGCAGGTGCGGGCGCGCCTACGTGAAGCGTGCGAGGTGGAGCTGTCTTTGCCAACATTGTTCGAGGCCCCGACCGTCGCCGGTCTGGCCAAGGCTCTCGAGCGCGGGAGGCGCGGGGCGCACGAAGAGGAACCGAGCATCGAGCGGGTACCGCGGGATCGCGACCTGCCGACATCGTTTGCCCAGGAGCGTCTGTGGGTGCTGCACCAGATGGAGCCCGACAGTCCGGCATACCATATCTTCGTCGCTGTCGAGCTGCGCGGCCGGCTAGATATCTCGGCGCTCGCGAGCAGCTTCAGCGAGATCTGTCGTCGCCACGAGTCGCTGCGGACTGCGTTTGCAACGCTTCAGGGCCAAGCGGTACAGCAGATCACACCGCCCCGGCCGTGGATCGGCTCGTTGGTAGAGCTAACGGGACTGGGCTCAAAGACGGTAGACGCTCTGGTGCGGCGTCTCGCCATCGACGAGTCCCGGCGACCGTTTGATCTGTCGCGGGGAGAGCTCATGCGCTGCCTACTGCTGCGCCGCGGAGCGTCCGAGCATGTCATCCTGCTCACCCTGCACCACATCGTCAGCGATGGCTGGTCGATGGCTATTCTGTTGCGCGAGATGATGGTGCTTTACGAAGCCTTCTCGCGCGGATTGCCGTCGCCTCTGCACGCGCTGCCGATCCAGTATGCCGACTTCGCGGTGTGGCAGCGGCAATGGCTCGACGACGCCCGGATGAAGCAGGAGATGGACTACTGGCGCGGTCAGCTGGCCGGGGTGCCGGAGCTGCTCGAGCTGCCCACCGATCGGCCGCGACCGCAGGTGCAGAGCGATCGTGGCGGGCTGGTGACCAGCTCCCTCCCCGGCGAGCTCGCGGCAGACCTCCAGGCGCTTTGTCGGCGGGAAGGCGTCACCCTCTTCATGGCTTTGACCGCGGGTTTCAACGCCCTGCTGTACGCTCTGACCGGGCGCGAGGACTTGGTGGTTGGGACCGACGTCGCGGGCCGCGAGCGGGCCGAGCTCGAGGGCTTGATCGGATTCTTCGTCAACCAGCTGGTGCTGCGGACCGATCTGTCGGGAGAGCCGACGCTGCGTGAGGTGCTGCACCGAGTGCGGCGGGTCGCCCTCGACGCCTATGCCCATCAGAATCTGCCGTTCGAGAAGCTGGTGGCAGCGGTGAATCCACGGCGCAGCTTGAGCTATGCGCCGTTGTTCCAGGTCAAGCTCATTCTCCAGCACGCCTCGGCCTCCGAGCCGCCGCAGGGCTCGGAACTGACGATGCGTCGCCTGCGGTTGCGGGCCGCTACGTCCCAAATCGATCTGTTGATCAACGTCACAGCTGCTGCCGAAGGCCTGTGGCTGTCGGCGGAGTACAGCGCAGATCTCTTCGAGGCCGCCACCGTCGAGCGCTGGCTGGCACGTTTCGCCACCGTGCTGAGCTGGCTGGCGACACGATCCGAAGCGACGCTAGCCGAGTTGCGGCAGCAGTTGATGCAAGAGGACCGGCAGGACAAGCAAACGACAGAAAACGCGCTCGCCGCGGCGAGCCAGGACAAGCTTCGGAAGCTCAAGCGGCGGCCGCGGATGCTTTCGGCAGGATAACCAACCCTGGAGTCAGCCATGCAAAAAGAGATCAAGGTCCCTTCCCCCGGCGGGTTGAAGATCGGTGCGATCAAGCGGCGTGCGATCGGCGCGGCGCAAGAAGATGTTGTGAGGATCGAGGCGATCGAGCCCGGCGCTGTGCTGCCCCTGGTAGTGACGCCCAATGTTGGCGGCGTCCAGCTGGTCAGCTGGGCCGGCCACAACCGCGACCTGATAGAGCGCAAGCTGCTCGAGCACGGAGTCCTTTTGTTCCGAGGCTTCGGGGTCAAGACGATCGAGGAGTTCCGCCAGGTGGTGACCGCCATCTCCGGCGAGGTGTTGGAGTATCGCTTCCGAGCCTCTCCGCGCACCGCGGTGGAAGACCGTATCTACACGTCGACCGACTATCCGCCCTCACAGAGCATTTTCCCCCACAACGAGCATTCCTACTCGCCGGTCTTTCCTCTGCGACTCTACTTCTACTGTCAAACACCCGCGCCTCAGGGCGGCGAGACGCCATTGGGCGACACCCGCAAGGTGCTCACGCGCCTCGACCCTGCGATTCGGGAGCGGTTCCGCGACAAGAAGATCCTGTACGTGCGCAACTACGGCGATGGCTACGGCCTGCACTGGCAGACTGTGTTCCAGACCGAAGATCCCGTCGAGGTCGGTAAGTACTGCCAGGCCCACGGCATCGAGTACGAATGGAAGGGGGAAGGGCGACTGCGCACCCGTCAGGTGGGACCCGCGATCGTTCATCATCCCCGCACTGGGGAGGAGATCTGGTTCAATCACGCGACGTTCTTCCACGTCACGACGCTGCCGTCTGAGCTACGCGACAGCTTGATGGAGCAGTTCGCTGCCGACGATTTGCCGAACCAGACGTTCTATGGCGATGGATCGCCGATCGAGGACTCGGTTTTGGAAGAGCTGCGCGAAGCCTACCGCCAGGAAATGGTCGCCTATCCCTGGCAAAAAGGAGACGTGCTGCTAGTAGACAACATGCTCGCCGTCCATGCACGCAATCCCTACGAAGGTCCGAGGAAGGTGCTGGTGGCGATGGCCGAGCCCTTCGCCAGTAAAGATCTCTAGCCCGATTGCCGTTGGCTCAGGAGCAGACATGCACAACCCGATTCCACAGGGCTTCGCCCTTTCGCCGCAGCAACAGCAGCTCTGGAGAGTACAGCCCGATTCCCGCCGTGCTGCCGCCTGTCAGGCCACGGCTACCGTGGACGTCGAGGGATCTCTCGATCTCGACACTCTCGAACAGGCCGTACAGCGCGTTGTCCAGACGCACGAGATTTTACGGACGTCGTTCCACTGCCTGAAAGGCGCCGAGGTGCTCCTACAGAGGATCGCCGAGACCGGCGAGGCAGTTTTCGAGACCTATCAGCTCGAAGGTGTCGACGCGGATGGGCGAGAGGCCGAGCTCGAGAGCATCCGGCGGCGTCTCGAAGGAGACGTCGTGGATCTGGAGCACGGACGACCGCTGAGGGTAGCGGTACTGCGACTGTCCCCTCGGCTGCATCGCTTGCTGATCGTGATGCCTGCTCTGTGCGCTGATGTCGTGGCTTTGGACAACCTGGTTCGAGAGATCGCTGCCGGCTACGGTAGCGGGTCGAGCAGCCCCGAAGAGATCCTGCAGTACGCGGATCTGGCCGAATGGCAGAACGAGCTGTTGCGCGGAGAGGATACCGCGGCTGGGCGAGAACACTGGACGTCGCAGGATTTGAGCGACGCGGTTTCCTGCCGGCTGCCGATGCAGATGGCGGCACCGGTCGAGGGCGCGTTCTCGTCCCGTCGCCAGCATCTCCCGCTAGGTGCGAGAGCTGCGGCGAAAGTGTTCGATCTGGCGACTGAAAGTGGCGAGTCGATCCACGACGTATTGCTGTCCTGCTGGGTGACGCTACTCTGGCGCTGGACCGGGCGCGAGTCCATCTGTCTTGGCGTGGCGCACGATGGGCGGCGCCACGACGAGCTGGCGAACGCCTTGGGGCCGTTCGTGCGTTATCTGCCGCTGCACCTGAAGGCCGAGACGGGGCTGAGCTGGCGCCTGCTCCTAGAGCGGGCCGGTGAGGTGACTCGTGCCGCCCAGGCTATGCAGGAATTCTTCTCCTGGGATCTGGTCGAGGAGCAGCTCGAGGTGGCCTGGGCGCCATTCCATCCGATCGCGTTCGACTGCCGGCGCACCGCGGACCCGATCGAGGTCTCTGGTCTGACGTTCCACGTGCGCGAGTCGCGGGCTACCCTCGACCGCAGTTACCTCGAGCTCGGCGTGGTGCATGACGGTGCGGGAGCGCTCGCTGCCGAGCTGCGCTACGATCCCGAGGCCTTCAGCGACGCCACGATCGAGCGGCTGGGGCGCCAGTTGTTGGCCCTCGTGTCTCATGCCTTGGAGGCGCCGGACCTGCCCATCGACCGGCTCGAGATTCTGGACCAGGCGGAACAGGCACGGATCCTATTCGGGTTCAACGCAGCGCCGAATCTCGAAGTGGAAGATGCTCGCCTGCACGAGCTCGTCCGCCGGCAAGCGGCAAGTCGCCCGCGGGCCGTGGCGCTGGTAGACGGTGATCGTGAGTGGCTTTACAGCGAGCTGACCGAACGGGTCGATCAGCTCGCGACACATCTCCGTCGAACTGGCGTCGGGCCGGGTGCGCTGGTGGCGCTTTGCCTGGAGAGGTCAGCCGACATGATCGCAGCCATGCTCGCGGTCCTCGAGGCTGGTGCAGCCTACGTTCCGCTGGATCCGACCTACCCGCACGATCGGCTGACCTTCGTGCTCGACGACACCCAAAGCCGGTGGCTGCTGAGCGAACGCCGAACCTCGAGTCGCTTGCCGGAGCTGGCTGACATCGAGGTGGTCCTGATCGACGAACCGGTCGCGCCGGCTGCGGCTGGAGAACCCGAGCCGTCTTCAGCCCGTCCACGGGCCGATGATTTGGCCTACGTCATCTATACCTCGGGCTCCACTGGGCGGCCCAAGGGGGTAATGGTCAGCCATCGCAGTGCCGTCGCCTCGACCCTGGCGCGTCTCGCCTACTATGGTCCGCCTGTGGGCAACAGCTTCCTGTTGCTCTCGTCTTACGCCTTCGACAGCTCCGTCGCCGGCATCTACGGCACCCTGTGTGGCGGCGGGACGCTGGTGATTGGGGATGAAGAGCTGCCGACCGAACCCGAGCGCCTGGCGCGGCTCATCGCCCGGCGACAGGTCGGGGCGCTGTTGACCCTGCCTTCGCTCTACGGCCTGCTGTTGAAACAAGAGGACGCGCAGCTCGGCTCCCTGAAGACGGCGATCGTGGCGGGCGAAGCTTGTTCCACGGAGCTCGTCCGGCGCCATCTCGAGCGGCTCCCCGAGTGCGGTCTATTCAACGAATATGGACCGACGGAAGCCACCGTTTGGAGCACCGTCTACAACGGCCGTGACCTGGGAGACGCTCAGCAGATGCCAATCGGGCGGCCGATCGCCGGCACCCGGATCTACATCCTCGACCGTCACCTTCAGCCGGTCCCGCGCGGCGTTGCGGCCGAGCTCGTGCTTGGCGGCGCTGGGCTCACTCGTGGCTACTGGAATCGACCCGCGCTGACCGCCGCCCGATTCGTGCCCCATCCATTCAGCGAGCAGCCTGGGGAGCGTCTCTACCGATCCGGCGATCTGGCCAGCTTCGCCGCCGACGGCAACGTCGAATTCCTCGGTCGGGTCGATCAGCAGGTCAAGATTCGCGGCTTCCGGATCGAGCTTGGCGAGATCGAGGCCGCGCTCGCCGCGGCACCAGCGGTGGATCAGAGTGTCGTCGTCGCCGTCACCGAAGGCGACGGCCCGTCGCGACTGGTCGCCTACGTCGCGACCGGCGAAGCGGTCTCGCCCACCATCGAAGAGCTGCGCGGTTTCCTAGAGCATCGTCTGCCGCACTACATGGTGCCCTCGGCCTTTGTTCCTTTGCGCTCGCTTCCCCTGATGCCCAACGGTAAGGTGGATCGCCGCGCGCTGCCTTCGCCGGACACCGCGCGGCTGGCGTCCAAAGTCGCTTACGTGGCCCCGAGCTCGCCGGTGGAAGAGCGCCTGGCGACGATCTGGAGCGGTGTGCTCGGCATCGAACGAATCGGCCGTGACGATCGGTTCTTCAGCATCGGTGGAGACTCCATCCTGGCCATCCAAGCGGCCTCGAAAGCAGGCCAGGCCGGACTCTCGATGACCCCCAGGCAGCTCTTCCAGCACCAGACGATCGCCGAGCTGGCAACCGTCGTCGGCGAGGGCGTCGGCGCAGTGGCCGAGCAGGGGCCGGTGACCGGGGCGGTGCCGTTGACCCCGATTCAGCATTGGTTCTTCGATCGCCAGCTGATCGATCCCCATCACTGGAACCAGGCCCTGCTGTTCGAGGTTGCCGAAGGGCTCTCCGCTCCGCTCCTGGAGGCGACTCTGCGGCAGCTTCTGGTGCACCACGATGCGTTGCGCATGCGTTTCGAAAACGGCCCCGAAGGCTGGCGTCAGGTCTGCGCTGCACCCGGCGACGATACGCCATTGGGCGAAGTGGACCTGTCGCGGCTCGCGGCCGAGGACCGAGCTTCCGCGCTGGTTGTGGCGTCGACCTCGACGCAGGCGAGCCTGGACCTCTCGTCGGGACCCCTGCTGCGAGCGGTGAGCTTCAGGTGGCGGCATGATGGCACCGCGAGCCGTCTGCTGATCGCGCTCCATCACCTGGTGGTCGACGGCGTTTCGTGGCGCATCTTGATCGAGGATCTAGTGCGGGTCTATCGCCAGGTGAGCCTCGATGACTCGGTGGATCTGCCACCCAAGACCAGCTCCTTCCAGCAGTGGGCGGAACGCCTGAGCGCGGCTGCTTTGGGTGGCGAGCTCGAGGACGAACGCGAATACTGGCGGCTGGCCATGGAGTCCGAGGGCGCCGCCCTGCCGCTTGATCGTCCGGGCGGTCGCCGCCTCGTGGCCCACGCGGCCAGCGTTACTGTCGAGCTCGATCCCGAGGACACCGCATCGTTGCTCCAGCAAGCGACGGAGACCTTTCGTGCCCATATTGACGAGGTGCTCCTCACTGCTCTGGGGCGGAGTCTCACGCCTTGGATAGGCGGCTCGCGGCTGCTGGTCGACCTCGAAGGCCACGGCCGCGAGGACCGGTTTCCCGAGCTCGACGTGTCGCGGACCGTCGGCTGGTTCACCACCACCTATCCGCTGGCGCTCGATCTGGCGGCGGCGACCACCCTCGAAGACGCGTTGCGAGCCGTGAAGGAGCAGCTGCGCCATATTCCTGGCCGGGGCTTCGGATTTGGCCTGCTGCGCTACCTCGACCCGGACGCCGCTGGAGCGCGCGAGCCGCGCCGCGCGGTGCGGCCAGAAATCAGCTTCAACTACCTGGGGCAGTTCGGCCAGGTGCTCCCCGAGAGCTCGCCCTTTCGGCTGGCGGTGGAATCCCACGGCGCCGAGCGCAGCCCGCGGGGCGAGCGCAGCCATCTGCTGCAGATCAACGGCAAAGTGGTCGGTGGGCGGCTCACCTTCGATTGGACCTACGATCAAGAAAGCCACGACCGCTCGACGATCGAGCGGCTGGCGGCGGCGTTCGCCAGCGAGCTGCGGGCCCTCGCCGCCAGCAGTCGGCTGGGCGACACGGAAGCTGCGACGCCGTCCGACTTTCCGCTCGCCGACGTCGATCAGGACGAGCTCAGCCAGCTCTCCGACGTACTCGAGGGGCTAACCGAGCTGTCTTCGATGGAGCCTTGAGCTCCCGGAAGGATGCATGCGCATATTTGTAACGGGTGCGACGGGTTATCTCGGTGGAGTGCTGTGCCGGCGGCTGGTAGGACAAGGGGCACAGGTGAAGGCCCTGGTGCGGGCGACGAGCTGCCTCGACACGCTGGCCGATCTCGACCTCGAGACCGTCATCGGCGACGTAACGGCTCCCGAGTCCATACGCCCGGCTATGGCGGGGTGCGAATGGGTGGTCCATGCCGCAGCGGATACGGACTTCAACGGCCCACAGGAGCGCATGCGGCGGATCAACGTCGAGGGCAGCGCTACCCTCGCCGCGTTGGCTCGTGAGCAGGGCGATGTACGTTTGCTCGCTGTCTCGTCGGTCGCTTGCTTCGGCGCGAGTCCAGCGGACGGTTCGCTGGCGGACGAGCACGCGCCGGTCCGCCAACCGCTGCCCTCGCCCTACGCCATCACCAAGCACGCTGGCCAGCAAGCGATCCTGGAACAAGCGGCCAAGGGGTTGGATGTCAACATCGTCTATCCCAGCCTGATCTACGGGCCTGGCCGCGGCGCTTCCCGGATCCAGGGCGCCAACTGGATGCTGCACGGGCTGTCGAGCTCGCGCACGCGGCTCCTCGTCGCACCCGGCCGGCTGACCAGCTGGGTCCACGTCGATGACGTAGCGGACGGCATCGTGCGGGTGATCGAGCGGGCGCCAGCGGGCCGGTCGTTTCTCCTAGCGGGGGACGTGACAACCCAACGTTCCTTGGTCGATCGCCTGTGCGCTCTCAGTGACCAACGTCCTCCGGCGTACAATCTCTCGATTCCGGCGGCGCGCGCCTTGCTGCCAGTGTTCTCTTTGCTCAGCTTTGTGCTGCGTCGGCGCGCGCCCTACGGCCGACGCCAGCTGGCGAGCCTCGAGCGTCACCTGGCGTTCGACGATACGAGGGCCCGGCAGGAGCTGGAATGGACCCCTCGGGATCTGTCCGACGGCCTGCCGCCAACGGTGGAGATGCTGTCGAACGTCTCGTCGCATGCTGCACGCCCGGGGCAGAACCCAGAACCAGTGAGACCAACAGCCGGAGAGTTGCAATCATGACGACAGCGACCGCAGCCCTCGGATGGCGAGGCGTTCTGACCCACGGCCTGACGCGCAGCGTACCCGAAGAGCTGATGCCGGCTTTCCGTCGCTTTTTTGTGATCCACATCTTCCTGCAGTCGCTCAAGCTGCCGCGGGTGGAGCAGACTACCGAGGTCTATCCGTGGATTGGCTTGGTCTTCATCGCCGTTGTAGTGGCCTGCATGAATCGCCTCTATCGGATCGGCCTGCTGACACTGCTGCTGTACAAACTTTGGCGGATCGTCGAAGACTTTCCGATGACCGCCAACCACATGTACCTGGAGACGCTGATTCTTTTCGTCCTTCTGGTGTTCTCGGATCGGCGTACCGATCCCGAGCACGGTCCGAAAGCCGAGGCGATGAGTGCCAACCTCGTGCAGATGAGCATCCTCCTGGTCTACTTCTACAGCGGCGTGCAGAAGATCGTCCACGGCATGTGGCTGAGTGGCGAGCACGTGGCGCTCAACCTCTACAGCTTCGTCCCGTTCGGGATGCCGGTGTCGGTGCAGACGTTCTATCGCTGGATCGGCTCGCTGTTCGACGAGCCAGCCGTCGAGTTTCCGCTCCGCGGCGCTTCGGGTCTGAATGCGGTTGAGCAAGCGTTCCCGGGCTGGGCGATAGCCCTGTTCCTGATCACCGGTTGGTTGGTGATACTCAGCGAGCTGCTGGTGCCGCTGTGCGTCGCCTGGCCCCGCACGCGCCGCTTCGGCGTCTGGCTGATGCTGGTAGTGCAGCTAGGGATAGGCGCTTTCGCCTGGGAGACCGAATTCATGTTTGCAGCAGTGGGCTGCATCTTGCTCTTCTTTCACAAGCGCCCGGTCCGCAACTACAGCGTGCTGCTGGTGCTGCATGTGATCTGGTCACTATCGATCCTGCTGATGGGTTCCAAGGTTCCGACCCTCTGACCCAACGCGTATGGAGTCGCCCATGAAGATAGATATCCAGTGGCAGATCCGGATTGCCTTGGCTCTCGCGCTCGTTCTCTTGGTGTGGCCGGTGGTCCACATGGCCTGGTCACTGTCGTTCGGGCTGAGCTCCTGGAAGCTGGCGGGGTGGGGCATGTATGCGACCAACCACCCCTTTTATATGCACCAGAAGGTGATCTTCTTGCCCGAGCGAGATCTGCCGGTCCAAGCGCTCGGGCCGTTCCGCGGTATCAGTCAGGTGGTGGAGCTAACGGACGGCGAGCTGCGTGGACTGGAGGCGGATGAAGCGTCCCAGGATGCCGATTCCGCGGCTCGACGCATCGAGCGCGATCTACGCGCCATACGGTCGAAACACGGCATCGGACAGCTGGTCGATGCTTGGGGGGAAGCCATGTATCCCGAGGGGCGACCCTGCTGTGCCCTGGTGCTGTTCACCGAGCCGCGGCTCGACGTCCTCGGCGGTCGCGCCTATCGCAGCACGACCGCCTTCTACCACGAGCAGGGCAAAGTCCACGAGCTCGGGCGCTACCGAGGCGACCAGGTCGATGAGGCGGAGATCGCGCGCCGGATCGATAGGGCCATCGAGGAGCTGGGCAGCTGAAGAACGTCGAAGATCTCTATCCCCTCTCTCCTTTGCAGGAAGGTCTCCTGGCCCATGCCCTGGCGGCTCCAGAGTCGGGAGTCGCCTTCGAGCAGCTCAGCTGTACGCTCGAAGGTGAGCTGGATACGGCCGCCTTTCAGAAAGCGTGGCAGCGACTGGTCGATCGCCACCCGATTCTGCGCACGGCGTTTGTCTCGGCGAAGCTGAAGCGGCCGCTGCAGGTGGTCCACCGCGAGGTACGGCTGCCCTTTATGTTGCGTGACGATCGCGCCCTGCCGGCTGAAGGCCAGCGCAGCAAGCTGGAGCTCTACCTCGCTGAGGATCGCCGCCGAGGCTTCGATCCAGCTCAGGCGCCTCTGATGCGCATGGCGCTGCTACGCATCCGAGACGATGCCTACACCTTCGTCTGGAGCCACCATCACCTGTTGCTCGATGGCTGGTGCAAATCCCTGGTTCTGGGCGAGGTGCTCACGCTGTACGAGGCTTTCCGGCAAGGCCGGCCGGAGCCGCCCCTGCCGCTGAGTCCGCCTTACCGCAGCTACATCGCCTGGCTGCAGGAACAGGATCTCTCGCAGGCGGAAGCGTTCTGGCGCGGTATGTTCGATGGCCATTCGGGAGCGCTGCCAGCGCTCGAAGTCGATCGGCTGCCGAGGCCGCGAGGCCCGGAAGGGGCCCGCTATGCCTCACGCGAGCTGCAGCTCCCAGATGCTCTCGATCTCGAGCTGAGCCGTTTTGCGCAGACTCATGGCGTGACCCTCAACACTCTTGTTCAGGGGCTGTGGGCACTGCTGTTGAGCCGCTACAGTGCTCGACGGACCGTGGTTTTTGGCACTGTCGTCTCGGGGCGCCCCGCGGACCTGCCCGGCGCCGAATCGATCATCGGCATGTTCATCAACAACCTGCCGGTGCGGGCGCAGGTGCCCGCGGACGCCCGGCTCCTTCCCTGGCTCGAGGCGATGCAAGCGCTGTTCGCGGAGATCCGCCAGTATGAGTACAGCTCGCCGGCGCAGGTTCAGCAGTGGAGCGGTCTGACCCGGGCGCGGCGACTCTTCGAGACGCTGGTGCTGTTCCAGAACTATCCCACTGGAGAGGCCTCTACGGACGGGCCCGAGCACGCCCTGAAGATCCGCTCCTACCGCTCGCGGCTCGAGACTAACTATCCGCTGACTTTTCTCGTCAGCCCGCGCCAGACTCTGACCCTGAAGATCCACTTTGACCGCCACCGGTTTGACGGGGCTTCGATACAGCGTATGCTGGGGCACGTCGCCCGCCTGGCGCGGGCGATGGTTGGCGAACCCGAGCAGCGACTCTCCGCGCTGTCCTGGATGAGTCGGGTCGAGCGCCAGCAGCTGTTGCAGGAGTGGAACGATTGCCTGGAGCCGTCGAGTCTCGAACCGGTCTCCCATCATCTGGAGCGCCAGGCCGCAGCCGCCCCCGACGCGATCGCTGTCGTCGGTGACCAGCATTTCAGCTTCGGCGAGCTCGGTCGACGGAGCTCCGGGCTAGCCGCTCGACTTGTGGACCAGGGCGTCGGTCGCATGAGTCGCGTAGGTCTGAGCCTGCCCCGCTCACCCGAGCTGGTCATTGGTTTGTTGGCGGCTTGGCGGGTTGGAGCAGCCGTCTCATGGCTTCCCGAGAGCCGGTCACCGGGCGCAGTGAGCCGGCTCCTCTCAGACAGTGGCGTGAGCGCCCTGGTGACGTCTTCGGATCGAATGGAGGATCTCTCGCAGGCTCCTTGGCAGGTCTTCATGCTCGACGGGACAGCCGATGGGTCCTGGGGTGACTGCCGACCGGTCGTGCTCGACGCCGAAGACCTGGCTTGGATCTCCTTGTCGCGGGATCGAGACCGTACGCCGGAGCACGTGGGTCTCTCCCACGGCGGCTTGGGGCGGGTCGTCGGCGCAGCGGTCCGTCAGCTACGCCTCGAGCCGAGCGATAGGACGGTGGCGTCGGCGACTCCGGGCAGTGACCGAGCTTTGCTGGAGCTGTTGGTACCGCTGAGTGTCGGCGCCCGGCTGGTGATCCAAGGCGAGGACGCGCCACCGGCTCTCGCTGGCTCATCGGTGCGGGGCGCAACGCCATCCGAGTGGCAGCGTGCCCTGGATGCCGGCGGTTGGGGCGGTCCGCGGTATGTGGTGTGGTCCTCGGGGGAGCCGCTGCCGCGCGGGCTGGCCGATCGCTTACGGCGCGCCAGCGCCGGCGTATGCGATTTCTACGGAAGCCGCGAAGCGGGCACCTGGTCTGTGCCCCACCACGTCGCCAGTGCGCCGTCTGTGGCGGTTCGGGAGCCCGCGTCGGGCACTCGGCTGCATCTGACCCGTGGGCTCTCGCTGGTCCCGATCGGCGTCACCGGCGAGGTTTGCCTGTGCGGTGAAACGTTGGCCAGGGGCTACCTCGATCGGCCGCGGCTAACGGCGGAACGGTTCCTGCCCGATCCCTTCAGCGAGCGATCCGGCGGGCGTCTCCTTCGAACCGGTGACCGTGGACGCCGGCTCCCTGACGGTGGCGTCGAGCTCTTGGGCCGCATCGAAGCCTGCCCACCGGGCGCAAGCGAGCTATGCGACAGCGCTGAGGTCGAAGCCGCTTTGCGTCGGCTGCCGAAGGTGTCGATGGCCGCCGTCGAGGTCGTCGATGAAGGTGAGGGCCGTCGCCGCTCGGTGGCCTATCTGGTGCCGGGCACCGCAGAGCTCGATGTGAACGAGGTGCGTCGCGGTCTGCGTCGCGCCCTGCCGGGCGTCGCGATCCCGCGGCAATTCGTGCGGATCGACAACTGGCCCGTTGCTGACGATGGCACTGTGGATCGCCACGAGCTGACCGAGATGGCCTCGGCCGAGATCAGCTGGCGCGGCGAGCTCGTCGCGCCCCGTGATCCTCTCGAGGTTCGTCTACTGCGGATCTGGGAAGATCTGCTGGACAGCGGGCAGGAAATCGGGGTGACGGACAACTTCTTCGAGCTCGGGGGCAATTCGATACTCGCGGTGCGCCTGATCGCCGAGATCCGCAGTCGCTTGGGTGTCGAGCTACCTCTGCCGACCCTGATCAGCAGCGGCACGATCGCATCCCTGGCCCGTCACATGGAGTCACAGGCTGAGTCGCCGATCGCATGGGCGCCTCGGGTCGCGCTGCAATCCGATGGCTCCGGCACGCCGCTGTTCGTGGTCCATCCGGCCGGAGGCTCCGTCCTGCGCTACGTCGACCTGGCCGATCGGCTCGGCAAGGGGCAGCCTGTCCACGGGCTCCAGGCGCTCGGGCACGAGGAGGGACAGGAGCCCTTCGATCGCCTCGAGGATATGGCCGCCTTTTACCTCGAAGCGGTTCGTGCCGAGCAGCCCCAGGGGCCTTATCGGTTAGCCGGCTGGTCGTTCGGCGGGTTGGTGGCGTTCGAGATGGCTCAGCAGCTCAGGCGCGCTGGCGAATCGACGCGCCTGCTGGCGATGTTGGATGCCGCCGCCGGCGCGCCCGCCTGGGCACATCTCCCCGACCGTGACCCGCATCCCGCCGAGCGCCTGGCGCGCCTGCTTGGGGGAGCGCTGCCGGTCCCGCTGGCGGAGCTCGAAGGGATGGAGGATGGGCGCGAGCTAGTAGCCTTTCTGATCGAAAAGGCGCGAGCCGCCGGTACGCTGCCCGCCGATTTCGACGAAGCTCAGGCCCAGCGCTACTATGCAACCCTCGAGGCGCATTCGCGGGCCCATCGCAGCTATCGACCGGCACCCTATGCCGGCCGTATCGAGCTGTTCCGTGCCGAGTCGGGTCTGGGTACAGTACTCGAAGATCCTACGCTGGGCTGGGGAAGCGTGGCCGCAGACGGCGTCGGCATCCATCACATCCCCGGCGATCACCATGGGTTTCTTGCTCCACCTCACGTCTCGGCTTTGGCCGATCGGTTGCGCCGGCTGCTCGCTCCGCACGACGGAACCGACGTGGCCTCACTCGTAACGCAGCACTGAGATCGGCTCCACACGGATCGCCCGGATTGCTGGCACGAGGGCGGCGAGCAGGCCGACCGAAAGCAGCAGTGCGATGATGATGCCGAAGACGATGGGATCCGTCGGCGTTACGCCGAACAGTAGATTGGTGAGCAGGCGGGTCGCGAACAGAGCCGAGAGTAGGCCGAACCCCAGACCGATTACCGTCAGTCTCAGGCTGAAGCGTAAGACCAACCATAGGATCTCGGAGCGTCGGCTCCCCAGCGCCATGCGAATGCCGACCTCGCGCCGTCTGCGGCCGACGTTGTAGCCCACCACGCCGTAGATGCCCACCGCAGCGAGCAGGAGGGCGGCGCCGGCGAACAGGCCGAGGAGCATGAGACTGAATTTCTGGGGAGCAATCGCAGACTGCAGAATTTGATCGATCGTCGCGACGTTGGACAACGGCAGAGCGGAATCCACATCCCACACCGCATCCCCGATCGGATTGACCAGTGATGCAGGTGTTGTGTCGGTGCTGACCACGACGCTCATGTTGCGCGTCGGAAACTGCCGGATCGGGAAGTAGATGGCCGGTTGAGAATCCTGCTCTAGGCCATCGTTCTTGACGTCAGCAGCCAATCCAACCACTTCGAATGACTCGAGGAGGATCCGGCCCAGCGATCCGAAGTTGCGGGACTGCGGCAGGATCTTGGCGCCGAGCGCTTCTCCTTCCTGCCAGAATTTCCGCTGCAGGGCCTGGTTGATGATCACGGCGCCAGGCTGGTTCGCGTTGTCACGGTCATCGAAGCCGCGTCCGGCCACCAGCTGGATGCCCATCGTCTCGAAGTAGTCCGAGGTTACGGCGCGAAACTGAGCGGAAAGCTCCTCATCAGGCGCCGCCACGCGGCCCTCGATGGTGAAGCCCGCTTTCCAAGCGTCGGGGTCCAGAGGCATGAAGGTCGTTGCTGCGGCGGAGCGGACTCCTGGAACCCGCGCTATGCGCTCGAGCGTCTGATCGTAGAAGGTCGCTACGTTTTCGCCTTCGGGATAGCTCTTGCGAGGCAGCTGAAGCGCGAAGGTCAACGTTTCGTCCGTGCGAAAACCGGGCTCGACGTTCAGTAGCCGAATGAAGCTGGCGACCAGCAGCCCAGCGCCGACCAGTACCACTGTCGCGATCGCAACCTCGGCCACCACCAGCAGCCCATGCAGGCGTCCCCCTGAACGCACGCCGGCCGCTTCGCTGCGCAGGCTCTTGACCAGATTGCGCTTCCAGGCGAAGCGTAGCGCGGGTGCGAGACAGAGGGCGAGCCCGGTCACCAAGATCGTCGCCAGGGCGAAGAAGCCGACCTGCCGGTCGACTGTCACCTCGTCGAGCCTCGGAATGTCGGCCGGTGCGAGACTGATGAGAGAGTCGATGCCCCAATAGACCACGATGAACGCCAGCACACCGCCGAGCGCAGCGATGAGCAGCCCCTCGATCAACAGCTGGCGCGCTAGGCGGAAGCTGTTGGAGCCCAAAGCGCTGCGCAAGGCGAACTCGCCTTCACGGCTAGCGGCGCGCGCCAACAGCAGGTTGGCGACGTTGACCGCGGCGATGAGCAGGACGAGCCCGACAGCGCCCAGGAGTACCAGCAGGATCGCGCGTACCGAGCCGACCAGCTGTTCGCGCAGCGGTATGACCCGCGCACTCCATCCGGTGTTACTGTCCGGATGCTCCTCCTCCAAACGCCGGGCGAGATCGCCCAGCCGCTGCTCGGCTTGCTGGGTCTCGACGTCCTGCGCGAGCCTGGCGACGAGGCTCAGGAAACGGGCATTGCGGCCTATGACGAGCGGATTGAAGCCAACCGCACGCCACAGGTCGATGTCGGCGGGGAAATCGAACTCGGCCGGCAGCACGCCGATAATCTCGTGGGGCGTGCCGTCTAGATCCAACGACTGACCCACCACGTCAGGGTCGCTGCCATAGCGGCTCTGCCACAGACGGTAGCTCACCACCGCCAAGCGCTCTCGACCCGGCCCGTCCTCACCTGGCTCGAGAAGCCGCCCCAGGTGAGGCCGGGCACCCAGCAGCTTGAACAAGTTGGCGGTGATGTCCGCGGTGCGGACACGCTCCGGGCGGCCTTCGTTGTTGGTGATCTTGAAGCTGCGCGAGTAGGCTGCAACCTCGTCGAAGAGCCGAGTTTCGTTCTGCCAGTCGACCATCAACGGCGGCGAGACCGGGCTTTGGGTGTCGCCACGGGAGGCATTGCTCTCCCACAGCATCACCAGCTTCTCGGGGGCGTCGTAAGGTAGAGCGCGCAGCAGGACACCGTTGACGACGCTGAAGATAGCCGTCGTGGCGCCGATACCCAAAGCCATCGAGACCACGGCTAGGAGGGTCATACCGGGACGCCTGAGAAGCAGGCGGAGGCTAAAGCGCAGGTCTTGAAAAAAAGAAGCCAAAACAGATCCCTCCAGCCTTGGAGTTTGTCAGGCGGCCGCTAGAGGATGATCAGTCGAACTGACTGACCATCTTCAGGGCCCAGGATGCCCGTTCCTTGCCTTCCCAAGCTGGATCCAGGAGCGCCTGGCGCAGCGGCTCTTCGATCTCCCGGCCGATGTAGAGCAGAGCCTTCGAAGCCTCTTCGGCCGGCGAGGTGTCGGCTCGATTCTCCCACGACGCACCCCACCAGCGGCTGGTGAGCGCCTCGTCGCGCTTGACCAAGCTCTCATCGACCAGCAGGTCGATCAGCTGGGGAATCGCGGGAACTGCCGATTGGCGCAGCTGGCCCAGCTTGAAGCTGGCGGTTGCCCGGGCCCGCGGATCTTGTGAGGCCAGGTCGGCGAGGTAGCGCTCGAACTGCGCGTCGCTCGGGGGCGCGTCGCCATCTTCGACGTGGCTATGGCGATGCTGGGCGACGGCTTGCGATGGCGAGTCTGATGAAGTGCCACCAGTGGACTCGGTTGCAACGCCGGGCAGCTCGGCAAAGACGAGCTCGCGATTCGTTGCGGAAGCCATGTCTTTAGCGATGCGATGGATCTGCTGCCGCAGGGCCTTCTCACCAAGAAAGTACTCCGCGTTGTCCACTAGAAAAGCGGCGAGCCGGTCCTCGGCGCTGAAACCCTGGTGTGCGGCTTCGAGCAGTTCGCCGCGGAGGTCGCGGCCCAGCCAGCTGCTGGCCAAGAGACCCGAGAGAAGCGTCCTGAGGTTCTCGTCGTCAGCGATCGAATCCACGGCCTCGAAATATGCTGTTTTCAGCGCGGCGTCGCGTAAACAAGCCGGCCCGATCGCCAGCAGGATCTCGACGCGCTCCTCTTCCGGGTAGGTGCCGTAGATGGTGTGTTGGACGATCTCGGTGAGGTCTTTGTTGACTTCCTGACTACCGGGCAGCGAGATCACCGGTGAGGTGAAGACGAGAGGAGCGATGACCGCCACCATGCCGACGCACAGGCTCAGGAGGCGTGAACGGGAGAAGCGAGGATTCGGATTTCTTCTCGAGTCAAGCAGCATTTCGATTCTCCTTGTGATGTGGCTCTTGTGAGCGACAGCGCTAGCTGCCGGGAAGTATCGAGCCCGAGCAAGGCTGAGTCTCGCCAGCCGCGTGAGACACGCGGCGTAGGGTTTGGCGTCGCCGGTCACTTTGACGACCCAGTCGTCGCAGCTGATCTCTCTCTGAACGCCGATCTGTGAGCTGATGAAGCGCACGGCGGGATTGAAGAAGAGCAAGGCTTCGGTCACGGCCTGGAACAGGTTGAACCAGTCGTCGCGGCGGCGAAGATGGGCTAGCTCGTGCACCAGCACGTAGTCCAGCTCCGTCTCGGAAAGCGCATGCGCCATGTCTTCTGGGATCAGGATCGTCGGGTCCTTGAGCCCGGCCAGCAGAGGTGTCGAGATGTCCTTCGACGCCCGAAGCCGGATCGGTCGAGCTTTCCCCAAGACTTCTTGCCAGTGGCTCAGCCGCTCCTCCAGGGCTGCGTCCAGCGGCCAGCTGTTGCGCTTGAGCTGCTGAAGACCGACATAACTCCAGCCCACCCGCAAAATGTTGAAGGCTGCGATCGATAGCAGCGAGAACAGCAGGACGGCCGGCCACGGAGCCGGTAGAGACAGCTCCAGGAAAGGGCGCTCGATCGCGGCCGCCGGATCCACGCCGGCGGTTGCGGGTGCGGGAATCGTTGCGATCACCCGCTGGGGTGGCTGGCTCTCGGAAGCGTCCGCGGGAGCTGCCGGCATTTCGACGACGATCCGCTCCGTGCCGACCGTATGACGCGCCGCATTGTCTCCCATGAGCGGGACGCCGAGCGCGATCAGGAGCAGCGCCAGCAGAGCGAGCAGAGAAAAGCCCCAGGCAGCAGATTTGGTGGTCGCGTCGGCCTTGGGAAAGCAGCGCATCACGCCCCAAACCAGGAGTGCCAGCGCCGACCCCTTCAAGATGTTCTCTAGCATCGCTTGCACGATTGTGCGAGCGGCCGGATCCAGAGCTTCAACCATGGGAATCATGAGCGATTCCCTTCATGCGACTCGATCAAGCGTTCCAGGCGCTCGAGCTCTGTGGAATCGATGCCCTCAGAAGCCAGCACATTCAGCACCAGCTGCTTCGAAGAGTTCTTGAAGAAGCGTGAAACCACATAGCTGACGGCGTCGCTGGCTGCTTCCTCTTCGTCCAAAACCGGGAAATAGCGGAACGACCTTCCGACGGTTTCGTAGCGTACGTGACCCTTCTTGTGGAGGATCTTCAAGATTGTGGCGACGGAGCTGTAAGAGAGCGGCGGCGTGCGGTTCTGGGCCTGTACCAGCTCACGAACCGTGCATGATCCGAGACGCCACAGGACACGGATGACCTGCAGCTCTGCGTCAGTCAGTGTGGGTGATTTTTTGCGTGCCATATCGTTTGCTCTTGGCTCGGAATCTCATCGTCCCAAGAAGAATAAAGGATGTCTTCTGGCATGTCAACTAAGGAATTAGTAGATAGCCGGATAGCGGGACGCGAAGCACTGCTGCGGGCAGTGAGATTCTCTTATTGCCGCCTTGGCCACGAATGGCGACGATGTCGCACTTGTTCATTGCCTATCTGGGTATTGAGTGGCACCAGATGATCGAGCAAGGCGTCACAGACGCCCGTGGCATTGTGATCTTCAAGGCCACCAGGACTGTCCATGACGTGCCGGGCGATTTCACGGGCTTTTCCGGGCGTCGCGGAGTGAGCTCCCCGAGGCTCTGCGGCCGTTCGTAAATCGCGGTGTCTGCAAGGTGCAGAGACCGCGATTTTGCCTCGATTGCGGTGTCTGCACCTTGCAGGGACCACGTTTTTGCCTCGATTGCACGTTCTGCACCGTGCGGGACCCCACTTGAAGCTCAATCGCGGTGTCTGCACCGTGCAGAGACCACGATTTTGCCTCGATTGCGGTATCTGCACCTTGCAGAGACCGCAATTTATGATCAAACGGCTTGTTTTGATCCAAAGAGCTGGCCGATAGCTCCGATGCGTGTGCTTCAGTGCTCCGAGGCAGCTCACCAAGAGCCAACGGCAGGCCGGGGCTTCTTGGTCCACCCTCGACTGAGGTAACCTGAGGGGATGAAACACCAAGGATCAAAAAGAGTTATTGGCCGATGTCTCGGCCAAATGATGACGGCTGGGTTGATGGTCGCAGTGCTGTTGCTAATCGCCTGTCAGCCCGCGACGCAGGAGCCCACGACGGCTCAGCCGGAGGCGGCGGGGCCGACCGGCGCGATCGAGGGTCCGCTGTTGATCACCGGTGGGACGGTGGTGACGATGGACGCGGCGGATACGATCATCGAAGACGGCGCGGTGGCGGTGGCGGATGGCCGGATCGTGGCGATTGGGCCGGCGAGCGAGCTGGCGGCGGAGTATGGCGCGTCGCGACGGGTCGACGCCGGCGGCGGCATCATCATGCCGGGGCTGATCAACACCCACACCCACGTACCGATGGTGCTGTTCCGGGGCCTGGCGGACGACCTCAAGCTGATGGACTGGCTGGAGAATCACATCTTCCCGGCCGAAGCCAAACACGTCGACGAGGAGTTCGTGCGCTGGGGCACGCGACTGGGGTGCCTCGAGATGCTGCGCGGCGGCACGACGACGTTCGTCGACATGTATTTCTTCGAGGGCGAGATCGCCGAGGAGGTGGACGCCTGCGGCATGCGGGCGGTGCTCGGTGAGACGCTGATCGATTTCCCGGCGCCGGATCACAAGACGTGGGAGTCGGCGGTGGCCGGCATGCGAACGTTCGTGGCGGCCTGGAAGGATCATCCGCGCATCACGCCGGCGGTGGCGCCGCACGCGCCCTATACGGTGTCGGCGGAGCATCTGAAGGAGGCCCACGCGCTGGCGACGGAGCTCGACGTACCGCTGGTGATCCACCTGGCGGAGGATCGGGCAGAGATCGAGCGCATTACCAGCCAGACCGGCATGTCGTCCGTGAATTATCTGGAGTCGCTCGGCATCCTGGAGGATCGCATGCTGGCGGCGCACATGGTTTGGCCGAGTGCTGAGGAGATCGCGCTGCTGGCCAAGCACAACGTGGGCGTGGCGCACAACCCACAGTCGAATATGAAGATCGCGGTCGGCGTGGCGCCGGTGCCGGAGCTGCGGGCGGCGGGAGTGGCGGTCGGCCTCGGGACGGACGGGGCGGCCAGCAACAACGACCTCGATCTGTGGGAGGAGATCGACAGTGCCGCCAAGCTGCACAAGGTGTCGCGCGAAGATCCGACCCTGGTGACGGCGCGCGACGCCCTGCGCATGGCGACGATCGACGGCGCCCGGGCGATCGACATGGAGGACGAGATCGGTTCGCTCGAGGTCGGCAAGCGGGCGGACGTGATCGTGGTGGGTACCGACGGTTTCCACCAGCAGCCGCACTACAACGCCTATTCGCTGCTCACCTACTCGACCAAGGCGTCGGATGTGGACACCGTGATTGTCGACGGTCGAGTGGTCATGGAGCAGGGCAAGGTGTTGACGGTCGACGCCGCGGCGGTTGTGGCGCAGGCGGCGGTCTACCGGGATCGCATTGCGGAGCGCTCTTCGAGCCCCTAGAGCCATAGAGGTTCAGCCCTCGCGCGCGTCAGCTGGCGGCGCTTTGGAGCGACAGATCAGCCGTCATAAAAGACCGTTATGTTGGCGGGGCGATTCAAGGCTGGGGAGAAGATATTTTGTTTTCGCAATATGACTGTGTGGCGCCAAATCTGGCGGCGATGATCTGGCCTTGGCTTCAAGTTTAGAGGTGTAAACCCATTGTTTACAGCAGATGCGATTTGGGGATTGTCGCGCTTCGCGATCCGGCTGGCTGAGACGCGCCGCAACGCAAACCTTACGTAGCTTTGTCAGACCTGTAATACTGGCCGTAAGGTACAACTCTTAGCCTGTGCATTATGAGGCGAAGCACTCGGGTCTCTACCGAAACCGCAGCTGACCGGATGCCAGGAGCATGACGATGATCGAGCTACCGCTGCTAATGGGCGCCCTGCTGATGCTGATCCTGTGGCCCGACAGCCGAGGCCAGAAACTTCAACCGGCGTTCGAGCTCGACAGCTCGATGGCGGAAGACTTCGGACAAGACGCGTGATTCCCACCCACCGACATCTGCTGCACGAGTCCTTCAAGCTGGTGGACTTGTTGATCATGTCGGTGGCGTTGGTGGCGGCCTACTGGCTGTCGACGGCTAATTCGTTGGCGACCGTGATCGCCGAGCAGGCGCGGCTCGAGAACGTGCCGCTGCTGGTGGTGCTGTGGATCGCCTGGCATCTGGTGTTCTACCGCCTGGGGCTTTACGGCTCCCGGCGCCTGGTCACGCGGCATCGCGAGGCGCTGGACGTCTTTTGGGCGACGACCCTCGGCAGCCTGCTGATCTCGAGCGCCGCTTCGATCCTCAACATTCCGCTGCGGAACCCGGAATTCCTGCTCACGTTTTGGACCTTGAGCTCTCTGCTGACCGTGATCGGCCGGCTCTCGGTACGTTTCATCCTCGAGCGGGCGCGAGTCCGCGGTCGCAATCTGCGCAATGTCTTGGTGGTAGGCACCAACTCCCGAGCCCTCTACTTCGCTGACATGCTGCGCGGCAATCCGGAGCTGGGATACGAGATCCTCGGTTTCGTCGACGACGAATGGGAAGGCTCTGATGCCGTGCTGCGCCGCGGTGAGCTGGTAGCCAGCTTCGACAACCTCAGCCAGTACCTGTCGGACCACGTGGTCGACGAGGTGGTGGTGGCGCTGCCGTTCAGCAAGTCGTACGAGCAGTCGTCGCGGATCCTCAGCATCTGCGAAGTGCAGGGCATCACGGTACGTTTCCTATGGCAGTTCGCGGAGCCGAAGCTGGCGGAGGCCAAGATCGAGTCGTTCCACAACATGCCGGTGCTGACGCTGGAGAGCGGTACCACCGGGCAAGGCCAGCAGCTGATCAAGCGGCTGTTCGACGTCTGCGTGTCGGCGGTCCTGCTGATCGCTCTAGCGCCGCTGTTCCTGATGACGGCGCTGGCGATCAAGCTGACGTCGAAGGGGCCGGTGTTCTTCGTGCAGGAGCGGGTGGGCTTCCGCAAGCGTACGTTCAGTCTGTTCAAGTTCCGCACCATGGTGCCGGACGCCGAGCAGAAGCTGGCCGAGATCGAGCATCTCAACGAGGTCAGCGGCCCGGTCTTCAAGATCAAGAACGACCCGCGCGTGACCCGCATTGGCGCCTTCCTGCGCCAGACCAGCGTCGACGAGCTGCCGCAGCTGTGGAATGTCTTCAAGGGCGACATGAGCCTGGTGGGTCCGCGTCCCCTGCCGATCCGTGACTTCAAGGGCTTCGAGGACGACCAGCACCGCCGGCGTTTCAGCGTGCCGCCCGGTCTGACCTGTCTGTGGCAGGTCAGCGGTCGTAGCTCGATCGGTTTCGAGCAGTGGATGGAGCTCGATCTCGAGTACATCGACACTTGGTCGCTGTGGCTGGATTTCAAACTGCTGCTCTGGACGGTACCGGTGGTCTTGGAAGGTCTGCGCCGGAGCGGCAGCGGCGAGTTCTCGAGCGCCTCGATCGAGCGCCCGCAGAGCCTGCGCATCAAGGCCTGAGCCGGGCCTGGAGACACCGCGCCGCCAACACGCGCCGCGTTCGCTTCCGATATCATCGGCGGACGGGAGGGGACGATGAACACCGTTTCTCGGGAGCTTCGAGATGCCACAGCCTGAGCTTGCAGGGACCGGTGTGCTGGTCACCGGCGGGGCCGGTTTCATCGGCTCGCACCTGGTGGACGCGGCGGTAGCGGCGGGTGCGCGGGTGCGGGTGCTCGACAACCTGGCGACCGGGCGGCGCGAGAACCTGGCGCATCTCGAGGATGAGATCGAGCTGCTGGAAGGCGACCTGCGCGATACCGATGTCTGCCGCCGCGCCTGTGACGGGATGGAGCTGGTGTTCCATCAGGCGGCGCTCGGTTCGGTGCCGCGTTCGCTGAAGGATCCCGCCACGTCGCTGGCCGTCAACGTCTCGGGCACCGCCAACCTCTTCGCCGCGGCGCGCGATGCGGGCATCCGAAGGGTGGTGTACGCGTCGTCTTCGTCGGTCTATGGCGACAGTGCCGAGCTGCCCAAACGCGTCGGGGTGGAGGGTGAGCCACTGTCTCCCTACGCCCTGAGCAAGAAGATGAACGAAGATCTGGCGCGGGTCTTTCAGCGCTGTTACGACATGGAGCTCGTCGGCCTGCGCTACTTCAACGTCTTCGGTCCCCGCCAGCGTCACGATGGACCCTACGCGGCGGTGATTCCGCGCTTCTTTGCCGCCTACCGCGAGGGCCGAGCGCCGGTGATCTACGGCGACGGCGAGCAGAGTCGCGACTTCACTTACGTCGGCGATGCGGTGAGTGCCAATCTGCTGGCGGCCGGGGCGCCGGCCGAGGCGGCTCGCGGCGCCTACAACGTGGCTTCGGGAAGGCGGGCGACGGTCAACGAGCTGGCGGAGTGGATCCGTCGCCTGTCCGGTGGCGGCCCCGCGCCGGCCCACGAACCGCCGCGCAAGGGCGACGTACGCCATTCGCTGGCCGATCTCGAAGCGACCACCGCGGGGCTCGAGTACCGTCCCCAGCTCGACGTCGAGTCGGGGCTGGCGCGATTGGCCGAATACGAGAGCGCTCTAGCCGGCAGGTCATAACAGCCGGGGCGCAGGTCGACGGGGGTAGGACTCCGGCTACACGAAACTTGCTACAAAAGGTAGGATGCGCGTTCACGACGTGTCCGTCGGAGACGCACTGGGTGATGGCGTCTCCCCCGTAGAAGTATCGCCGAGGCGTGCCCGCTGAGGGGCCGACTCTCCCGACACGCTCATCCACGCTTTTTCCTCGAAGATGTACCACGTTCCCCGGGAATGGACTGTTGCCGGCTGAATCCCTGAAGATCGCGTTCCTCGGTGCGCGCGGGGTGATCGGCACCTACAGTGGCATCGAGACCTACTATGAGGAGGTCGGCTCGCGGCTGGCGGAGCGGGGGCACGAGGTCACGGCCTACTGCCGGAGCTACTTCACGCCGGACGTCGCGAGCCATCGCGGCATCAGGGTGCGGCGCCTGCCGTCGCTGCGCAGCAAGCACCTGGAGACGCTGTCGCACAGTCTGTTGGGGACCTTCGACTGCCTGCTGCGCGATTTCGACATCGTCCAATACCATGCGATCGGCTCGGCACCGCTGTCGTTCGTGCCGCGTCTGGTCGGTCACAAGACGGTGGTCTCGGTACGGGGACTCGACTGGCAGCGGGCCAAGTGGGGCTGGTTTGCCCGCAACTCGCTGCGCTTCGGAGAATGGGCGTCGGCGCGCTGCCCGACCGCGACGGCGGTCGTGTCCAAGACCCTGCAGCAGCACTATCAGCGCGAGCACGGCCGGACGCCGACGATGATTCCCAACGCGGTGGTGCTCGGCGAGCCGCGGCCGATCAATGTCCTGGCCGAGCACGGCCTGGAGCAAGACGGCTTCCTGCTGTTCGCCGGCCGCATCTCGCCGGAGAAGGGCGTCCACACTCTGCTCGAGGCGCTGCGTCCGCTGGCGCGCCACAAGAAGCTGGTGGTGGCGGGCGGCACCAGCTATTCGGACGACTACATTCGGCGGATCGAGGCGGCGGCGTGGGACGAGGTGGTGTTCTTGGGGCGGGTGGGCCGTGAGGTCATGGAAGAGCTCTACAGCGCCTGCTACGCCTTCATTCTGCCGTCGGTCATGGAGGGGCTGTCGATCGCGCTGCTCGAATCGTTGAGCTACGGCAACTGCATCGTGACGACGGATATCCCGGAGAATCTCGAAGTCGTTGGCTCGGCGGGCCTGGTGTTCCCGCCGGACGACGTCGCGGCGCTGCGCGCGGCGCTGGCCAAGATCCTCGACGATCCTGCGGTGGTCGAAGACTACCGGCGGCGGGCGCTCGAGCGCGCCCGCTCGCAGCCGGATTGGGACGAAGTGGCGCGTCTCACCGAGGCGTTCTACCTGCGGCTGCACCGCGGCGAGCCGCCGACGAACCCCCAGCAGCAATGAGCGGAGCCCTCTCCGACCTCAAGCGACTCGGCGGATCGAGCGGGCTGTACGCCATTGGCGAGCTGGCGCGCCGCGGCCTGGCGTTCTTCCTCCTGCCGCTCTATACGCGCTTCCTCGACCCGGCCGAATACGGCGTACTCGAGCTGCTCAACGCGCTGTCGGGCGTTCTCTTCGCCGGCCTGCTGCTCGGCCTGCCGTCGGCGCTCACCAAGTGTTACCACCGCGATTGCGAGGGCGAGCGCGAGAAGTCGCGCATCCTGTCGACCACCCTGCTGCTCGATCTGCCGGTGCTGCTGGTGGTGGGCTCGCTGCTGGCGGTCTTCGCCGAGCCGATCGGCGTGTGGGTGATCGGCGAAGCGGGCCGCGGGCCGCTGATCCAGCTGTCGGTGGCGACGGCGGTGGTGCTGAGCGTCATGGCGATCATCCTGGCGAGCTTCCGAGCCCGCGAGCAGGCGCTGGCCTTCGTGTGGCTCAATCTGACCCAGTTCGTGCCGGCGATGGCGCTCAACATCGTGCTGGTGGTGCGCTATGAGATGGGCATCCTGGGGGTGCTATGGGGCAACCTGATCTCGAGCCTGCTGGCGCTGGCTCTCGGCTTGTGGATGGTGCGGCATGAAGTGTGGAACGGCCCGGAGCGGCGCCTGGTGCGACCGCTGCTGCATTTCGGCGTGCTGCTGGTGCCGGTGATGCTGGCCAGCTGGGCGATCGACATGTCGGACCGCTACGTCCTGCGCATCTACCGCAGTCTCGAGGAGGTGGCGGTCTACGGCGTTGGCTACAAGATCGCGATGGTGCTGCAGATGGCGATCGTGTGGCCGTTTCAGCTCGCCTGGCCGGCGGTGTCGTTCTCGATCAGCAAGCGCGACGACCACAAGGCGTCCTACGCCCGGGTGCTGACCTACCTGCTGCTGGCGCTGGTTTGGGGCTGGCTCGGCCTGTCGCTGATGGCGCGAGCCGTGCTGACGCCGTTCGTCGGCGAAGCCTACGATCAGGCCTACCTGATGGTGGTGCCGGTGGCGCTGGGCTACGTCTTCAATGGCATCCACTACTGCTTGAGTCCCGGCGTCCACATCGCGGGTCGCACCCGCTACCTGACGATGATCTCGGGCTTCGCCGCGGTGCTCAACCTCGGGCTGAACCTATGGGTGGTGCCGCGCTACGGCGCCCTCGGCGCCGCTTGGACCACTACCGCCACCTTCCTCTTCATCGCCGCCGGTACCGCGGTCGTCAGCCAGTCCGCTCATCCCGTCCGCTACGAGATGCGTCGCCTGCTCACCCTGGCGCTGGCCGGCGCCGCAGTCTACGCCGCGGCAGTGGCGTTCGAGCCCGCCGGTATGTGGGCTGGAGTGGCCTGGCACGCGGCGCTATCGTGCCTGGGCTTTCCGATCGCACTGCTGGCGCTCGGCTTCCTCGACGCCGGCGAGCGCGCCTGGCTGATGTCGTGGCGTCGGTGAGGCGAGTCGAGCGCGGGCGGATCAGGCCAAGGGGGAGCCGCCGGCCCCTTGGTAATAGGGGTTCTTGCCAGCAGCGTGATCCGTGCGGTCGAGCACCGCTTGGATCTCCGGCACCGCTTCCTGGATCGCTACCACAATGCCTTCCTTGAGCGTGACGTCGGCCATACCGCAGCCCTGGCAGCCGCCGCCCAAGGAGATGTAGGCGGTGGCGTCCTTGACGTCGAGCAGCTGGACGAAGCCGCCGTGGCTGGCCACCCCGGGGTTGATCTGCTGGTCGAGCACATCTTGCACCCGCTGCGCGATCGGATCGCTCCAGCGACTGTTCGGGTTGTCGAAGTGGAAGCCCGATTCGAGGCCTCGCTTGAGAAAATCGATCTTGACGTCGTTGAGCGACTCGCGGCTCGAAGGCTCGACGAACAGGCGAAAATTCTCGTAGTCGAGCCGGATATGGTCTTCGACGTCGGCGTGCTTGACCACGTCGAGCTGGTAGTTGAAGCCGGTCGGGCCGTGGCCGGCGACCGCCAGGCGGATCACCTGGTTCGGTTCTTCCTCAGCGGCCAGGAAGTCGATGAACTTCAGCCGCGCTGCGTCAGTGAGAGTAATATTCAGATCGCTCATGGCGTTGTCTCGTTGGGCTTTGTCTCGCTGGACGTTGTCTCGCTGGACGTTGTCTCGCTAGGGCGTTGTCTTGCTAGGGCGTCGTAGGCGAAGAGTTTCGATCTCACTATCTTAGATCGCAATAGGTCGTTCGGACCACGGCAATGTTTGGATGCCGCGCAGGGCGTAGGGTTACAGCCCGCCGAGCTGCTGCTGGATCTCGGGGGGAGTGACGATGCCGCCGGCGCG
>JBCCEE010000059.1:0-27491 GCA_039030415.1 Acidobacteriota bacterium
CGATGGCCCGCGTGTGCGGCGAGATCAGCGCCTGTACGGAAGCCGGGTCGATCAACAGGGTCTCCGGGTCGACGTCTGCGAAGACAGGCGTACCGCCCTGGTAGACGACGCTATTTGCCGTGGCCGCAAAGGTGATGGCGGGCACGATCACTTCGTCGCCCGGACCGATGCCGAGGCCGAACATCGCGGCGTGTAGGGCGGCGGTGCCGTTCGAGACCGCGACGGCATGGGAAGCTCCGGTAGCCTCGATCACCGCCTGCTCGAAGGCGTCGACCTGTGGACCCGTCGTCAACCAATCCGAGCGGAGCACTTCGGTGACAGCTCGAATGTCTTCATCGTCGACGTCTTGCCGGCTGTAGGGAAGGTATTGCTTCATCGGGCGAGAGCTGGAAAGCGGCTCACGATTCGAACCTAGCGATCAAGGCGCGGAGCTCGTCGACGGAGAGCCACTGGGAGTTGTTGTCGCTGGTGTAGCTGAAGCCCTCGGCGGGCGTGTTTCCGTTCTGCCAATGGTTGCCGGACCACCAGGGATGGGCGGGCAAGATCACGAACAGGTCCTCGAGCTCGACCGCCTGGCGGCTCTCGTCTTCGGAGATCAGGGCTTCGTGGAGTTTCTCACCCGGTCGGATACCGATCTCGCGAACCGCGCATTCCGGAGCTACCGCCTGGGCCAAGTCGACCAAGTTCATGCTCGGAATCTTGGGCACGAAGACTTCGCCACCGTGAGACTCCTCGATCGCGCGGATCACCAGCCGCACGCCTTCTTCGAGCGTGATCCAGAAGCGGGTCATCCGCGGGTCGGTCACGGTCAGCTGGCCCTGTTGACGCTGCTGCAAGAACAAGGGGATGACGCTGCCGCGGCTGCCGACGACGTTGCCGTAACGCACGCAGCAAAACCGGGTTTCCGAGCCGCCGCTGTAGGCGTTGGCTTGTACGAATAGCTTCTCCGCTACCTGTTTGGTCGAGCCGTAGAGATTCAGCGGGTTGACCGCTTTGTCGGTCGAAAGCGCGACCACCCGGCTGACGCCGCAGTCCAGGGCGGCGTCGATCACGTTGCGGGCTCCCATGATGTTGGTCAGCACCGCTTCGATCGGGTTGTACTCACAAGCCGGGACCTGCTTGAGAGCCGCAGCGTGCACCACGATATCGACCTTCGTCATGGCGCGCCGGAGACGCTCGACGTCACGGACGTCGCCAATGAAGTACCGCAGCCTGGGGTCATCGAAACCGGCGAGCCGCATCTCGTGCTGCTTGAGCTCGTCGCGGCTCAAAATGATCAGCTTTTTGGGCGAGTACTCGTCGAGCAGGGTGCGGGTGAACTGCTGGCCGAAAGAGCCGGTGCCGCCCGTTACGAGTACGACCTGGTCGTTCCAGTTCATTCTGAGTCCCGCTGGGTTGTTACGTTGTGTTTCGTCGGGGTTGATGTCATGGGCAGATTCCTGGTGAAGCTCGCTGGCGCTGTTCGAACCGGCCGGGGGAGCGCTAGGGCACGAACACAACGGCGCGCTGTCGGCCCGTTGCTGAGGAAGGGCGTGACTAGATGGCAGCGCTCGAACGAGTGAGCCGGGCCCCCTGGGAGGGTAGCGCTACCGGCACCACGGCCTCGCGATCCAGCGTGGCCGCGACCGAGCGCCGCAACAGCGTTACCGAGACCACGAGTTTGAGCTGACCGTGATTTCGCTGGATCGTGCCCCGGCAGCCTTTGAGAGGTCCGGAGACCACATCGACTTCGTGACCGACTTCGAGATAGGGGTGCGGCACTAGGGGGGCTCCCGAGATCTGGAGCTCCCAGAGCCCTGTCAATTCACGATGGAGCTGCGTCTGATCGAAGACCTCGATGAGCCTCACGATCAGATTGCTCTCGAGGGATTTGCGACGTTGGCTGGCAGAGACGGGGAGAAAAACGTAGCTCGGAAAGAGCGGCAGGCTGGCGGCGCGGCGTCGCGTGTCGGCTCGTTTCTCCTGCAGATACTGCGGTAGATAAAACGGAATGTCATGCCGCAGGAGGTAGCGTGCCAGCGCCTTTTCGTGCCGGCTGCGCACGTAGGCGACCTGCCACGGTGGCCGGCTCGATTCGAAGAGGCTCGGCGGGTGGAGATCGATTTCCTGTTTGAGAATCGGCATGACGACGCGTCTCGGTGACGGGCTCAATGGCTGACTTCCGCGGGCTCGCGAGCTGCCGCGTGATGCTCCAGGAACCACTCGTAGGTCTTCCGAATGCCCTCTTCCAGCGAGATCTTGTAGCGCCAGCCGAGCGCTTCCACGCGCTGAACGTCCAGCAGCTTGCGAGGCATGCCATCCGGTTTCGAGGCGTCCAGCACGATCCTGGCTTCGGGGTAGACGATCCGGCGGATGAGCTCGGCCAGCTCGAGAATGGTCAGATCTTCACCGGTGCCGGCATTGAGCGGAAGCTCACCGTCGTAGTGGCGCATCAGAAAGACGCAGCAGTCGGCGAGATCGTCGACGTGTAGGAACTCTCGGCGTGGCGTCCCGCTCCCCCAGACCACGACCTCTTCGCGCCCCATGATCTTGGCCTCGTGGACCTTCCGGATCAGGGCCGGCAGCACGTGCGAGCTGTCGAGATCGAAGTTGTCATTGGGGCCGTAGAGATTCGTCGGGATCACCGAGATGAAGCGGTCGCCATACTGCTGTCGGTACGACTGACAGAGGCGAATGCCGGCAATCTTGGCGACCGCGTACGGCTCGTTGGTTGGCTCGAGCGGTCCCGTCAACAAATACTCTTCCTTGATCGGCTGCTGACACGCGCGCGGATAGATACAGGAGCTACCCAGGTACATCAGCTTTTCGACACCGTAGAGGTGCGCCGCATGAACCGTGGTGGCATGGATCAGGAGGTTGTCGTAAATGAACTCGGCCGGACGCGTCGAATTGGCCAAGATTCCGCCGACCGTGCCGGCGACCAAGAAAACCATCTCTGGACGCTGGTCGCGAAACCAGTGATTGACGTCGGCTTGGTTGCGCAGATCGAGCTCATCGCGACTGGCGGTGAGTAGATTGGTGAATCCCTCGGCTTCCAGCCGCCGCACAATAGCGGACCCGACCAGCCCACGATGGCCGGCGACGAAGACTCGTGAATGTCGATGAAGGACGTTGGACATAGTGGTGTTGAGAGCTCGGGCAGATAGGCTCCGCCCCCGTCGGTTCCAGCGAACCGATAAAAATCCCTACCCGATCAAACCAGGATAGATCCCTAGAGCTCCTGGGAAAGATGGGCAGTCTAGCACTCTTTGGGAAGGCCCTGAAGTGCCGACGCCTGCCATACCCGAAGGCAATGGCAGGCGTTGAGGCTCAGCAGCTGGAGCTCGAGCGTCAGGGATCGACTCGGCTCGTGACCGGGCAGGACTCAGGGCGTTGGGCAGTCCTGGGAGACCGGCGGCTGCGGGTCTTTGTCGATGATGACGCCAGTGCTGACAGGTACCAGAGCGGTCGCCAGCAAGACCTGCTTCTTCTTGTACCAGGCGATCACGCAGGCTCGGCAAATGCCGTCGCCGCGCAGCACGTTGGTCGGATCAATGCGGGTGACGATGCCATCGCACAGCCAGTGGAAGACTTCCTCGTCGCGCTGCCAGTGTGCGGTCTCTCCAACCGTCAAGTTCTCAGCGACGCCTCGCTCCTGCGGCGAAAGGTCGACACGGCAGTTTTCGCGCACCTCGGTCACCTTGGTCGCAGAGCGTGCCAGCTCGCGACCGTCGGCATCATGGACCGAGACGTAGTACTCGGCCGGCTCGTTCTCTAGCTGCTCCAGCCAGTCTTGGAATGTCGGCTCATCCATCTTGGCGAGCCAATCGCGTGGCAGCTGTCGACCGAGACTGGCGCGTTCACGCAAGAGCGCGTCGTCGAGCTCTGCTTTGTCGTGGGGATCGTTGGGATCGCGATCTTCGGTGATCTCTTTGACCTTCCACCAGGCAGCCCAGCGGTATTCTTCTTGGATCTCCTCGCGCGTCTCGATCAGCTCATGGCGATTGAGCTGCCGATCTTCGGCCTTCGGGAAGACGCCCCAGTATCTGCCGGGGTTCCCGGGCTTCATGTGCACGTAATAGAGGTCTTCGACCGCATCGTGCATGCGACGGAAGTTGAGTCTTACCGTCGTATCTGGGACATTGTTCTCTACCTGGCCCCAGGCGACACCATTGTCTCCAATGGGTAGGCATTCGACATCTTCGGCCGCTACGTTGATCGCCCCTTGGGCGCGGACGTCGTTTGGAGTGACGAGCAGGGTGCTGAAGGCGACGACCAGAGCAGTCGTCAGTTTTTCGGTCCGCATGATTCCTCCTTAGCCAAGCGAATCGTACCCCAAGCGTATCTCAAAGCGCTCTGCTGCCGCAATATTGCACCTTACGGACATGGCGATACGTCGTATCGTCGCCAGGGCCCATCGGATCGCCTGTCGGTCGCGAGTCGCCGGCTCATGAGCGGGACGACGCGGGTGGAAGGGAGGCGGCACCCCGCGTGGAAAGCGGTGGCGTTTTCGCCTTCAATGGGCCGGCCCTTCCTAGCTCAAGTTGTTGACTCTGTTGTATTCTAGGGATCATGAGATGTTGCCGCAGTCTCGCCGCGCTGGCCCTGTGGTCTGTTTTGCTGCTGGCTGTCGAAGCCGCGGCGCAACAGACCCGGACCGGAATTCAGTATCGCATCGGGCCGCGCGATCAGATTCAGGTGCACGTCGAAGAAGTCGACGAGCTCAACCAGGAAGTCACCGTAGCGGACGACGGCACGATCAATCTACCGATGATCGGCACGGTCGACGCCCAAGAACAGACCGAGACTCAGCTGGCAGATCAGATCCGCACGCGCTTGGAAGCGCGCGGCTTGCGCAAGGCGACGGTGACGGTCTCCGTGACCAACTATCGATCCCGGCCAGTTTCGGTCCTGGGAGCCGTCGGCTCACCGGGCAAGCACGCCGTGCCGCGCCAGGCTACGCTGCTCGATGTGCTGCTAGAGGCGGGCGGGGTGATCGACAACCACGGTGAAGAGATCGTGGTGCGGCGTCTGGCCAGGAACGGCCTGAGTGACGAGGTGCGCATCTCGATCCACGAGCTGATCGAGATCGGCAACCCCAAAGTCAATCTGCCGATCTTCGCGGGGGACCTCATCAACGTGCCTCCGGCCCGAGACCTCACGATTCTGCTGATCGGCGAGATCGAGCAAACCGGCAGCTTGACCTTTCCGGCCGGGCAGCGGGCGACGCTGCTGACCGCCATGGCCCGGGCCGGCGGTTTGACCGAGAACGCGTCGAACAAGATCCGCATACAGCGTGAAGACCCGTCAGGAGGGCGAACCGAGATCGTCGTCGACTTCAGGCGTATCCTGAACAATCGCGATCCGGACGTGCCGCTGCAGGATGGCGACCTGATCATCGTCAAGGAGTCGTTCTTCTGATGCAACACAGTAGCTTCGACCGCGGCCGTCGCGACGCACCGCCGAACTTCCAGCTCGCTGAGCTGCCGATGCCGGCGGACACTGACGACAGTGTGGATCTCAGTAAGTACGTCAACGCCATACGCCGCAGGTGGCCGCTGCTGGTGGTTTGCGTCCTGCTCGCCGCGGCTTACGCTTTCGTGCGTTATACGCTGACCACCAAAGAGTACAGCTCGACCACGACGATCCAGATCGAGCGCAAGCGCCTCTCCCTCTATGCTCTGGGACAGGGGGGGTGGCTGGAAGACTGGTGGAATCTCGAGTACTACCCGACGCAGTATCGCCTGCTGCGCAGTCGCGGTATGGCCGAGCGGGTGGTCAAGAACCTGCGGCTGTACGAGCACCCAGTGTTCACGGGTCGCAAGCCGGCGACCGGCGGCGGTGAAGACAGTATCGACGCCTCCTCCAGTATCGAGCTCGCCCAGCTGGCAGCGGTCGTCCAGGGCGGGCTGACGGTGAGGCCGATCAAAGAGACGCAGCTGGTCGAGCTCTCGTTCCGGTCGCCATCGCCCGAGCTGGCGGCGCAGATCGCCGACGGCTACGCCGAGGCTTTCATCGAGTGGGGTATCGAGACCCGGCATGTCACCGTCGGGCAGGCTTCGACGCTGCTGTCGGATCAGATCGATACCCTGAGCCAGGAGATCGAAGCCCGCCGCAAGAAGCTCAACGAGCTGTCCAATCAAGACGGCGAGCTAGCGCTGGATCCTGAAGGCAAGGCGCTGCTCGAGCGCCAAGGGACCTTGGAGGCTCAGTACAACAGCGTGGTGGCCGAGCGGATCGGGAAAGACGCAGCCTACAAGGGCATCTTGGCCCTGGCTCCCGAAACCGTCGCCAATACCAATACCGGTGGCCAGGTCAGCAAGCTCAAGTCTCAGCTCTTCCTGCTCGAGAGCGAGTACGAGACCAAGCTGGAGGACTTTCTGCCGACCTGGCCCGAGATGGTCAGGCGGCGAGAGGAGATCAGCGATCTCAAGGGGCAGCTGAATCGGTTGATCACCGACAGTTACAACGAGACCAAGAACCAGGCGTTCGCCGAGTACCAAAAGGCGCTGCGCGAAGAACAGAGTCTCGAGGAAGAGTTGAGGCGGCTGGCAGAGGATGCCCGGCTCCAAAACTCGACCGCCCTGGAGTATTCGACACACCGCACCTATATCGAAACCCGACAGCAGGTCATGGACGATCTGACCAAGCGGCTATCGGAGACCGAGATCGCGTCGCGGACTCAAGGATCCCAGGAGTCCAACGTCCGCATCGTGGATCGTGCCATCGTACCCGCCAAGCCATTCCGACCGTCTTTGAAGAACAACCTCAGCCAGGCTTTGTTCATGGGACTGGCGTTGGGATTCGCCGGCATCTTTCTGCTCGAGTTCTTGGATCGCACGATCAAGACGCCAGAAGAGCTAGAAGGGATCATCGGTTTTCCGACCCTCGCCATCGTGCCCGACATGGAAGACCGAGGCCGGGGGCGTGGATTGCGGCGTTACGGTACCGGCGGCTAGGGCTACAGCTACGGCTACAGCTATGGCTACGGCTACAACGCTCCTAGCCCGAGGCCCGAAGCTGGAAGGCCGCGCCTGGGGCGGGGTGGCTCGACCGAAGACGCCGAGCCCAAGCCGGAGATCGAGCTGCTGCCGCACACCAATCCGCGATTGGCGGTGTGTGAGGCCTACCGCTCGTTGCGTACGGCGCTGCTGTTGTCGAGTGCCGACGAGCTCAAGGTGGTCGCGGTGACCTCGGCCGAGCCAGGCGAGGGCAAGACGGCTACGACCTGCAACATGGGAGTCGTCTTCGCTCAGCTCGGTCGACGGGTCCTGGTGCTGGACGCCGACCTCAGGCGTCCCCGCATGCACAAGGTCTTCAAGATCTCCAACCGCCTCGGGGTGGTGAACTACCTGACCGGCAAGGTCGATATCGAGAGTCTGTTCATCGACACCGGCGTGCCGAACCTCTATGCGTGTCCTTCGGGTCCGATTCCGCCGAATCCCTCGGAGCTGCTGGCCTCTGATCGGATGCGAGAGTTCCTCGCCGCGATCCGAGCCAGGTTCGACTTCGTACTGATCGATACGCCACCGGCGCTACCGGTGGCCGACGCCGTGATCCTTGGGCCCTTGACCGACGGCCTGGTGATTTGCGCTCGAGCCGGTGTTCTAGTGCGCGACGATGCCAAACTCTGTCGAGAGCGGCTGCGTTACGCTGAGCTCAAGATCTTCGGCACCGTTCTGAATCGCTACCGCACCAGCCCGACCGGCTACAATCGTCGATATCAGTACTACGGCGTCTACGAGGAGAAGAGCGAGCCGTCCAAGACCCACAACGCCGCATGACCCAGTGCGGCATTCTGTGGGGTGCTCGATCCGGTCACGCCGGGTGACGCGAGACGTTTCAAGTCATGATCGATCTGCATAGCCATTTGCTGCCCGGGATAGACGACGGCGCGGCGAGCCTCGAAGAGGCGTTGGAGATGTGCCGGATGGCGGCGGAAGACGGCTGCACCGCCCTCATTGCGACGCCCCATCTACGGCATGAGTACTGGTTGAACGACGACCGGGACGCTTTGGAAGCGCTCTGGCGGGAGGTCCGCGAAGCAGCAGCAGACTATCTCGAAGTCTTCTTGGGTGGCGAGATCGCGATCAACTCGGACAGCGCGAGTGAGCTGGATCAGCTGCCGAACGGCAGCCTGCTGCCGCTGGCTGGCTCGCGCTACCTGCTGCTCGAGCTCAATCCGCCGGGCTTTGGTCCGGATCCCCTGGACTTGATCCATGAGCTTTCGGTCGGCGGCTGGTATCCGGTGATCGCACATCCCGAGAGATTTCGCTGGTTGGCGGGGGATCGCAGATTCCTGCACGACTTGATCGACCATGGTGCCTTGATGCAGATCACCGCGATGAGCGTCACCGGGGAGGCTGCCCGTTGGGTCCGTGACTGCGCATTCCAGCTGTTGGACGACGGCGCGGTGCACTTCATCGCGAGCGACTGTCACAACACGAGAATTCGACCCCCTGGACTCTCCAGGGCCTACCGTCAGATCGCCTCGACCCGGGGCGAGGCGGTCGCGCGAGAATTGATGGTAGAGAACCCGAGGGCAGTACTGGAGAATCGTCCTATCGGGCGGGCTGCAGAGCGTCCGATCTCGACGGGCGGACCCAAGCGAATCGACGCGCCGAGCGCGAGCTCGAGTCGCCCTTGGTGAGGAAAGAGAGCTGCGTCAATGTTCGAGCCTCTTAGCAGCAGCAGAAGCTGCGGTCTTTGTAAGCGCGCCTCAGAGCGGCTGAGAGGTTCTCGGCGACGGCCAAGGCAGGCGCTCGTCGTAGCGCTCGTCGCACTGTCGATTTTGGCGGCTCCGAACGTCGTTTGGGCGGTGCTCGATCCGTTCTATGTGCAGCTCGAGGGAGAGGGCATCCAGGCCTATCAGCGGGGTGACTTCGCAACGGCCGCTGCCGATTTGCGACTGGCGTGCTTCGGCATGCTGGAGGAGCCCTCGGCCCTAGTGCACTGCTTGGTCTACCTCGCCCTGGCCCAGGCCGAGGTTGGCGATTCCACGGCGCTGCGTCGGACCTTCGACCGCATCTCCGAGGTCGAGCGCGACTTCGAAGCGTTCTCGCAGCTGAACCTGGCGATGCCCCAGCGCCAGGCGCTCGAAGGTCACCTGCGGCGGGAGATTCCCTACGATGCGCTGCGTCGGCTGCCGGTCTTTGCCGGTGTCGCGCGTCAGCAGCTCGAAGAGCAGATCCGCGCCATGCCTTCTGCCGAGCGCCGCGCCGAGCTGGAGCGGCGGATCGAGGCCGAGCCCCACCACGGTACCTGGCAGGTGTTGATGGCGGAGCTGGAGCTCGAGGACGGTGATTCCGCGGCCGCTTTAGCGGCGGCGGAAGCGGTCCTGGGCAGTCAGCCCGGACATCCTCATGCCCTCTGTCTTCGTGGCCGCGCGGCCGCTGCCGGCTCAGGGGCTTGCGAGCAGGCGCTGGTGGACCTGGAGTCCTGTGCGGAATCGGAGTCGCCGAGCGCTTTGAACCTGGCGCGCACCCGGTGTCATATTGCGTTGGGCGATTGGGATGCGGCCGAGCTGGCGTTGGCCACCTTGCGGGACAGCGACGTGCGAAGCTCGACCCTCAGGCAGCTGAGTCGAACGATCAAGCGCGGCCGCAAGAGTCGCCCCGCTGCTGAGACATCCGAAACGCCTGAAACTCTGGGAGCGCTTCCCGAGGAAGCGGGGGACGATCTGTCGACCGCGTCGGCGGAGCAGGCTGTGGTTGCATCTCAAGAGGAGGCCTCCGAGGACGGCGCCTCTCAGGACGGTACCTCTCCAGACGTTACCTCTCAGGACGGCACCTCTCAGGACGGCACCTCTCAGGACGGCGCGTCTCAGGACGGAGCCTCCCAGGGCGATGCTGCTCAGCAGGACGGAGATTCCTCAGAGATCGCTGAAGAGGCGACGAGGGATTCCGAGGAGACACCGGCACTGGCGCAAGAACCCACGATCGAACGGGTCGACCCGACGGCAGAGCAAACCGCTCGCTTCACGGAGCTACTGCGGGCGGGGACTCGCGAAGATCTCGAGTCCGCGTCGAGCCAGGTCAACCAGCTGGCCGATGCTCATCCCGAGCGCAGTGAGATTCAGCTCCTCGCTGCTGAAGTCGCCTATCGGCTGTCGCGCTGGGAGGCTGCCGTCACCTATTTTGATCGCGGCGGGGTGTTCGAGAGCGGCCGGCCCGAGCATCAGTTCTACCTCGCGGTGGCGCTCTACGAATCGGGAGACCGCGTCTCGGCCCGAGATATGCTCGAGCGCTGCTTACCGCAGCTGGAGCAGACCGCTTTCGTCAGAGCCTACTCCGAGCGCATCAACAGCGGCGGCTGAGCTACAGCGACTGTCCGCGAGAGCGATCGCGATCTTCGCGGTCTTCTTCGTCTTCTAGATCTTCGCCGTACTCGCGCTCGAGGCGTTCTTCCAGGCGCTCCAATCGGCGCTGGACGCGTTCCAGATTTCGCTCGAGCTCGTCGAGATTGATCTCTTCGAGGCCCTCGAAGTGACGCTGCCAGTCTTGGCTCTCGAGCGCCTCGCGTACGCCCTCCATGGCGCTTTCGAGGGCTTCGCCACTGATTCCAAGAGCGCCCTCGCCGATCTGGATTCCGAGCGTTCCCAGCTCATGGAGGCTGCCGAGGTCGAGGTCTTCGAGGTACGTGCCGACATCGAAAGCACAGCCCTTGCGCTCTTCCAGCGTCGCCATGGTCAGGTCTCGATCGCCGGCGCGCCAGTACTCGATCTCGACCTCGGCACCGCCCTCCTGGCGTCGAATCACCGAGCCCAGCCGACTCGGAGACGTGATCTCCTCGTCATCGACCCGGGTGATGATGTCGCCTACCTCGAGGCCCGCGGCTGCGGCAGCGCTGTCCTCGACGACGCGCGAGATCATGATTCCTGCGTCGTCGACGACGCCGAAATGACGCCGCAGCTCCGGCGTGAGCTCTGACGTTTCAACTCCGAGAAAACCACGCTGGGAGAGCGACAGCATCTGGATGTTTCCCGAGCCCAAAACGTGGACTTCGGGGCAGTCTTCGAGATCGACCACCATGGGAAAGTCTCGATCGCGACGATCTCCGAAGGCGGGCGCTGCGAGCATCAGGCCGACAAGCACCAAGGGAAGGCGATGCGGGGGACTATGGGTGGGTGTCTTCATCATGTGACCTCACTCAGTAAACGGCTCTGTTGGCCGCTGTGATCTTGGGGTTGGAGAAATAGGCGGGACGAACGGCCGCTGGACTCTGTGGCAGCTCCGAGGGTTTCCCGCGGCTACGAAGCCGGGCCAGATCGAGTACGAGATCTACCTCTTCATTACCTCCGAGGTAGACCACCGGACGGGCCTGGGCGGTCAAGGCTTGCAGCTGGCGGAGCTCCTCTTCGAGGGCCTGCTTTTCTGCCAGCAGAGCCTGGAGCCGTGCGGTCGATTGCTGCTGGGTGACCTGATGCTGTCGCTCCTGCCAGCCCAGGCCGATTGCCAGGGCGAGAAGGGCGGCGGCCGCCAGTCCCCAGCGGTGCTTACGAGCTCGTTCGACGTCGAGCCGATGCAGCACCTCGCGCTTGAATTGTGGGCTGGCCTGCTCTCGTGGCAGCGAGCGCAGGGCCTGGGAGACGCGATCGTCGCTCATGAGTGCTGGCCTCCGCTCCAGTAGGGGGTGAGTTTTTGTTTGAGTAGCTGGCGCCCGCGGTGAATCCGAGACTTGATCGTGCCTTCGCTGCAGTCCAGAGCCCGCGCGATCTCCTGGTACGACAGCCCCTCGATCTCACGCAGCACCAGCGGTGCCCGGTAGATCAGGTCGAGGGATGCGAGAGCTCGCGTCACTTGCCGGTACTCCTCGCTGGCCAGGGCCGCGGACTGCGGACTGTCGCTGGGCTGCGGCTCGCTCGAGCCCAGGCGCGTGGTGGAGAACACGGGCTGGAGCCTGCGCCAGCGGTGCTTGCGCCGCTCCTCGCTGCGCACCAGGTTGGTGGCTATGCGGAACAGGTAGGCGACCAGGGTGCCTTCTTCACGGTACTGGTGGAACTTGCGGTAGAACCGGATGAAGGTCTCCTGCGCCAGATCTTCGGCGCGATCTCGGCATCCGGTCAGCCGGGTCAAATAGTTGACCAGCTGATCCTCATGCTGATCGATGAGGTGTTCGAAGGCCCTGGAATCCAAGGCCTTGGAGCGAATGAGAGGGTTGGCGTCGGCGGCGGGTAACGACATCATCAGCCGTCATAACGCCCGATGGCGGGAAAAGTTCCCGGCCAAATCAACCTTCTTCGGTTGTGCTGCTGGAGGCCTCGACAGCTCGACGCAGCTGGGCCTTGAGCTCCGCGGGCAGATCGGTCCAGTGGGCATCCAGCAGCGCGGCCTGAAGCGCGTACAGCAGATTCAGGCTCGGCCTGAATCCAGCATCGCGGACGCGCTGAAACGCGCCCGCCGCCCCGACGCGCTCGAGATCGGAGCGGCTGGTGATGCCGACAACCTCGAGCCAGCGAGCCGACGCTGGCCCGAGGTTCCTCAGATCGACAATGGCGACGTGCGCGTCAGCCTTCGTCGTCTTTCTGGGCGGCCTCGATGATCTTGTTCTGGATCTGCTTGGGGACATCCTCGTAGTGCGAGAACTCCATGGTGAAGCTCGAGCGGCCTTGGGTCATCGAGCGCAGGGCCGGAGCGTAGTCGAGCATCTCGGACATCGGAACGGTGGCCTTGATGATTTGGCGGTCGTCTTCGGCTTCCATGCCCAGCGGCTTGCCGCGACGCTGGGACAGATCCCCCATGACGTCGCCCATGAACTCCTCGGACGTGCGGATCTCGACGTTCATGATGGGCTCGAGCAGCGTCGGGGCGGCCTTGGCCATGGCATCCTTGAAGGCCATCGAGCCCGCGATCTTGAACGCCATCTCCGACGAGTCGACGTCATGGTACTGACCGTCGAGCAGCCGCACTCGAAACTCGCTGACCGGATAGCCCGCCAGGAAGCCTCGCTGCCGCGCTTCCTGAATGCCTTTCTCGACCGCCGGTCGGAATCCTTGCGGGATCGCACCGCCGAAGATCTCGTCGACGAACTCGAACTCTTCGCCGTCGCGCAAAGGCTCCATCTTGATGCTGCAGTCGGCGAACTGACCTCTGCAGCCGGTCTGCTTCTTGTGACGACCGTGGCCATCGGCCGGCCGGCGGATCGTCTCGCGATAGGGTACCTTGGGCGGATGCAAAATGACGTCGACCTTGAAGCGCGAGCGCATTTTGGCAATCGCCAGCTCGACGTGCAGCTGTCCGGCGCCCGACAGCAGAAACTCGTGCGTTTGCGGATCGCGGCCGGAGTGCAGCCCGAGATCTTCTTCCATCATCCGGTTCAGGGCGTCCGAGATCTTCTCTTCGTCGCCCTTGGACTTGGGCTCCAGGGCAAACGAGATGGCCGGCGGTCGAATCTCGAGCCAACCGAGCTTGATCGCGCGATCTTTGGCGCAGATCGTGTCGCCGCTCAAGGTGTGCTTGAGCTTTGCGACGCCGCCGATATCTCCGGCCACCAGCTTGGTGGCTGGCGAGCCTTGCTTGCCCTGCAGGTGCAGCAGCTGCCCGACCTTCTCACCTTCTTCGGCGCGCGAGTTCCAGTGCGTCGAGTCCGAGTCGAGGTCGCCACTGACCACCCGCAGGATGGAGATCTTGCCGGAGAACGGATCATTGAGCGTCTTGAAGACCAGGGCGCTGACGGGCTCGCTGCTGGCGGTCGCCACCTCGGTCGACTCGCCACCGATGTCGGACGCCGGGAACGTCTCGCGATCGACTGGCGATGGGAGAAAATCGACCACCGCGTCGAGGAATCGGGACGATCCGATACCGTGCGCCGCGGAGCCCATGGAGATCGGGAACAGCAGGCGCTGGCGGACCGCGCTGCGTAGACCAGCGCGCAGGTCTTCTTCTGACAACGTCCCTTCCTCGAAGTAACGCTCCATCAGCTCGTCATCGTTTTCGGCGATGCTCTCTATCAGCCGGTTACGCCACTCTTCGATCTCATCGGCCAGCTCGGCCGGCGGATCCGAAGGCTCGGCCTTGCCATTGCTGTCGTGGCCGTAACGGTAGGCGCGACCATCGATCAGGTCGACAACGCCTTCGAAGCTCTGCTCGCTGCCGATCGGATAGTGAATCGGCACCGCGGTCTGGCCGAAGAACTTGTCGAGCGCCGCGAGCACGCGCTCGATGTCGGCATTCTCGCGGTCCATCTTGTTGAGATGGAACCAAACCGGCTGCTCCAGGGTCTCGGCGAACTTCCACATCCGCTCGGTTGCGACCTCGACGCCGGACACGGCGTTGACCACCATCACCATGGTGTCGGTAGCGCGAACGCCGGCGCGTCCTTCGACCTCGAACATGCCGGAGCCAGGCACGTCGACTATGTTGATTTTGTGCTTGCGCCAAGGCGCGAAGCATGGAGCCAGCCCGATCGAGTTGCCGCGTTCGATCTCCTGAGCATCGAAGTCGGTCGTGGTATTCCCATCTTCCACACGCTGCATGCGGTTGACGGCGTCGCTGGCATACAGCAACGCGCTCGCGATGGTGGTCTTTCCGGTATCGGCATGCCCCGCTAGGGTGATGTTCCGGATCTTCTCCGAACTATCGACCTGCATCCTGGAACCTCCTTGAACTTGCTGGCTATAAAGGGTCGCACAATATAACACCGTTCCCGTCTCACGACACCGGGAGGGGTGCGGGAGGCGACAGCGACGCCGAACCGTAGTATCCTGAGGCGCGAGATTTATCGTCGGACCACGACGCGGCCCGAAGCTCATCGGGCAGGATCCAGCATTGCGAGAGATCCAGACCAAGATGGATCCAGTATCAGGGTGGATTCAGGGTCAGGGCGGGTCCAAATTCAGCCGCACCTTCATACCAAGCCACTCGTCGGATGACTTCTGAGAAGCTGGGCCGTTACGAGATCCTCGGGGAGCTGGGGAAAGGCGCCATGGGCGTCGTCTATCTCGGACGAGATCCCCTGATCGGGCGTCAGTTAGCGCTCAAGACCTTTCGCCTCGGCTACTCCGCCGGCGACAAAGAGCTCGAGCAGTTTCGCGTTCGTTTCTTGCGCGAAGCTCAGAGCGCCGGCATCCTGACTCATCCCAACATCGTCACGATCCATGACGTTGCGGTGGACCCCAATGGCGATTGCTTCATCGCCATGGAATACGTCCAGGGCACCGATCTGAAGATCGTGATGCAGCGCCAGGAGCGCCTCGATCCCAAGTTCACGATCGAGATCGTCGCTCAGATCGCCGACGGATTGAGCTATGCCCATTCCAAGGGCGTGGTGCACCGCGACATCAAGCCGGCCAACATCATCCTCACCAAGGAGAAGCAGGCCAAGATCACGGACTTCGGAATCGCGCGGGTCGAGACTTCGAATCTGACGATGGAAGGCCAGCTGTTGGGAACGCCCAACTACATGTCGCCCGAGCAGATACAGGGTAAAGAGGTCGACCATCGCGCCGATATCTTCTCGCTCGGCGTCATGCTGTACGAGATGGTCACCGGCCAGAAACCGTTCTTCGGCGAGAACCTATCGGCGGTCACCCACCGCATTGTCTTCGGCGACTTCACGCCGCCCGAGAAGCTGGTTCCTGGATTGCCGGCCGGTTTCGCTCACGTCCTGGGTCGAGCCCTGGCCAAAGATCCCGAGCAGCGGTACAGCTCCGGCGGCGAGATGGCGCAAGATCTGCGAGCGATCCTGGAGCCGACCGCTACCGCGTCGCGCAGCAGCTCGTTCCTGGCACCATCTCCGCAACCGTCAGTCGCCGCGGTGCCGGCAGGTACCGTCTCGGCGCCTGCGGCCCCAATACCGTCTGCGGCCCCAGGTCCGTCTGCAGCTCCAGCCCCGGCCGCGGCGGCCCTCCCGTCCCCTCCGGCGGTTCCAGCAGCCGAAGGGACTCTGGTCAACACCGCGCCTGCAGGAATGCCCCCGGCTGCAGCCCAAGCGCCAGGCGCACCCCAGGCGACGGTAGCCGGTACGCCACCGGCTGCCACGATTGCGCCAGGACCCGTTGCGCCAGGGTCGGTCGCTCCGGGCTCAGCGGCGCTAGGACCGGCCTCTCCGGCACCCGCATCGCCGGAGACGGCGGGGCAGCCGTCGTCGAGCCCTTCGCCCTTCCTGCGCCGGCCGACGCCTGGGCGTATGGCCATGGCGGCTGCGGTCGCCCTGGCCCTCGCGCTGGTGGCTGCCGGGGTGGCGCAACTGGTGATGAGGCCCGAAGACGTTCCGACGACCCAAGCGAATCCCGAGCTCGAGCTGCAGCGTCAGATCTTGCCGCTCGCCAAGGAGGGGCGCCGCCTGCTGCAGGAGGGAGATCCGGTCGCCGCCCTCGAAGCCTTCGAAGGAGCGCTGGCGGTGGCGCCGGACGATCGCGAGCTGCGCCGGCTGCGCGATCGAGCGGAGCGCGAAGTGCTGCAGTCGGACGGAGTGGCGCTGGAAGAGAGTTACATCACCGAGCGGCTGGAGGCGGCCCGGCAGTCCCTGCGTCGACGCGACTACGAAGGCACGATCAAACTGGCGCAGCAGGTGCTGGAAGTCAATCCCGATCACCCCACCGGCAAGCAGCTGCTGGTCGATGCTCGCTCCGGCCAGCGACGCCAGGAACAGCTGGCGCAGCGCAGGGCGCAAACCCAACCGCCGCCAGCGCCGGCCGGCTCTCAGCAGCCCGCGGCGGCTGCTCCCAGCGCCAGCGCTCCAGCGGGTGAAGCTACCCTGGCGGTCGAGTTTTTCTCGCTGGTGCCGGAAGGCCGGCTGACCATCTTCAACGGTCAGCAGAAGATTCATCAGCAGTCTTTCAAGTTCACCGCCGGCAAGGCCGGCTTCCTGCGCCGAGCCCGTAGGACTTCCGGGAGCCTGCAGGAGAGCCTGACCCTACCCGCCGGCGATCTCGACCTCCGCGTCTACGTGTGGCGCAAGGGATCCCAGACCAAGACCTCCGAGATCAAGGGCAACCTGCCAGCCGGCGGAACCCGGGTGCTGGGGATCGAGGTGTCCGAAGAAGGCCGGGTCAGCCTCGAGCTCGAGTAGTCAGCTCGTCGACGACCCGTTCGATCACCGGGCGTTCGGTGAGTAGCCCGGGATGACTTGTCGGCAGGTCGAGGGTCTCGGACCCTTCGAGGTGAGACGTGTCGCGCGGGTAGACGACGAAGTCCAGCTCGGCGGCGACGGTGACGACCTCAGCCTGCGGGACGCTGGTCCGAAAGTCGGGCAGCTGGTGGACAAACGCCGACTGGGGGTTGAGCTGGCGCGTCTCGCGGACGCCGGGTAGGCCGGCCACCGCAGCGGTACCGCGATGGGGGGAGCCGAGGGTGACGATGCGGTGGACGGCTGCCGCCAGCTCAGGCTCAGTCGCCAGGACCGAGCGCAAAACGACGCCGCCCATGGAATGCGCGATGATGTCGATCTGCTCGCCGGGGTGCGCCGCGGTGAGGTTTCTCAGGGCGTTCGCCACGGGCGGCACATAGTCCTCGATAGTGCGCAGCGGCCGGCCCATGGAGACCGCGGCGGTCGACCGGCCACGGCGCGCCAGCGCGCGGCGATATCCCCACATGCAGGTGCCGTTGCGCAGGTAGCCGTGAATGCACAGGACCGCTGGCCCGGTGACGTCACCTGTCGGCTGCCGCAGGCCATCGCGACCGAAGGCTGCAACCATCCACCAGGCCATGGTCAGGTTGGCGATCAGAGCGCGCCAGTAGTAGCCCAGAGAGCCTGTGAATCCGAGGCGCGGCGCGGTCGCCCCGAGTCGTCGGTAGTAGCGCCGGAAGCGGTAGTGGGTCAGCGGAATCCACACCATCTGGGACAGCGGTAGCGCAGAGACGGCGAGCGCCAGCGCGATCCACACGGCGCTGGTCATCTCCGATCCCTCGGTGTGCTCATCATGGTCTGCGAACCCCAGCGGTTCAGTGCTGCGGGATCTCCAGCGTGAAGACCATGCCCTTGGGCTGGTTGCTAGAGACTCGAATCGACGCGTTGTGGTCGCTGACGATGCGGTGGACGATGGCCAGCCCCAGACCCGAGCCGCGCCCTTTGGTCGAGTAGTAGGGCAGGAACAGCTTGCGCTGGTCCTCCACCGGGATGCCGTGCCCGGTGTCGGCCACGTGCAGCAGAACGTTGCCGTTGTTCTGCGACGTCGAGAGCGTGATCTTGCCGGGGGCGTCGGTTGCCGCGACGGCGTTGTCCAGCAGATTGATGAGGACGCTCCTCAGCTGTTCCGGGTCGAATCGGATGCTGTTGGCGTCGGGATCGATCTTGCTGTCCACCTCGACGCCCGGTTTCAGCCCCTTGTAGAGACTCATGACGTCGCCCCACAGCTCGTCGAGCTCGATGCGACGCGGCTGCGGCTGCGGCATGCGCGCGAAGCGCGAGAACTCGTTCACCATGTTCTTGAGGCTCGAGACCTCGCGCACGATCAGCTCGGAGCCGTCTCTGAGAATCTCCGGGAAGTTCGGATCGTCCTGCCGGTGCTTGTGGAGCAGGCGCTCGGCGGTCAGGCGAATCGGAGTCAGCGGGTTCTTGATCTCGTGGGCAATCTGGCGCGCGACTTCGTTCCAGGTCGCCATTTTCTGAGCGTGGATCAGCTCGGTGAGGTCTTCGAGCACGACCACCCTGCCGCCGGGCTGGCCGCTGCTGTCAGGCAGGGTCGTGACCTTCACCTCCAGCGTCTTCCAGACGCCTCCGATGATCAGCCTCGCCTGGCGACTGTGGCCGCGGGTGATGTTCTCTTCCTCCAGCAGCATCACCAGCTTGCCGCGCTCGGGGTCGGCCCAGACCTCGAAGATCGACTGCCCGACCACGTCTTCCTCGCGCTGCCGCAGGATCTCCAGGGCGGCGCCGTTGCAGGTGACGATGTTGGATTCGGAGTCGATCGAGATGACGCCGGCAGCGACGTTCTGGAGCACGGCGGCGATACGCTTGTTGGCCCCGAGCAGCTCGCGATTGCTGCGGTCGACCAGCTCCTTGTTGCGCTTGAGCTCCTGGGTCATGCGGTTGAAGGCATCGACCAGCACGCCCACCTCGTCATCGACCGCGACCTCCACGAGATGATCGAGGTCACCGCTGGTGATGCGGCGCGTGCCGTCCGCCAACGCCTGAATCGGCGCCGTCAAGCGCCGCGCCAGCCGCAGGCCGATGGACGAGAAGGCGAGGATCACCAGCAGCGTCACCATCAGCAGATTGAGCAGGTAGACGGTCCGCACGTCGTCTTTCTGAACCGCCATCTGGAGGTAGCTCTGCTGGGCTCGGACGAGGCGGGTAGATAGGTCGGCGATCTCGGGCGGCAGCACGGTCCCGGCGACGATCACCGTGTGGCCGAGCGGCGAGTCTTCCGCCGCCTCGGCCGTTTCGGCCACGGCCTGAGAGGAGCTCTCACCGTCCTCGGCACGACCATCGCTGGAGTCCGCGTCTTCGGAGTCACCGGCGTCGGAGTCACCGCGCGGCTCGGCGCTAGCCGCCAGGATCAAGTGTCCGTCGATTCCCAGAGAGTCCTCGATCCGGGTCGCCGTCCCCTCGTCCATGGCTTCTTCGAGGAATCGACTGACGCCGCGGATCGTCACCGCGCGATTGAATCCGACCACCGGGTCGACGATGCCGTGGATCAGCTCGGTGCCGTCGTAGATCGCCAGGTAGTGCAGCTGTAGCTCCTCGACCAGGTTCTGCAGCCGGCGGTGGACCTCGGAGCGTTGGTCCAGCGCACTCAGGTCCAGGTCGGCCATCTCCTGGAGCACGCGCTCGGCGTCGCGCTGATTGGTCTGCTCGATCTGTTTCTGAAGCGCAATGGCGGTTTCAGACGCTTCGGTGACGATCTCCTCGATCGGTAGGCTGAACCAAAGGTCGAACGACTGCAGCAGGAGCCGGGTCGCAAACGGGAACAGAATCAGCACCGGGATCAGCGATAGGCCGATCGCCGTCAGCACCAGCTTGGTCTTGAATTTCGATCCCAGAATACGGTGCCGGCGCTCCAACAGCAGCCGAAACACGCTGCGCACCAGGACCAGAACGATGGTCAGGATCAGGATGACATTGATGTACCAGAGCACGAACAGCAAAAGCTTGTTCGCCGCCATCTGAGCCGGCAGGCCTTTGCCTCGCTGTAGCGCGTAGTAGACGAAGCCACACACCATCAGCAGCAGCGTCAAACCGCCGAAGATGAAGCGGAAGTCCTTGCGGCGGCGCAGGATCTCCTGGCGCAGGTCCATTACTCGAGCTCTTCGTTGAGTCTGAACCTGCGGGTTTCGGCCCAGTCGGTGTGAACGGTGCTGGGAATGAAGAAGAAGATGGTCTTGGTGCGCAGCTCCGCCCGCACCCGCACCCGCAGCCGGTGATGACGCTTCTTGCCTTCGAGCTCGAAGGCGGGAAAACTCGAGAATTCGGTCATGGCTGCCACCAGCTCGGTGGCGTCTTTCACCACCTTGCTCTCGATCAGGTTACCGTCGTGCTCGAAGTTGATCAGGTACTCGCGCCGCACCGCGTTGTACATCGCGCCGACCCGCAGGGTGCCGTAGTCGACCGCCCTGTCGAACCAGGTCTTGCGGCCTCGGATCAGCTGGAGCTCATAGGTGAAGCTGGTCGGCAGACCGCTGTCGATGCGCTTGCGTATGCTGTCGTCAAAGGCGTCGAGCAGCTTGAAGGACAGCAGCATGTGCTGGTCTTCGAAGTCGATCTTCACGCCGGTAATGCGCGGATCTCGGTCGGACTTCGCCGTGTCGAGCTCGGCTTTGGGTTTCTCCGGCTCGGCGGGGACAGACTCGGTCTGAGCCATCGCTCCGAAGGCGGCGAAGAGCAGGATCGCCGGCGAGAGAAATTTCCATACCATGGTTGAATACGCGAGCATTTTCCTTCAGTTCCCGAAGGGTCGACTCTAGCATCTTTGCCCATCGCGTCCGTTTTAGACAGAATCGACTACATGTCCTCCGCAAGACCTCGTTTCGCCGGCTCATCCGATAAAACTTCGGGACCGGTACACGTCCGCCAGCTGGCCAGCAATCGGCGGGCGTTTCACGAATACCACATCCACGAGAAGCTCGAAGCCGGTCTCGTGCTGACCGGTACCGAGGTCAAGTCGGCCCGCGCCGGCAAGGTGCAGCTGAAAGACGGGTTCGTCGAGTTTCGCGAGAATGGGGCCTTCCTGACCGCGGTGCACATCAGCCCCTACAGTCATGGCAACCGCGAAAACCATGAGCCCGAGCGACCTCGCAAGCTGCTGCTCAAGAAGCGCGAGATCGATCGCCTGGCCGGGCGCTCGCAAGCCAAGGGTTTTACCGTCGTGCCGCTCAAGGTCTACCTCAAGGGCAACCACGTCAAGGTCGAGATCGGCTTGGCGCAGGGCAAGAAGCTCTACGACAAGCGCCAGGCCGCTCGCGAGCGCGACCTCGACCGGGAAGCTCAGGAAGCCATGAAAGCCGCCAACCTGCGGCACGGATGACTCCCGGCACGAGCGGCGCCGTGGCCTGCCTGCCGCTCCACCACGCGAAAGGGCGCACCTGCGTGCGCCCTTTGGGATCGCCGTCTAAGGCGACGTCGCTTCCCGAGCGATCAGTCGCGCTGGAGCGCCATCAGCAGGCGCAGCACGTACCAGAACATCGTCGCGACAGAAGCGAAGAGTTGCAGCGACGCGCCGACGTAGCGGTCTTCGGGATAGTGGTGCAGCACGTTCGAGGTGTCGTAGAGCACCGCGGCCCCCGCCAGGCCGATCATGGCGATCGAGAAAAACGTAACGAGCTGGAAGCCGAAGATGACACCGGCCACGATCGCGACCAGGGCGAGCATGAAGCCCCAGCGCAGCATGCTGCCGAGGAACGAAAAGTCCTTGCGCGTGACGAAGGCGATGGCGGTCAGCCCGGCGAAGCCGAGCAGCGTCACCAGAGCAGCGCTTTGGATGACGCCATCGGCGATCGCGTTCGCCATGTACAGCATCGGCACGAAAATGATCGCCTGCGCGGTCACGAATGCCACCAGGGCGGCGTACTGGGCGCCGAGTGAGGTCGACTGCGTCGCCGTGCGGCTCGCCAGCCAGCCGACGACCATGAACCCGCCCAGGATCCACAGCCAGCCCACCGACATCATGGCGCGCGCGATTGGCTCCGCCAGGCCCGAGGTGAACAGGAAAACTTCGATCGCAGCGAAGCCGACGATCGCTCCGAGCAGGTGTTGATAGGTCCGGTTGATAAAAACGGCTCTGGAATCAACGCTCAAAGCAGAGACGGGTACCGTCTGTTGCATGGGATAGCTAGCAGCCATGATGAGACCTCCTCGAGATCGATCTTCGATATCTTGAACGCAGTGGCACGCTTCCGCTCGGAAGCGACGCGAGTTGATAGTATCCCGCGGCCTTATTTCGCCGCAAGGCACCTCGATATGAACTCCAACCCAGAGCTTTCCGTTGTTATTCCGGCGTTCAACGAGTCCCGGCGGATCGCAACGACGCTGGAGAAGATCAGCGCCTACCTGCGCGAGCGGCAGCTCGACTACGAGATTCTGGTGGTCGACGACGGTAGCTCCGACGCCACGGTAGAAGTCGTCACTCAGCATGCCGAGCTCGGGGTTCGCGTCCTCAGCCTGCCGCAGAATCAGGGCAAGGGTGCCGCCGTGCGGCGCGGGGTGATCGCCAGCCGAGGCCGGCGGGTGCTGTTCAGCGATGCCGACCTTTCGACCCCAATCGAGGAGCTGGCGAAGCTCGAGCCCTACCTCGACGAAGCACCGCTGGTGTTGGGCAGCCGAGCCGTGGAGGGCTCAGACGTTCAGAAACGGCAGCCGCTCTACCGTGAGCTGATGGGCAAGACCTTCAACAAGCTGATTCGCCTGGCTGGCGTGTGGGGCGTGAAGGACACCCAGTGCGGCTTCAAGCTGCTCGACGGCGAGGTGGCCCGCGAGCTGTTCGAAGATCTCGTTACCCCCGGCTTCGCTTTCGATGTCGAGCTGGTCTGGCTCGCCGGTCGACGCGGGTATCGGGTGGCCGAAGTGGGCGTGGTGTGGGTGAACTCGGCCGATACGCGGGTGCGGGCGCTGATCGATCCGCCGCGGATGATCGCCGAGATCATCCGATTCCGGTGGCGCCACTTTTTTGCGAAAGGCCGTCGCGCGAACGACGGTCCTGCGAAAGACGGGCCTTCGAAAGACCATCGCGCGGTAGATCGGTGAGCGCTTCGCGATGGCCGCTGGCGGCTATTTTCGCACTGGCCGTGGTGTTGAGGGGCCTGCCGTTCTGGCTGCACCAATGGACGCCGGAGCATGTCACCATCGTCGACTCGACGCGTTATCTGGAGCTCGCTGAGCGGCTGCTCGCGGGGTACGGCTTCAGCTTGCCACATGCCTCCGGCGCCGATGTGTCTGAGCTCTTTGACGTGCCTGAGGTCTTCCGCACGCCCGGCTACCCGCTGGTGCTGGCGGCAGCGTCGTGGCTACCCGGCTCCCAGCTCGTTTGGGTGCTCGGACTCCAGGTGGTGGCCGGCATCCTGCTGGTCGCCCTGGGCTACTGGCTCGTCGCCTCTTGGGCCGGCCACAGGGCAGGCCTGGCGGCGGCTCTACTGCTGGCGCTCGATCCGGCGCACGTGGTCTACGCCAACCTCCTCATGGCCGACATCCTGGCTGCCGCCGCGGTCGGCTGCGGGCTGGCGACGATCGAGCTGGCTAGCCGACGGAAGGACGCAGAGTCCAGGCCCGAACACCGTCGGACTCTGTTGCTGCTGGCGGCCGGCGCCTGCCTGACGGTGGCGACCGCCCTGCGGCCGGTCGCAGCGCTGCTGTGGCTGCCGGCCGCGGTGTTCCTGAAGTGGCGAGGCGTTGGCCTGCGCGCTGTCGCGGTGTTTGCGGCTGCCGCTCTGTTGTTCCCGCTCGCCTGGTCGGCCCGCAACGCGCAGCGCACCGAGGAGTGGACGCTGAGCACCGCTTTCGACGTCAACCTGGCGCTGGTCGCGGCTGCCAAGGTCGAAGCTCGTCACACCGGCGTCACGCGGGCCGCTGGCGAGCGAGCCGTGCTGCAGCGCGTGGCCGAGCTGCAGGGCGTCAGTGTCTCCGAGTCTCCGGGTACTGCCGACTTTCACCGTGTCTGCTTTCATCATGCCTGCCGAGAGGTCGGGCTGGAAACCCTGAGGCGGGCGCCCCGGGCGACGGCGGCTGAAGTCTTTGCCAGCGCCGTCGAGCTGATGTTCGCCGGCGAGCGCAGATACCTCTACCAGGTGCTGGGTAGGCCGCTGACCGGTCCCGGGCTGGGCGACGTGAACCGCCAGCTGTCGGACGTCGTGGGCACGCTGTCCGGGCAGCTGTCCGGCGCCTTCGCGCTCGTGGTGCAGGCCATAGTCATGGCTGGCGTCTGGGTCCTGGCCGCCTTGGGGGCCAGGGTGCTGTGGCGTCAGCGCCGATTCGACCTCCTGTTCCTGCTGGTCACCTCGGTATTCGTCGTCTTGGCTCCCTCTCTGGTGGTGGCGAGTGGACGCTTGCGCATCCCGATCTCGCTCGTGATCTACGCCTTGGCGGGCATCGGTGCAGCGCGCCTGTGGCCTTCGGGAATAAGTCCCGAGCCGAGTGCGTTGCATAAGAACGAATGACCCACCGTGACGGCACGGTCCACGAAGTGCAAATCAGCTCGTTCTGAAGACGTTCCAACGGAAGAGCCTCCCACAATGTGTTTCTAGAGACCGGATTCCTAGAAACAGGTTCCTAGAGACAGGTCCCCTAGAAACAGGTCCCTAGAAACAGGTTCCCGAGAAACTAGTTGGCTCGTTAGCCTTCGCCAGCCCCGATTTGGGGCGCGAGACCAGCGAGCGGTGGACGAGCAGCCGGAAAACCATCTGGCCCCAGGCGGCGGATATCAGTATGGGTAGTGGAGTGCAGAAGGCGCCACGCGCTTGGTGCGTTGGCTGCCCAAAGCTGTTTGGCTGCCCAACTTGCAAGAAAGCACGAGGTTGAATTTCATGGCAGAACAAGATCCTTTGGATTTACCGATTATTCCGCTGCGTGAGCTCGTCTTGTTTCCGGGCGTCACCATGCCGATCGCCGTCGGTCGCACCGCGACGCTCAAGGCGCTGGAGGCAGCAAAGAAGCAGCCCGGCTCCCTGGTGCTGGCGGTGGCGCAGAAGGAGAACACCGACAAGATCGCGTCGGACGGCCTGCACTTGATGGGTACCATCGCCAGGGTCGACCATCTGCAGCGCAACCTCACCGGGGTGCAGCTGCTGCTGCACGGCACTCAGCGCGGCATGGCCATGCGCTACGAGGAAACGTCCGATGGCTATCTGCGAGCGGTAGTGCGGGCGGTCGACGACATGCCGCCGGCCAATTCCGAAGAGGCCGCCTTCGTCGCCCTGTACCGCGAAGCACGCGTGCGCGCCGCCGAGCTCGGCCAGAAGGCCGGTTTGGCGGAAGACGCCGTCCATCAGGTCTTGGCGGGGATCGACGAGCCGGGGCGCCTGGCGGACCTCGTCGCCGGCTTCATCGACATTCCCGTCGCCGACCGCCAGGAGCTGCTCGAGACGCTGCCGGTAGAAGAGCGCCTGCGCCGCGTGCTGATCCACGTCCAGCGTCAGCTCGAGATCGTCGACGCTCAGGAAGACCTCAAGTCCAAGGTGCAGGAAGAGCTAGGTGATCGCCAGAAAGAGATCTACCTGCGCGAGCAGCTGCGGACCATCCAGAAAGAGCTCGACGGCGGCGAAGGTGACGACGATCTGGCGGAGCTCACCGCCAAGCTCGAGTCGCTCGAGCTGCCGCCCGAAGGCCGCAAGGAGGTCGATCGCGAGCTGAAGCGACTCGGCCGGTTGGGCCGTGAGGCAGTGGAGGCTCAGGTCATCCGCACCTTCCTCGAGACGGTCGCCGAGCTGCCGTGGTCGGACCGCAGCGACGAGCGCTTGGATCAGCAGGAAGCGTCGACCATCCTCAACGAAGACCACTACGGGCTCGACGAGGTCAAAGACCGCATCCTCGAGTTCCTCGCGGTGCATCAGCTGCGGCTCGAATTCGAGGCCGAGGCTGCGGCCGAAGACGCCGAGCCAGCTGCCGAAGTCGCCGGCGATGCGGCAGCTCCGGGCGAGGCCCAAGCCGCCACAGAAGAGGCTGTCACTGAAGCGGCATCACCCGCGGCAGATGCTGATCGCGAGTCTTCTAGGGATGACGACGTCGCCAAGGCGCCGATTCTGCTCTTCGTTGGCCCGCCGGGCGTCGGCAAGACCTCCCTCGCCAAATCCATCGCTCGCGCCATGGGTCGCAAATACGTGCGTATCTCGCTCGGCGGAGCGCGGGACGAAGCGGATATCCGCGGTCATCGGCGCACCTACGTCGGCGCCATGCCGGGTCGCATCATCAAGGGCATGAAGCAGGCCGGCACCAAGAACCCGGTCTTCCTGCTCGATGAGATCGACAAGCTCGGCATGTCGTTCCAGGGTGACCCGGCCTCGGCATTGCTCGAGGTGCTGGACCCGGCGCAGAACGACTCCTTCACCGATCACTACCTCGGCATTCCCTACGACCTGAGCGAAGTGCTGTTCGTCTGCACCGCCAACTTCCTACAGAACATCCCCGGGCCGCTGCTCGATCGCATGGAGATGATCGAGTTCTCCGGCTACACCGAGGGCGAGAAGCTGGCGATCGCCGAGCAGTATCTGATCCCACGGCAGCTGCGCCGCAACGGCCTGAAGCCCGAGCAGATCGACCTCACCGAAGCCGGTGTCGCCAGGGTCATCTCGGAGTACACGCGCGAAGCCGGCCTGCGTCAGCTGGAGCGTGAGATCGGACGCCTGTCGCGCAAGGTAGCGCGTAAGATCGCGGCGCGCGAGATCACCCACATGCGGGTCGACACCGATGAAGTCGCTACGCTGCTGGGGCGGCCCAAGGTCCATCCCGAGAAGATGGCGCAGCACGATCAGCTGGGGGTCGCTACCGGTATGTACTACACCCCGGCCGGCGGCGACATCATGTTCGTCGAAGCGACGACCATGGCAGGCAAGGGCAATCTAGTCTTGACCGGTCAGCTCGGCGACGTCATGAAAGAGTCGGCCCGAGCCGCCTGGTCCTACGCCCGCTCCAACGCCGCCGCCCTGCACATCGACCCGGAAGACTTCGAGCGCGACGTGCACATCCACGTGCCGGCGGGAGCCATCCCCAAAGACGGTCCCTCTGCTGGCGTCACCATGGCGACGGCGCTGGTATCGAGCCTCTCCGGTCGGCCCGCCGTCCATGATCTGGCGATGACCGGTGAGATCACCCTCAACGGTCGCGTGCTGCCGATCGGCGGCGTCAAGGAGAAGATCCTGGGCGGTGTGCGTGCCGGCATTCGGCGCTTCATCCTGCCGCACGACAACCATGCGGATCTCGAGGATCTGCCCAAGGAAGTCGTGGACAAGATCGAAGTCACGCCGGTGCGCGAGCTCGGGGAGGTCCTCGCGCTGGCGCTCTCCGACGCCAGCTATCGCGAGGGGCGGCTGCTGTTCGGCGATCAGCGGCCGGAAGACGTCGCGCCGCTGTCGAGCAACTTCGAGCACTGAGTTTCACCAGACGGGCTTCGCCAGACGGGTTTCGCTAGGCGGGCTCGCTAGACGAGCCCG
>JBCCEE010000060.1:0-27254 GCA_039030415.1 Acidobacteriota bacterium
CACTAGGCCTGGTATTGAAAAGAGAATCCTGACACCAAACTATCACTTTCTTGTCCTGCGACAGTCTCGCATAACAGTACCTCAATGTAGTCGGCCGGTTCGACTTCGCCTTTGTCGCCGCCATGATTGCGCCTCTGATCCTCATCATGCTGTTGCACGACCTGCGGTCCGGGGAGCGGGCGAGTGGGCGTTACGACTTGCTCAGCGCGACGTCGGGAGACGCGCGGCTGCTCTGGTTTTCCAGGGCGGCATGGCGCGTCGGCGCGCTCGCCTTGGCGCTTCTCGTTCCGCTCTGGATCGCTGGCTTCGCGAGCGGGGCCGGAGCTTCCAAGCTGCTTGGCGCGAGCCTCGCACTGCTCGCCCATCTCCTGTTTTGGTGGGCGGTCATCGCTTGGGTCGACACGCGGACCTGGACGTCCACGGTCAATTTGACAGCGCTCATCGGCCTGTGGCTCGCTTTCGCCGTCGTCGCACCCGCAGCGATCAAGGCCGGTGTCGACGCGGCGATCGCGGTTCCGGACGGCGGCGACATCATGCACACGCAGCGCGAAGCCGTGAACGATGCCTGGGACCTTCCCCAAGAAGCGACCATGAAGCCCTTTGTCGAGCGTCATCCGGACATGGCGCCGTACGCCGAGATCGAGGGTACCTTCGAATGGAAGTGGTACTACGCTTTTCAGCAGGTGGGCGACCAAATCGCTGAGCCGCTGTCCGTCGCCTACCGAGAAGGAAGGGTCGACCGCGATGCGCTCGCCGGTCGTCTGGCCTGGCTTTCGCCGCCCGCCAAGCTCGAGCGAGCGCTTCAGCGCATGGCCGGTACAGACGCTGCCGCTGCACTTCAATACGAGGACGAAGTGCGGGCGTTCCATGCCGACCTGCGGGCCTATTACTACCCACCGATGTTCCGGGGGGAGCCGGTCACGGATGCGGCGCTGGCTGAGCGGCCGAGCTTCGAGTGACACACCGAGGAGCGCTAGCGCCGTCGGGCGGTACTGGCTCCATTATCCACGTAGATGAAATCGGTCTGAAGAGGCAGGCCGATTGCCAACTGAACCGATAGAGGAATCATCGAATGACGCGACTGAACAGAATGCTGGGCTGGACCCTGCTGACGGCGAGTACGCTTGCGATCGCGAGCGCGCCGGCGCTTGCCCAAGAAGCCGAAGAAGACAAAACCGAGACCGCCGAGACCGAGACCATCGAGGACGCAATCACCGTGGTCGGCGAGCGCAAGGCTTACCGAGGCAACTTCGAGGAGATCGAAATCCCGGCCGCAGACCAGTCGATTGATGAAGAGCTGCTGATCGAAGTCGGCGCGCTGAACCTCAATGACGCGCTCGATCTCTCCGCCGCTGTCACCCGGCAGAACAACTTCGGCGGCCTCTGGAACGCCTTCTCCGTTCGTGGCTTCGCCGGCGACATCAATCTGCCCAGCGGTTTCCTCGTGAACGGCTTCAACGCGGGGCGCGGCTTCGGCGGACCGCGAGATCTCGTCGGCATCGAGTCCGTCGAGGTTCTGAAGGGTCCGCGATCTGCGCTCTACGGCCGGGGTGAGCCCGGCGGCACCGTGAACCTCGTCACGAAGCGCCCGCGATTCACCAAGGGTGGATCCATCAAAGGCACCGCCGGAAGCTGGGATCAGGTTCGACTCGAGGGTGACGTCCAGACCGTCCTGGGTGCGGACGGCACCTTTGGTCTGCGCCTCGCAGGGTTCTACGAAGATGCCGAGAGCTTCCGGGAGACGGTCGAAACAGAAAAGTTCGGTTTCTTTCCGTCGGCATCCTGGAGCCTGACCGACAGCACCAGCGCAACCTATGAGCTCGAATATTCGAGCCAGGAGATCCCGTTCGATCGCGGTGTCATTTTCTCAGAGGAGTTCGGTTTTTCACCTCGGGACACGTTCGTGGGTGAGCCCGGTGACGGACCGATCGAGACGGAAGTGGTAGGACATCAGCTCGAGGTGCTGCACAACTTCAACGGCAACTGGAATCTTCTGGCTGGCTTCGGCTATCGGGAAACGTCTCTCGAGGGCAACGCGTCGGAAACGAACTTCGCGGGTCGCCAGACGTACTTTATCGACGGACAGACGATCTCCCGGTTCTTTCGCTTCCGTGACTTCGAGTCGGACTACACGGTATTGCGAGCCGAGCTCTCCGGTGAATTCGAGACCGGCTCGCTCAGCCACCGGCTGATCGTGGGCGCGGACTACGATGAGTTCGACAACAGCCTGCTCATTCTGCGCTTTCGCCCCGGCTTCTTTGGCCCGGGCACGGATATCAGCACGCTCGATCCGGCTGAGTACCTGATTCTCGACGCCTTCAATCCCGTCTACGGCCTGTATCCGATTCCAACGCCGGGGCCGAACACCGATCGCAATGAGGTGCTGACAGGTCTAGGCTTCTACATCCAGGATCAGATCTCGATCACCGACAAGTTCCAGATTCGGATCGGTGCAAGGTTCGACGACTTCGAGCAGGACCTCACGAATCTGCGTGCCAATCCCGCGAGCACCGTGACGACGTCCGATGATCGGGTCTCGCCGCAGTTTGGTGCGCTCTATCGTGCCCATGACGGTGTCACGATCTACGCGTCGTACGGCGAGGGCTTTCGCCAGCAGACGGGGTCCGACTTTCAGGGTAATCAATTCGAGCCCAACATCACCGAGTCCACTGAGCTGGGTCTCAAATTGGACGTCGGGCAGTTCTCCAGCACGGCGACCGGTTCCGTCAACGTGACGCTGTTCGAAGTCGACCAGAGCAACTTCCTGGTGAACGACGACCGGCCCGAGGCTGTGGCTGCGGGCTTCTTTTCCTTCCCAGCAGGTACTGCCGAGAGCACCGGCTTGGAGCTGGACGCGAGTCTGGATTTCGCCAACGATTTCAGACTGTGGTTCTCGTACGCCTACACGGACGCCGTGTTCACGAACAGCAATCCGGACGTCGACGGTTTCGGGGGTTTGATCGAGGTCGGCGATCCCCTGATCAATACGCCGGAGCACCAGGTCAACCTGCAGATCAGCAAAGGCTTCACGGTCGGCTCGAAGCCGGTTCGGCTGGGTGGTGGCGTTCAATACACCGACGAGCGGAACGGGTGGGTTGCGTTCGACTTCACCCTGCCGAGCTACACGACCGTTCGACTGTTTGGTGATATCGAGCCAGTCGAAGGAATCAACCTCCGTCTAGACGTCGACAACCTCTTCGACGAGACGTTCTACACCAACTCCTTCTCGGACGTCTGGGTCGAGCCCGGCGCGCCGCGTAGGTTCCGCGTCTCGGCGTCGTACGCGTTCTAACGATCCAGGAGTACCGCCCGGCTCTCTCTAATCTCTCCGGCTCTCAGGTCGACGTCGGTGCCTGAGAGTCTCGCGAGCCGTACATCTGAACTGGCTCTGACGACGAAACTCTTGTCGTCAGGAGATTATTTCAAGGTTCTCGATGGCTGCCTTCGGCAGCAGCAGCCACGTATCCAGTTCTCGGGAAACGAAACTCTCAATGCTCCATACAGAGTATTGAGAGAAAACGTCGCAATTTTTCCCAAGATCGTCATCCGAATCGTAAGGGACGCTGTGCTACATTTCTTCGTCCTTGCCGGATATTCAACTACGGAGCGAAGCCTGCGATGAGTGAGCAATTAGTCGGTTTGAGCAGCCAGGAGATTGATCAGCTTCCCTTCGGATACATTGCTCTGGATTCTGCGGGCAATATCCTCAAATACAACCGCTACGAAGCCGAGCTGGCTCGCCTGGATCAGGAGAGCGTGCTCGGCAAGAACTTCTTCAAGGAAGTGGCTCCCTGTACCCAGGTTCGGGAATTCGAGGGACGCTTTCAGGAGTTGGCCGAGGGCAGGTCGGAGAGCTCGACGCTGTCCTTCGACTTCGTGTTCAAGTTCCGTCACGGCGCGCAGAACGTCCGCATCGGATTCATTCGCTCACCGCGTAAGGACGAGATCATCGTTACGGTCAACCGTCTGCGGATGGAGCAAATGGCTCTATCGACTTCGATGGAATTCGAAGAGACCACCGGCGAAGTCCGTGATTCGGCGGGCAATCGCGTCGTGTTCAGCGGCAAAGATCTGTGGCGGAGCCTGGCGACCACCCTGCCGGCGAGTACTGGCGAGCAGATGAGTAAGCTGCTGTACCGCGTCGGCCAGCAGTGGGGCCTTCAGCATGCCCAACGGGCCGACAACCTGGTGCAGCGAGAGCAGACCTCGACGCTGCGTGAAACCGGTTTGGAAGCGGCCATCGGTCTGCTCTCGCAGTCGATCGGCGTGCTCGGGCTGGGGACGTTCGAAGCCGAATTCTCCCATCGCGATGCGGGTCTGATCGTGATCCTGCATCGAAGCAGTCCCTTCGTGGAGTTCTACCCCGAGTACGAGAAGAGCTCCTGTCCCTTGCTCGCGGGGCTCCACGCCGGTCTATTCACCCATCTGTCGAATCAGAGCCTGGGCTGCCGCGAGGTGTATTGCAGTCAGCGTAGCGAAGACCGGTGTGTCTTTGTCCTGGGCACCGACAAACGCCTGCAGGTCTTGACCGAAGACCCGGCGGACGCTGACCTCTTGCGCACGATCGTCTCCTACGGCCCGGCCACCGAACAGGGTTGAGAAGGGTGGGAAATCGGTGCAAGGCAAGACCGTACTGATCATCCATAGCGAGGAGATGCTGACCGACCTGCTGGCGCAGAACCTGCAGGAGGTCGGACTGCAGGTGGTGCGAGCTCCCAATCTCTCGCAGGCCGCCAAGACCTTCATGTTTCTCGAGCCGGACTTGGTCATGGCAGAGCTCGGGCCGCTGAGCCGCGCCAGCCCAGATGCCCGCTCGATGCTGATGGGCGGAGACGGAAAGAAGCCGATTCCGGTGCTGGCTCTGTCGACGGTGGCAGACGCCGAAATCTCAGTCGAAGGTCTGAGTGGAGTCGTTCGGGTGCCGTTCAAGAGCGGCGAGTTGATCGCGCTGGTCCGCCGCCATCTCGAATCGGACGTCGAGCACAGCCTGGCGGGCGAGCTGAGCCGGGTCGCCGTCACCGACTTGCTGACGATGTTCGATATGGGCAAGCGCAGCGGTCAGATCAAGCTGGATGACGGGCAGCGCCAAGCTTGGCTGGACATGCGCTCGGGCGAGGTCGTCGGTGGCGGTATCGGCGATACCAGTCACGGCGCCGAGATCATCGACGAGTTGATCGATTGGCAGCGAGGCAGCTTCGAAGTGACCTTCATGGATGCTTCAGAGGTCGAAGTCGCGGCCAATCCGAGCTCGAGCGAGAGTCGAGCGACGCTGGGCACTCGCATTGCCAACGACCCTACCTCGACGAAAGAAATCTCTCTCGAGAGCGAAGAGCGCGACTACCTGAAGAAGCTGCTGGATGATCGAGTCGGGTCGTCGGACGCCGAGTCTGGGGCCGCTGATCCTGCGGTATCCAGGCCCGAAGCCGACTCTGGGCGTGAAGTCAGCCCGGCCGCGGACAGTCAGCCGACCCAGGGCGGTCAAGCGGTGCATCATGCGCTGACGCTGCTCAATACCGTCGCGGCCTACGCCAGCGGTTTCGCCGAGAAGCAGTTGATGCAGAGAAAGCTCGAAGGCGTGCGTCAGCGGCTGGTGAAGACCCACGGTGGCCTCAGTGTCTTCGAGGTCTTTCCCGACGCGACGGTGGGATTACGTAGCGAGTTTGATCCGGCCGCGATGAATAGCCAATCGATCGTCGAAGCCACCGCGGAATGGCTGATCGCCTTGACGCTGGATTTGGACCGCACGTTCCCCGGCAGCATGCCGCGAGCCACGCTGCGCGTCCTGGTGGAGTCCATTGGCGATGGACCGGAGGAATTCGGCTTTCTCGAGGCCATGGGCTTTGGCGGTGGAGCCGATCCGTGGAGTTGACCGCAGATGACCGACGCGCTCATCTGCTGGGGCCGCGAGACATCTGGAGCATGCTGCACGAGCTCGGGCGCGACCTCAAACCGAACGAGGCTCGCAAACTGCATCGACGGCTGGGCCAGATGTGGGGCCAAAGGACGATCGTGGCTCTGACCGACCTGTTTGATCGAGAGTTTGGTCAGAGCCTCAGCGAAGCGCGAGTCACGTCGGTGGTCGAAGCGCTGGGTGACGTCTGCGAACGCTCCGACTTGGGGCGTGTCGCGCTCGACTTCGAGGACGCCACGGAGGGTCTCGTCCACATCTGGCAATACTCGTGTCCGCTGGCCAAGCGCGGCCACATCGGCCGCTTCGCCGCCAGTTTTTTCGAGAGCTTCCACACCACCGTCATCGGACAGCTGGCGGGTCACGGGCTGTGTGTCCGCTGGCTCGCGACCGACCCGCGCCACCGTGTCCTACGCTTTCTCATGGGCGCCCAGTCACGCCTGGCTCAATGGGATTGGATCCTGCCTGGGAGCGGCGGTCTTTCGGGGCGGCCTCGAGCCGCAGGAGGCATCGCATGACCCGCATCATCGCCGTGACCAATCAAAAGGGCGGTGTCGGCAAGACCACGACGGCCGTCAATCTCGGGGCGGCGCTGGCGCTCGAAGGTAGCCCGACTCTTCTGATCGACTTGGATCCTCAGGCTTCGATGACCTCGTCTCTGGGGCAGGATCCCTACCAGCTCGAGCTCGACATCAAGTCGGTGCTGACCTCTTCCGAGGTCCCCATGCACCGTGCGACGATGCGTATCGAGCGCAACCTGTACTTGCTTCCAGGCAGCGTCGCCCTGCCGGGCGGTCCGCTCGCCGAGGACGAACCGCCGGTGATCGAACAGGGGCGTCTGCGCCACCTCCTCTACCGCTATCGCCTGCCGTTCGATTTCGTATTGATCGACACACCGCCGACGCTCGGTCAGCTGACGCTCAACGCGCTGGTGGCTGCGGGAGAGATCTTGGTACCGGTGCAGTGTCAATACCTCGCCATGCGTGGGGTCCGGGCCTTGTTCGAGAAAGTGCGGCGTCTGCGCCAGGAAGCCAATCCCCAATTGGCCTTGACCGGCGTTGTCGCGACCATGTTCGAGCCCGGTTCGCAGCATGACGAGGAGGTGGTGGCGGAGCTCCGGGCGACGCTCGGCGCCGAGCGGGTGCGCGCCATCATCGAACGTGAAACGTCGGTTGCCGAAGCCACCGTCGCCGGCCGTCCGCTGGTCCATCTCTACCCCAACAGCTCAGCAACCCAAGCCTATCGCTCACTCGCCAAGGAGCTAAGAAATGAACGATTTTGACCCGACCTCTGTGCGTGGTCGTGGCCTAGAGACGCTGCTACCCGAGGGCGGCTTGCCTTTCGACGAAGCGCCTCAAAAGCGGCCGGCCACAACCCCTGAGGCGTTTTCGAGCCTGACGGTCTCAGAAGCGTTCGACGCCATCGACTGGGAAGGCAAGGCCGCTCGCGAACGAGCACAGCTGGATCTCTCCAAGCTCACGGTGGAGGAGTTCTTCGAGCGGTTCCGCTGGGATCCGATGGCATGAAGCGAAAGTCCGCGGACGACCCGGCCGAGGATGAGCGCGCCAAAGCCGAGGAGCCTCGGATAGTGCACGATGCCGTCGACAACATTCTTGGGGGGCTCGGCAAGATCACGGCTCGCCTCGGTGAAGTCGCCGAGCTCGCTGGCGACGCCATCAACGAGGCGCAACGACGTCAGCAAGATGGCGGAAGTCAGCAAGATGGCGACGGTGAAGAGCGTCGCAACGTGGTCTACGACGTCTCGATGCGGGTCGGTTTGGGAGACGCGCTCGAGCGATCTTCGATGTCAGGAAAACCCTCGCCCGATATCTCCCGCCACAGAGTGAAGGCGACTTCTCGGCGCGCATCGCCTGCCGCTGATTCAAGCCGCACCAAACCATCCAATGGAACCGTGCGCGAGCCCTATGCCGAGACCACGATCGAGGACGATCGGGCAGTCATCGTCCTCGATATGCCCGGGGTCGAGGCTTCGGACGTCGTGGTGCGCGCCGCCCGTGGGCGGCTAGAGGTCGCGGCTCAGGGCGCCGGTCGCAGCTGGCAAAAGTCTCTGGAAGTCCCCGGGCTCACTGAGGAGCACGAGATCTACGTGACGGCGAAGAACGGGATCGTGCGCCTCGAGTCGCGCCCCGCTTCCGGCGAGCCCGATGCGGATCGGCGCGACGTCGACAGCAGCGCGTCACGCGTCGACTCTTAGCGCAGCCGTCGAGCCCCGGAATGGAATCAGCAGAACTGTCGGCGGTTACCGCCATCGACCCGGACCCTCAGACGCCGCCGAGCGCGGTGCGTCTGCACCGGTCGGATCTCGCCCAGCTCGGTCTCGAGCTGGGTGACGCGGTCGAGGTCGAGACCGAGAGCCATCGCATCGCGGCGCGGGTTTTCCCAGCGACCGAGCCGGCGACCCGGCGCAGCGTGGTGCTCCCCGCAGCGGTGCTGGAACGGCTTGGGATCGACGCGGGAAGTCGGGCGGCAGTGCGCGCGGTGAAGCTCGAAGCGGCCAGCCGGGTGGAGCTGAGTGCAGGCCCACCGAGAGTGCCGCTGGCCAACTGGCGAGCCGCGCTCGACGGTACGATTGCCCGCCGAGGCGACCGGCTGACGATCGAAGGCGGCCACACGGTGCAGGTAACCGAGGTGCGACCGCGAGGCTGGGTGCTGATCGATCCAGCCACAGAAGTGGTTTTGCACGACGGGTCGGATGCGGTTTCTGGCCGCGGCTCGACCTCCCGTGGCTTTGAGGATATCGGCGGGCTCGGCCCGCAACTGGCGCAGATTCGTGAGCTGGTCGAGGCTCCGCTGCGCCATATCGAGGTCTTTCGCTGGCTCGGCATCGAGCCGCCCAAAGGGATCCTTCTGCACGGCCCGCCGGGCTGTGGCAAGACGCTGATTGCTCGCACGCTGGCACGTGAGAGTGGCGCCAGTTTCTTCCACGTCGCGGGTCCCGAGATCGTGCACAAATTCTACGGCGAGAGCGAAGCAGCGCTCCGCCGCGTGTTCGAGCAGGCTGAGAAGGAGCAGCCCAGCCTGGTCTTTCTCGATGAAATCGATGCGATCGCGCCGCGCCGCGACAAAGTTCAGGGCGACGTCGAACGGCGGATCGTCGCCCAGCTGCTGACCCTGCTGGACGGGCTCGAGCAGCGGCAGGGAGTCTTGGTGCTGGCCGCCACCAATCTGCCCGACATGCTCGACCCGGCGCTGCGCAGGCCTGGGCGCCTGGATCGCGAGATCGTCATTCCGGTACCGGATCGCATCGGCCGCCAGCAGATTTTGGCCGTCCACAGTCGCGACATGCCACTCGATGCCGATGTCGACCTCGAACAGCTGGCGCGGCGCACTCACGGCTTTGTCGGGGCCGATCTACAGGCCCTGTGTCGAGAAGCCGCGATGGCGCGCTTGCGTCGCCACCGCAGTTCCGGTCTCGCCCTGTCCGACGGGCATCGACAGTCTCTGAAGGTGGACTCCGAGGCCTTCGAGGAGGCGCTGCTCGCGGTGCGCCCCTCGGCTTTGCGCGAGCTGTTCGTCGAGATTCCGGAAGTCCCGATGGACCGCGTCGGTGGACTCGACGAGGTCAAAGAGCTCTTGCGCCAAGCCGTCGAGTGGCCTCTCGAGCACCCCGAGCTGCTGCGTCGTGCGGGTTTGAGGCCGACGCGGGGAGTGCTGCTGGCGGGGCCGCCGGGCGTCGGCAAGACTCTGCTCGCGAAGGCTCTGGCGACGGAAGCTGGGGTCAGCTTTCTCTCGGTGCAAGGGATGCAGCTCCTGTCGCGCTTTGTCGGCGAGTCCGAAGCCGCGGTACACGAAGTCTTCGCTGTCGCCCGTCGCGCCGCACCGACCATCCTCTTCTTCGATGAAATCGATGCTCTGGTGGCCAAGCGCTCTACCGAGACGGCTGGCGATGGCGGCGTCGCGGCCCGCGTCCTGACGCAGTTCCTCACCGAGCTGGACGGTGTCGACGAATTGCGCGGTGTCGTCGTGCTGGCAGCGACGAACCGGCTCGATCGCCTCGACCCCGCGGTGATCCGGCCCGGACGGTTCGACCAGATCGTGGAGCTCGAGCTCCCCGATCTGGCGGCTAGGCGCAGTATTTTCGAAGTCCATTTGCGCGACCGTCCGCTCAGTTTCACCCCCGATCTCGACGACCTGGCCGAGAAATCCGGTGGTTTTTCCGGCGCCGACATCGCTGAGCTCTGTCGTCGCGCCGCGCTGCAGGCCGTCGGTCGAGCGGTGGCTGAAGCAGCGGATCAACCGAGGCTGGCGCTCTCCGACCTCGAGACGGCTTGGGTCGAGGTTCAGGCTTCCCTCTCCCGAGGCGAAAGCGCATGACCGCTTCCTCCAAGCCCGCGGATCGAGCGATCAGCGTCTACTGCTTCGCTCCAGCATCCGAGCTCTCGCGGTCGCCGGAGCTGGGGCTTGAGGCTGCAGAGAGCAAGGTCCTGGGCAACCTCGCGGTCGTTTTCCAATGGGTCGACGCGACGGACTACACGGGTGCGCGGGGCGAGCGTCACCTCGCCGATCTCGAGTGGCTCGTGCCGCGGGCAGAGCATCATCAAGCCACCGTCAGCCAGGTCAGCTCGACCGTCGCGGTCTTGCCGGCCCGTTTCGGTACGCTGTTCTCGGACTGGGCCGGAGTCGAGACGTGGCTGGAGCCTCGACGAGACGCGATGCTGCGTGCGCTACAGCACCTCTTCAGGCGCGAGGAATGGGGGATTCGGCTGCTCGAGCGCCCGCGTCCCCGACCGACGACCCCACTCGACGCTTCATCTGGCGCTTCGTATCTGCTGGCGCGAAAGCAGAAGCGCGACGAGGAGTCAGCGCATCGCGACAGCATGGAAGCGATGGCCCGCGAATTCGGCCGCGAGCTCGCATCTGCCTGCGTCGAGCTCACGAAAGTTCCAGTACGCAGCTTCGATCAACCCTTGCGGCAGGCGGAAGGCGATTCCCGCGTCACCCTCGCCAAATGGGCAGCCTTGGTCGACCGTTCGGCTCTCGAGGAGTTTCGGCAGCACCTTGAATCCTTGGCGACCACTCTGGCCGGCGACCTCGCCGAGCCAGAGCTCTCGGGCCCCTGGCCCCCCTACAACTTCTGTCCCGATTTCTAGTTGTCCAGATTTCTAGTTGTCCAGATTTCTAGTTGTCCAGATTTCTAACCATGGTCTCGATTTGTCAGAAGCCTGCTGCAAGTTCTAACGCAGCGGGCCGTTTCAACCGGGCGAAAGCCCCAACATCACTGGCGTTGCTTTGAGCTCGCGAGGGTTCTCGGTAGGTCGGTTCATCAACAAGAAGGAGATTAGAGTATGGCGCAAGTGACCAAATCCACAGATTCTTCGAGTCTCGCCGAGGTCGTTGACCGCATTCTCGACAAGGGAGTTGTTATCGATATCTGGGCCAAGGTTTCGCTGGTAGGCATCGAGCTGCTGGCGGTCGAGGCGCGCATCGTCATCGCCTCCGTCGAGACCTATCTCAAGTATGCCGAAGCGATTGGCTTGACCGCCCCGGCGGCGGCACCGGCCACAGCTTAGCGTCTGGGATCGAAGCCGGGTCGGGGTCTACCGGCCCGGCTGCCGCGGTCAGTGTTCGAGCTCGAGCGCGGTTCTTGGGGGTAGTACGGTTGGCTGAGAGCACGGTTCGCTGGAGCACGGTTCGCTGAGATCAGGGATTCGTTGAGAGCAGGGTTTGGCTGAAAGCCGGCTGGCTGACATCAGGGCTTGCTGGGAGCACGAGCCCGTCAAGAGAACATCAACAAGAGGATTTCGCCATGGGAAGTTTGACCCGAGACATGGAGCGGTTGGCCGAAAACATCCGCCGTGGACATGAAGAACGTCAGCATGCCGTCGAATCGCTGCGTTCTGGTGAGGCGATGCGTCGACAGTCTGCTTCCGAGGCAGCGCAGCGGCGGGCTGCCGAGCTCGCGAACCTCCGTGACGGGGTTCATCGTGACTTGCGGGCGGGCCGAGCCAAGCTGGAAGCCGAAGCATCCCATCTGCGAGCGAATTTGAGCTCGTTCGTCCGTGACCTGCAAGACGACGTGGCGGCTTTTCGCAGCGACGTTCAGCAGGATCTTCAGGGAGCGCGTGCTGCCTGGCATGGCACCGTCGGAGCCGCGGAGATTCCGGTCGCCGAGACCGAGGACACCGCCGAGCCGCCCGCGCCGGCGGAGACTTCGGGCACGGCTGACGATGACTTGACCTCGATCGGTGGCATCGGTCCCGGTATCCAGGAGCGCCTGCGGAATGCGGGCATCTCGAGCTTTGTTCAGCTGGCTTCCAAGCCGGTCGAAGAGATCCGCGAAGTGCTCGGTGAGCTCAACCGCCTGGCCCATGTCGAAGAGTGGATCGCCGAGGCCCGGAATCGAGTCGGCGGAACCACGGAGTGAGCGTGCCGCAGTCCCGAGAGCAGCGTCGCCGGTCGGGCGTGCAAGCGATGTCGCGGAGCCCGCACATTACGGCGCTACCGAGCGATTCGTTTGTCACGACCCGTGAGATCGATCTGATCTGCGAGCGAGCGCTCGCCTACCTGGAGATCGGACAACCCGTGCACCTGGCCGGCCATGCCGGGACCGGCAAGACGACCCTGGCGCTTCATCTGGCGGCGCTGCTCGGTCGGCCCGTGATGCTCATTCACGGTGATGACGCCTACTCGAGCGCGGATCTCGTCGGTCGGGACTCCGGCTACCGCAAGAGCACCCTGGTCGACAACTACGTACATACGGTGCTGAAGACTGAAGAAGAGGCTCGAGTCTACTGGGCCGAGAACCGGCTGACGACCGCTTGCCGACAGGGCTACACCCTGATCTACGACGAGTTCACGCGCTCGCGGCCCGAAGCCAACAATGCCTTGCTCGCAGTCCTTTCCGAGGGCCTTTTGCCGCTGCCACCGGTCGCCGGCAACGATCAGGGTTATCTGCGGGTCCACCCGGAGTTTCGAGCGATCTTCACGTCTAATCCGGCCGAGTACACGGCGACCCACAAGACGCAGGATGCGTTGCGCGATCGCCTCGTCACCCTTCAGCTGACCCAGCTCGAGCGCGATACCCAGGTGGCAATCGTGAGCCGCCGCGCCGGGATCAGCCTCGAGAGCTCGGAGCGTATCGTCGATCTCGTCATCGACCTGTACCGCGAGCTGGCGCCGGAGCAGCCGGTATCGCTGCGCGGCGCGATCACGATCGGGAAGCTCATGAGCCACCGGCAGGAAGCGGTGGATGGAGACAGCCAGTGGCTGCGCTGGGCGTGTTGTGATGTTCTCGGAGCCAGCTTGGAGGGTGATCTATCGCCGCAGGAGCTGAGTCACCGAGTCGATGCGGTGGTCGATCGCCAGCTCGGCACCCGTTCTGAGGAGGGCTAACGATGCGCACACGCCGCCGTGGTTTGAGTGAGATCCGGACCCTGGGTGGTCGACGTGAAACCGGCGGTCACCACAAGGCTCTGCTCAAAGCGTCCGCCATCGAAGCCGAGCTGCAGCGGCTACAGCAAGAGCAGCGGCTGTTGAACCAGCGCCTCACCCACCTCGACCAACGGGTCAACGAGCTGCAGAGCGAACGGGATCGACTGCTTGCTACCGTCGAGACCCGACGTACCGGCGATACCCTGCGCCACAGCCGTGGCCGTACGTTTCATCTCGAATACTGAGCTCTCGATCGATGTCGCTTTACCTGTACGCCCTGACCCGTGCGACCGAAGTGCCCGAGCTGCGCGGCCTCGACAAGGCCCCCGTTCGGCTCATCTCCAATGGCTCGATCGCGGCCTTGGCGAGTCGATTCGAGCGTTCGAAAGTCAGGCCGCGTCGCCGTCACCTGCTCGCCCACGACCAAACGATTCGCAGCTTGATGGCGTCTCAGGGCATTCTGCCGATGAGCTTTGGAACTCTCGCAGCGTCGCGCGAGGACGTTTTGAGCCTGCTCGACGAGCACGCCGACAGCGTGTCGGCCGATCTCGATCGGCTCCAGGGCCGGGTCGAAATGGTGGCTCGCACTCGCATCGCTGCCGACAACCTCTTCGAACGTTGTGTCACGACCTACCCGGAGCTGCGTCGAGCCCGCGACCAGATGTTGGCGGATGGGGCTGGCCAAGATCGCGACCGAATGCTGGAAGTCGGCAAGCTGTTCGAGACCTTGCGCGAACGGGAGCGCGAGCAGGTCCGAGAGCAATTTCTCGCCGGCCTCGGCACCACCTTCGATGAGGTGGAGGTCAACGATCCCAAGGCTGATGAACAGATCTTCGACTTGGCATTCCTGATCCACCGTGATGGCGTCACGGCGTGGGAGCGTGCCGTCGAGCAGGTCGCGGTCGAGCTGGCAGACGACCTGGTGATCGATCTCGCCGGTCCGCTGCCGCCCTACAGCTTCACGACCCTGCGCCTTTCGGCGCCTGGGGCCGGCTAGAGAATGGCGATTCGTGGTCTTCCGCTCCCTGCTATGGCTGGCACGCGAGGTCGAGAAGGCGGCTCGCGAGGAGCAGGCCCGAGATCGCGAGTCGATTCTGCAGGAAATTCGTCGACACATGGCCCGCCTGGAGGCCGGCGAGATCGACGAGGAGACCTACGACGAGCTCGAAGAAGAGCTCCTGGATCGTCTGGATCAGCTCGATGAGGAGTCCTGACACTTCGCCCGGACCGGCGCAGACGAGCTCCGCCAGCCTGTGCGATCTGCTCGACCGCGTTCTCGACCGCGGTATCGTACTGGAAGGCGACATCGTCATCTCGGTCGCCGGAGTCGATTTGATCTACCTACGTCTCGAAGCCTTGCTGTCGTCCGTTGCTACGGCCATCGAGGCTGGGGCCTTTCCGGCGGCGAAAATGTTGCCGGAAGCGGTAGCATCTCCGGCAGAGGAGACGCTGCTGGCGCCGCAGAAATGAAACGCGGTAGCGATGAAACGCGGGAGAGATAGAAACCGTCATGAACCAGAACGAGGCCAGTGAAGCCGCGCGCTCGAATCTGAGCTCGGTGCTGGGTCGGATCGAGCTCCAGCCGGTGGGTGATGCGGGTACCGGCTCACCGGACCGCGGGCTGACCCAGCTCGTGCTCACCCTCGTGCGGTTGATCCATGAGCTGCTCGAACGCCAGGCGATTCAGCGTCTCGAGGCGGGGACCCTGAGCGACGACGAGATCGAGCGCGTCGGCTCCGCCCTGCAGGCTCAGGCGCAGGAGCTTCATCGACTGTGCGAGACCCTGGACTTGAAGCTCGAAGACCTCAATTTGGATCTCGGCCCTCTGGGGCACCTGGTCTGACCTCTCATCGAAAGCTATGGAAATGACAGGAAACCCAACGCACTCCCTGCAGTCGACCAACCTGGCCGACATTCTCGACCGAGTGCTCGATAAGGGAATCGTGATCGCAGGAGACATCAAGATCCGGCTGGTAGATGTCGAGCTGCTCACGCTGCAGATCCGGCTGGTGATCTGCTCGGTGGATCGCGCCGTCGATATGGGGATCGACTGGTGGCGTCACGATCCTCACCTGCTCGGCGCCGCGGCCAAAGAGGCGCTGCCGGCCGGCTCCGACCCGCTCGAGCAGCTCCAAGCCAGAGTCCGAGAGCTCGAGGCCCGTCTCAGTGAGCGTCCAGAGGACGTCTAGGCCGCCAACCCGCGGTGGCTGCGCCACCGCGCCGTAACGTTCCGCGCCGTAACGTTCGGCGGCCCAGTCTCGTAGACGTGGGTAGACTCGAGCCGTCATAGAATATGAACAATGTGCCCAAGCCATAACGAGACCCAAGGCGCAGGCGCCGACAATGGGACACCCTCCAATGCCCAGCTGGTGACCCTGGTCTACGGCGAGCTGCGCGCTCTGGCGCATCGCTACCTGCAGCGCGAATCCCGCAACCGTCCGATCCAGACCACCGCGCTGGTCCACGAAGCCTATCTGAGGCTTGCCGAAAAAGACGTCAACTGCCGCGACCGCAACCACTTCGTCGCCATCGCGGCCACCACCATGCGTCGCGTGCTGGTCGACCTGGCGCGGGAACGGGCCAGCCACAAGCGCGGCGCGGGCGCCATCCATCTGCCGCTCGACGATCAGCTGGTCGGCGCTGATACGACTCGGGTCGACGTACTCGCTCTGGATCAGGCGATGCAGCGCCTCGAGCAACGCGACCCACGTAAGGCCAGGGTCGTCGAGCTGCGCGTGTTCGGCGGCCTGACCGTCGATCAGGCTGCCGCGGCCTTGGAGATCGGCCGCGCCACCATCGAGCGCGACCTGAGATTCGCCAAGGCCTGGCTCGGCCGTGAGCTGCGCGCCGCGGCACCCGACGCCTGATCTGCAACCGATCGGGACCGCCATGGATCTCGAGCGCTGGCGACGGATCGAGGAGCTGTTTCACCGCGCGGTCGAACTGCCCGAGGGCGAGAGGCCGCGGTTTCTCGCCGAGCTGCCGGACACCGACCCTGAGCTGCGCGACGAGGTCGCGTCGCTGCTGCGGTCGCACGCCGAGCAGGACGACCCGGTGGTCGAAGCGGTCGAGCGCAGCCTGCGGGACGTCGCCGAAGGCTCCAGCCAGCAGACCTTCGGCCCCTACCGCGCCCGGCGCCGCCTCGCCGGCGGCACCCAGGCCGACGTCTACCTGGCCGAGCGCACCGATGGCGAGTACCGCACGCAGGTCGCGATCAAGGTCGCCAAGCGCGGTTTCCCCACCGAGGAGCTGCGGCGGCGTTTTCGTCAGGAGCGGCAGATTCTCGCGAGCCTGAGTCACCCGAACATCGCCCGCCTGCTCGACGGCGGCACCACCGCCGACGGCCTGCCGTTCCTGGTCATGGACTACGTCGACGGCCAGCCGATCGACCGCTACTGCGACCAGGCCAAGTGCTCGATCCGCCAGCGTCTCGAGCTGTTCCGTGCGGTGTGCGAAGCGGTCGAGCACGCCCACCGCAACCTCACCATCCACCGCGACCTCAAGCCCAGCAACATCCTGGTGACCGAAGACGGCCAGCCGGTGCTGCTGGACTTCGGCATCGCCAAGCTGCTGGCAGAGCCAAGCCGTGCAGAGCCGAGCCGTGCGGAGCCAAGCCGTGCAGAGCCAAGCCGTGCAGAGCCGAGCCGTGCGGAGCCAAGCCGTGCCGAGCCGAGCCATGCCGACGCTTCGATCCGGACGATGGACGGCCTGCGGTTCCTGACCCCGGCCTACGCCAGTCCGGAGCAGGTGCTGGGCCAGCAGCTCACCACCTCGACCGACATCTACTCGCTCGGAGTCGTGCTCTACCGTCTGCTGGCAGGTCGCCCGCCCTACGAGCTCGACAGCCTGGAGCCCAAGGCGCTGTACGAGGCGGTGTGCGAGCGCCGGCCGCCCGCGCCGAGCCAGGCCCTCAACGACGACGCGGCGACACGGCAGCAAACCGAAGCCATCGCCGCGGCTCGCGGCACCAGCTTCTCGGCTCTGCGACAACGCCTGAAGGGCGACCTCGACACCATCACGCTCGAGGCGTTGCGCAAAGAGCCGGAGCGTCGCTACCCCACCGTGGCGGCGCTGATCGAAGACTTGGATCGCACCCTCAGCCATCGGCCGATCAGCGCCCGGCGCGAGTCGGCCCGCTACCGCTTCACCAAGCTCGTGCGCCGCCATCCCTACGGCGTGGCGGCTACCGCGGCGCTGGTGCTGGCGATCGCGATCGGCGTGCTCGCCACCCTGCGCGCCACCTGGCAGGCCCGCGAGCAGCGCGACCGCGCCCAGGCCAGCCAGGCCGAGGCCGAGCGCGTCACCGACTTCATGGCGGGACTGTTCGAGGTCGCCAGCCCCGAGATCTCACTCGGCCGCGAGCCCACCGCCGGCGAGCTGCTCGACCTGGGTGCCGAGCGCATCTCCGCCCGGCTCGACGAACAGCCCATGAGCCGCTCCCGGCTGCTGCGCGCCATGGGCAAGGCCTACCACGGCCTGGGCCGCTACGAGCGCGCCTCGGAGCTGCTGCGCGAGGCGATCGAAGACCGCCGGCAGGCGGTCGGCCCCTCGCATCCCGAGGTCGCCGAGTGCCTGCTCGACCTGGCCCGCGCCCAGATCTCTCTCGGCGACCCCACGGCCGCCGAGCAGTCCCTGCAGGCGAGCCTGGCGATCTGCGATCAGCAGGGCCCGGCGGCGGATCCGCTGCGCGCCGCGACCCTCAATCTGCTGGCGCAGGTTCGGCAGCGTCAGGGCGATATCGCGCAGGCAGAGCGCCTGCACCGTCAGGCCGTCGAGCTCAACACCCGGCTCTTGGGAACCGATCACCTCGTCACCCTCGAGAGCCTCAACGATCTGGCGGAAGCTCTGGCCGAGCGACGCCAGTTCGCCAGGGCCAACGAGCTCTACCGGCAGGTGCTCGACGGCCAGCGGCGGCAGCTCTCCTCGGTGCATCCCGACGTCATCAAGACCTTGAACAACCTCGCCACCGCGCAGCTCGCCGCCGGTGACCCCGAGGCCTCGGAGACCTCCATGCGTAGGGTCGTCGCGGCGCGCCGCCAGCTCTACGGCGAGGACCATCCCCATGTCGCGCTGGCCTACAGCAATCTCGGCCAGGTGCTGTCGTCCCAGGGCCGCCACGCAGAGGCCCTGCAGTGGCTCGACTCCGCGCTCGAGCTCAGCGTCAAACACTACGGCGAAGCGCACCCCCGGGTCGCCGACCTGACCTACAACGTCGGCTTCGTGCTCGAAGAGCTGGGCAGGCTCGACGCGGCGGAGCAGCGGATGAGCCAGGCGCTGACGCTGCGCCGCGCCGCCCACGGCTCGCAGCATCCGGCCGTGGCCCAGAGCCTGGTGGCGCTGGCCGGCCTGCACCACCGTATGGGCCGCACCGACGAGGCGATCACCGAAGCTCGCGAGTCGCTCCGCATCCTGCGTGACGCCCTGCCGGCGGACGATTACCGGCAGAGCTCGCCGCAGCTGCAGCTCGGCCTGCTGCTAACCGCCATCGGACGCTGCGACGAAGCCCTACCACTGCTCGAGCGCGCCGTGGCGCTGCGCCGCAGCTACCTGCCGGAGGAGCATCCAGCGCTCGCCGCCGCCGTCGCCGCCCTCAGGGCCTGCAGCTGAGTCCTCACGGCCGCCACGGCACGATCAGCGCGCCGTCCTTTGATCCGGTTCCCTTGAGCTGCTGCCTGAGGGTGACCTGCTGGACCGGCACCTGCGCGCAGGACGCCTGGCCGACCAGCTCGGCTCGCGACGCCGCTCGCGCCTGGGCAAAAGCCCAGCTGCCGTCGTCGAACAGCGGCCGCTGATAGTCCTCGGGGCACGGCTCGGCCGAGCCCACGGCCAGACAGGTCTCGACCTCGCCGGTGACGGAGAGCCGGGCGCTGGCGTCCCGCCCCCATACCACCCGCTCCGCCGAAGGCAGGCCCGAATCCCGGTAAGCGGTTCTCTCCCGAGGATCTCCCGGCGACCGCGCCAGCTCGACGTCGGCCGCGGCCGTGAACACCGGATCGCGGCCGTCGTCCTCGAAGTACTCGACGCTCACCCGGGCGCGACCCTGCGCCCCGTGACTGGCCGAGGTGACGGCATTGGCCCGCACCGAGCTGGTCGCCCACGCCGAGCCGACGATGAGCGTGTCCGGACAGGCGCGCGAGCAGGGATCGAGCCGTGGAACCCGCAGCTCCAACCCCGCCCACACCACTGGAGTCCAGCCGACCGTCGAGCGACACCTCAGGTGCAGCCCGGCACGGCCGCCGCCAGACGCCGTCATCGAACGCTTGCGACCGCCCAACATCTGGGCCGCCAGCCGCAGGTTGGCTCCCGGACCCGTGAGTCGATACTCGCGCCAATCGGGGAGAGCTCCAGGCGCTGGGGCTTCGCCCACTAGATCCTGCTCTGAACTGCCCGACGGAGCCACCTCGAGATCGGCGATCCAGGAGCAGATGCACTCCTCGCCTTCGCCACCCTCCTGCTGCTGGGCGATCTGATCCGCCACCCAGTAGATCTCGAAATCCAGCTCCGGCCGGAGCACCAGGGCGTCGGCCAGCAAATCCGTCGAGCCCACCGCCTCGAGGTACTCGAGCAGCTCGAACAGCTCGGAGCTCATGCTGACCGCGTCGGCGGCGACGCCTTCGACCATCCGGTAGCGGCACCCCTCAGAGCTCGGGCAGAGGGCGACCAGCGCGCCGACGTCCGGCGCCAGCTCGACGCCCTGGAAATCGACGAGACGCACCCGGTAGCTGTAGCCGTGGCGGGCGATGAAGTCGAGATTCTGCGTCACGGCATAGGTGACCTCGCCACCCGGCTCTGCAGAGACCTGCGTCGAGCCCGCGACCGCGCCGTCACCGTCCACCACCTCGAGGGTGGCATAGGGCGTCGACACCTCCTGCGGCCACAGCACCGAGATCAGCAGCCGCCCCGCTTCGATGGTGGGCTCTCCGAGCCGCGGGGCGTCTTCTGGCGGAGTCGTGAAGCCTTGGCCGAGGAGCGCCGGGGCGAAGGTCAACAACAGAACCTGGATCAACACAGATCTCGACATCTACCGAATCTCCTGGATGATGAACCCGCTCGATCGAGCCGCACGCCCGATTCAGCATCGTAAGCGGAAAACGTCGCTGAAACCCATCAACAGTCTTTTCGCGCACGCAAGGAGAGGGGGCTTGGGTGTGAGGGGCTGCGTCGAGGGCTGTTGCTTGGCGATGAAGCGCCAACAGGCGTCAACGCTGGATGGAATCTCGTTAGAGTCAGGCCTGACCATGGGTCTGACTCTCGTGTTTCTGCGACAGCTCACCATCACTTGCGCCTGCCTTGGGCTGACGGTAACCGCAACCGTTTCCGCTCAACCACCCGTGCTCGAGCCCTCACCGCTCGTGAAGCAGCTGCGTCAGAGCGCCGTCGACGCGCTGTTTCAGGATCGCGACCTCTTTCTATGGCTCGGTACGCGCGACGGCTTGGTGCGCTGGGACGGTTCGCGCACTCGATCCTGGCAGGCGATCCCCGGTGATGACGCCGCCCTGCGCCACCCGATCGTCATACGCATCGGCCAGGACCCTGCCGGCGACATCTGGGTCGCCAGCCGCGCCTTCATCCACGGTAGCTCGCAGGTCTCGCGCCTGGTCGCGCCGCGCCTGGAGCGCTTCGTCCACTATCCGCAGCTCCAGGTCGAGCTAGTATTCGACCGCGACGCCCGACCTTGGCTCGTGAACCCAGACGGCGTCCACCGCTACCGTCGTGAAGAGGATCGCTTCGAGCTCTGGATCCCACGCCAGCGCCCCACGGGCGAAGCGGTGGGCGCCGTCTTCGATGACGCGGGGCACCTGTGGATGATCAGCCACAACGGCCTCGAACGCTGTTCAGTCGAGGCCGAGGCCCGCCACTGCCGCGTGCTCGCCCGCGACCCCCCACCTCTCCAGCGGCTTCGAATCGAAGCCGATCGCGGCCGAATCGTCCTGGCCACGCGCGATGGCTACGTCTGTGCTTCGGACCTCGCTCGGGATCTCGACTCGAGCAGCGCCCTCGAACTGGAGGCCTGTTCGGATCTCGACGGCGTAGCCTCTCAGGGACAGCTCACCGACCTGGAACGCGACGCGCGTGGCGATCTCTGGCTGGCCACGCTCGAGGAAGTGTGGCGCTTCGCCGATCCGCCACACCGGGTACCGGTGCGCAGCGGTACGGGCTCGGCCGATGACGACATCTACAGCTTGCTCGGGGACCACGCCGGCGGCATGTGGGGCGGTACCCCCTGGGGCTTGTTTTACTGGGATCCCACCCGCCAGCCGTTCGAGCTGGTGACCATCGGCTCCCCTCCCGGCATCCACTCGACGGCACCGATCATGACCCTCCACGAAGACTCGAGCGGCAGGCTGTGGGTCGGCACGATCGGCGACGGCCTCTACGCGCGGCACCTCGACGGCAGCTGGCAGCACTTCCCGGAAGATCTGTGGGCGTCACAGCTAGCCGAGCAGACCAGCTTCGTGTGGTCGATCGCCAGCTTGGACGATGTCATCTGGCTGGCCACCACCCACGGCCTGGTCAGGCTGGATGCCGTCAGCGGACAGACCTCTCTCGTGCCTCTGCCGCTTCAGCCCACAGCGACGACGCCGCCGCGATTCCCAACTGGGGTTCGCAAAGTGCTGGCTCAGCCGCCCGCCACCCTGTGGATCGTTTCGTACGTCGACACCCTCTTCCGATGGGTCGCAGGCCAGCTGACCGAGATTGCTGTCGAACCCGGCTTCTGGGTGGAGGACCTGGCCATCCAGGCGGATGGACGCATCTGGCTCGGTGGCCGAGAGCAGGGCCTGCGTCGGGTCGATCCGACGACCCTCCGAGTCGAAGCATTCCAGCACGATCCGACCGATCCGGACAGCCTCGTCGACTGCGGGATCTTCTCGCTGCGGGCCGACCGCCGCGACGACCTGTGGATCGGCACCAACTGCGGCCTGGTCCGAAGGCCGGCCAGCGGCGGGTCCTTCCTGCACGTCGTCGGTCCCGAGAATCTGCCGAGCAGCACCGTGCTGGCAATCGTCGAGGGCCCTCAACGGTTCTGGCTGAGCACCAACCGCGGACTGGTTTCGCTCGACAAAGAGGCAGCACGCAGCGCTGGGAACCACCTCAGCGAGCAGCCCGGTGCCCTTACCGTGTGGGGGCAGGAAGACGGAATCGGCAATCTCGAGCTCAACCGCGGCTCCGTCACGCGTGACCGCCACGGGTACCTGATGTTCGGCGGTGACCGCGGCATCACCCGCTTTGATCCGACCACCATCGAGACCTCGACCTATCGTCCACCGATCCGCCTCGAGAGCCTGGCCCTGGTGTCACGCGACGGCAGCCAGAAGCTCACACCGCCGTTCGACGGGCCAATCCTCATCGAACCCGATGTCACCAGTTTCACGGCCGAGCTCGGCACCATCGACTTCTCGACGACCCACAACCGCTTCGCGCTGCGGCTCGTGGGTGTCGACCCGGACTGGATCGACCTCGGGACGCAGCGCGCCGCCACCTATGCCGGAGTGCCCGCCGGACGCTATCGACTCACCGCACGCGTGGCCAATCGCGATGGCCTGTGGAGCGACCAAACGCTAGATCTCGAGCTGATCGTCGTCCCGCCGTTCTACCGCACGCTGTGGTTCCGCAGCACGACAGCCCTAGTGGTCTTCGGCCTGCTGGTCACCCTCGGCGTACTGATCTCGCGCGCCCGTTTTCGGCGTCAGCTGGCGGACCTGCGCCTGCAACGGCAGCGCGACGCAGACCGCCGCCGCATCTCGCGCGACCTGCACGACGAGCTCGGCGCTGGCCTCACCCAGATCGTCCTGGCCAGCGAGCGCGAGGCCCTGAAGCCTAGGGTCGACCGCGAGGCACTACGCCGCATCTCGGGCAGCGCTCGCGGATTGATCGACTCGATCCGCGACATCATCTGGTCGATCGACCCGCAGCACGACCACTTGGACCGCCTGCTGAGTCGGCTGCGCAGCAACCTGGCCGAGCAGCTGGAAGCCGCCGACCTGACCGCCAGGCTCGACTTCCCCGAGCAGCCCCCCGACCTCCCCGTCTCGCCGCAGCTGCGCCGCAACCTAGCGCTGATCGCCCGCGAAGCCGTGCACAACCTCATCCGCCACGCCGAGGCCCGGCGCGTCACCATCCGCTGCACGTGCGACGACGCCAACCTCGAGCTCACCATCGCCGACGACGGTCGCGGCTTCGACCCCGAGGCGACCACATCAGGCAGCGGTCTGGCGAATATGAGCCAGCGCGCCCGAGCCCTCGGCGGCACACTACAGATAGAGAGCCGACCCAGAGAGGGAACCTGTATATGGGTGACGTTACCGCTAGAACAACATCCGGTGTGAACCCCGGCCCTTGCCCACCGTTTCCGCGAGCGCCACCGGCGAGCCGGCCTCGATCAACAGCTCCTTGTAGAACATGCCGCCGCTCAACGTCTCGTCTTCCAGATCCGTCTCACAAAAGTCCTCCGCGTCCGGGAAGCGATGAGCTTCCTTCAGGGCGACGAACGGCGAGGAAAAAATCTGGAAGTCGAGCTGTGGTCCCCCTTCGAGGTCCGGGTAGCCTGAACCGAGCGCATCAATCTGGCGGAAGAAGCCGAATTCGAATCGATTCGTGACGCCCAGAATCCCCAAGCGATCCACCCTCTCGGTAGGGAAGGGCGGCTCGAAATTCTTCACATGGCGAAAGAAAAAGACGCGTCCATCGAAGAGCTTGTAACCCCTGATATCGCCGTAAGATCGCATCAACGCTCGATCCGTGTTGCCGCTGCCGCTGACCAAGAGAAACTCGAACGCGCCCTGCAAGTCTTCATGGAACGAGCCCTGCAGACGCAGCTCGAAGGGAGCCGCGATCGGCGAGAAGTCCTCGGGATCAATGAAAGGCGGCTCGTAGTAATCGTAAGCTTTTTGAGAAAAGTAGGCCACGGCTGGAATGTTCTGAAAGTCGACTTCGAAACGGTTTTCGAAACCCTTGTCGCTCGGCTTGTCGCAGGTTCTGAGACTCATCGCAAGGTCTCCCGGATGTTGAAGCGTGATGAAACATATCGATGCCAGAAGTCGATACCGCGTCGCATCGACCGGGTACAGCCTACGGTGCGCTCTCGACTCCTGAAATCCCACAAAAGGGGGATTTCGAAGTCGCCAGGCCCCATCACCGGGGGATTGCCGGGGGATTGACCCCGAGACGCCCGCTGCTTACGCTGAACCGGTGCCAGAGCAACCCGAGCGAGAGATCCGCGTCGCCCTCGTCGAAGACGACGCCGGCGTCCGTGAAGGCTTGGCCTTCCTGATCGACGGCAGCCCAGGCCTGGAATGCGTCGGCGGCTTCGGCGACGCCGAGGCCATGCTGGCCGCCGTCGACCGCCTGCGGCCCGACGTCGTGCTGATGGATATCGACCTGCCCGGCATCTCCGGCATCGAGGCCGTACGCCGCCTGCGTCAGCGCGAGCACGCGCCGCTGATGGTCATGCTCACCGTCTACGGTGACGACGAGCAAATCTTCGACAGCCTGCGCGCCGGCGCCTGTGGCTACCTGCTCAAGACCACCCCACCCGCCCAACTGGTCGACGCCATCACCACCGTCCATCGCGGCGGCTCGCCGATGTCCGAGGCCATCGCCCGCCGCGTCGTCGCCTCGTTCCAGCGCCCGTCACCGGCCGACCCAAAGCTCGCCGAGCTCACCCCGCGCGAGCGCGAAGTGCTCGATCTGCTCAGCCGCGGCTTCCGCTACCGCGAGATCGCCGAGCGCCTCGGCATCGCGCTCGAAACCGTCCGCACCCACATCCGCCACATCTACGAAAAGCTCGAAGTCCGCTCCCGCACCGAAGCGACGGCGCGCTACCTCGGCGGCGTCCCGTAGCCGACTACCCTTCCAAAGCCCGCCGCACGTTCCAGGCCTGCAGCAGGTGGCGACGCTCGTGGGCGGGGATGACGTGCAGGCCGGTGGCGAGGCTGAAGTAGATGACGCCGATGAAGGGATTCTTGAACCGGATGCTATATAGATCCAGGTCGGCGTTGGCGAGCAGAAAGTTGCGCACGTTGGACTGAGTGTTCATGAAGCGAACCGCGGTCTCGGCCAGAGGCGGCGACGGCTGGGGCAAGATCTTGGGCGGCGCCTTGAGCGGCATCCACCTCCTGGGCGGCGGCTCGAGCTGGGCGACGAACAGCCCGCCCAGCAAACCCGGCTTGGCCGGCCGGCGACGCAGCCGGCCCTGCTGACGCGCCCGCTCGGCGGGCTCCTGCATCGCCTCGAGATACAGCCGGTTGGCGAGCTCGAGGTGATCCAGGCACTCGGCGACGCTCCACGAGCCAGCTTTCACCCGGCGGGTTCCGATCTCCTCACTCAAGCCGTCGACCAGCGCCTGCGCATCGCGCTCGGCGGCGTCGAGGGCCTCTACCAGCTGCTCGATCTCGGTCGGGATGTCGTGGCTCATCGAGCTCCTTTCAGGGTCCTTCGGGCGGCTCAGTCGACCATCCAGGAACGATCGATAGACGGCCGTGTTGATCGGGCTGCGTTGTTGGATGCGATCTACATTAGCACCGGGCTGTCGGTATTTGTCTGGGCTTTACGTAACACAAAGTATCTGGCCACCGCATCATCGATGACAGACGCGTCATCGATGGGTTTTATCGCGTGGCCTCTTCCCGCGGCCGTCCCGCCGCTCGAATCAAGGAGAGCATCATGGTCCGATTCCAAGGATGGGCCCGATGGGCCTTCGCACTCGCCTGCTTCCTCTATCTCGCCTTCTCGCCTGCCGCCGCCCACGGCGCTCCGCCGGAGGTCGGCACCACCGCCGGCAAAACTTACGGCGAATGGTCGGCCGCCTGGTGGCAGTGGATGTTCTCGATTCCGGCGGCTGAAAACCCGCAGGACGCCCAGGGCGAAATCGACTGCAGCCTTCACCAATCCGGCCCGGTGTGGTTTCTGGCCGGCGCAGACTTGGGACGCACGACGGTGCGCTCCTGCGAAGTGCCGGCCGGCGCCAAGCTATTCTTCCCGGTGCTCAACGTCCTGGCCTACAACCAGCCGGGCGAGACGCTGACGGTAGGCGACAAGCGCGCCATGCTCGACGACTTCTTCGGCAGCGGCGAGGTCGGCTCGGCCCTGCCCCACTCCTGCGAGCTCGAAGCCACCATCAACGGTCAGTCGATCGCCCGCTTCGCACCCGGCGCCCGCGTGCAGTCGCCGCCCTTCACCCTCAACACTGGCGACGGTCCGTTCGGCTTCCCGGCCGGCCTGATCGACCGCGAGGCGGTCAGCGAAGGCTATTGGATGATGCTGCCGCCGCTGACGCCGGGCGAGCACGTGCTGAAGTTCGGTGGCCGACTGTGCCAGGCCGGCACCCTCACCGACCACCCGGACTTTCCGCCGGTGGAGGTCACCTACCACCTCGACGTCGTCGGCTCGTCCGATCGCTCGCGCGGCCGGGGCCGAGATCGCGACGGTGATGATGATGACGGTAATGATGGGGACGGTGATGATGGAGACGGTGATGATGGAGACGACCGGGGCGGCCGAGGCCGACGCAACGTCAGGATCATCGAGAGTCTCTACGCTGCGTTCGCAGGCGGCGATACAGACACCATCCTCGAGCTGATCGACGAAGACGTGATCTGGATCGAATCCGAGGGCATCCCCTACGGCGGCACCTTCATCGGACGCGACGCCGTGTTCGCTGGCGTCTTCGGTAGGATCGCCGAGGAGTGGGACGACTTCACCGCCACCGTCGACGACACCTTCGCCGCCAGAGGTAACCGGGTCATCGTCATCCAGCGCGACGGCGGCACCTTCAAGGCCACTGGCAAGAGCATGGAGGCCGAAGCGATCTCGATCTGGACCCTCGACAACGGCCGCGTCGTACGCTTCCGGCAAGTCATCGACACCCAAGAGGTAGTGAGCGCGACTCTGCCGTAACTCCGGGGGAAGCTCGAATGGGGGTTCTGTAACGCCAACATACCCAGTGCGACGCTCG
>JBCCEE010000061.1:0-27164 GCA_039030415.1 Acidobacteriota bacterium
AGCGCGGACTCGAGAGCGATGTCTTTCTCCAGCTCCTGCAGCTCGAGCTCGCGGGCTGCTTGAACCAGCCGGGCACCGTCGACCCCGGCGCGGGCGTCTTCCGAGAACAGCAGCCAGCTGGCTTCGCCGGTGGCGGTCATCAGCTGCTCGGGCTGGGAGCCGAAGGCGGCGATCGAGGTGTCCTCGTCGAGGCTGCGGGCCAGAGAGGAGAGGATGAGCTGGGGCCGCAGAGCCGCCAGAGCGCTACGGATATCTTCTTCGCTCGCGGCGGTGGTCAAGGCGCGGCTTCGCAGTCCGAGGTTGGCAGCCACGGCCTCGGCCCGCGCCGTCTCGAGACGGATGGACTGAGCGTCGCCATGCTCGCGGCGCTCGCCGAGCAGCTCGGCCTCCAGCTCGAGGCGCCACGGCAGGTCGAGCCCCAGAGTCTCGGCAGCATCTAGCTGTACGACTAGCGGCGTCTGCGAGCTATCGTCGGCGTCGAGGCGCCCCGCCGGGATGATCGCGGGCAGCTCACGCACCAGCGCTAGAACCTGCAGGGCAGCGAGCCGAGGCAGGCGCTCGAGCTCAGTGCGGCCGCGGGCTGCCAAGGCGCCGAGCTCGACCCCACGACGGCCCTGGCTCGAAAACGTCGGGACGCCACGGGCGTGCAGGGTCGCTGCAGCTGCCGCAACGTCCAGGCCGTGACCCGGAGGCAGGTAGCATCCCGCCACGTCGCGTTCCGCTTCATCGAGACCGCCCAACACTACCTCGACTCCGGCAGCACGTCCCGCCGCCAGCAGAGCGGGCTTCGCCTGCAGCAGCCAGTCGTCGACGAGCACGAGGATGCGCGGGGCGGCAGCCAGCGGACCGCCAACCTGTTCGAGGAGGCGGCGGAAGGCGGCCAGGTCCGCCGCGGCAACGGCTTCCAGGCGCGACGCGGACGCGATCCGGAGCTCGGGGGTGGAGCCAGCTGCGTCGAGCCAGCCGACGGCGTCGACCAGGACGTGGGGAGCGTCCCGCACGACGACCGTCGCGCTGGCGGCGTCAGGCGAGACGCCAACCGCCACCGTAATCGACGCCGTGCCGTCAGATCCCACCTTGTCGAGACCTGCAGCGTCGAGATCTGCAGCGGCGTCGAGATAGAGCGTCTGCCAGGGTTTCGGCTCGGGTTGCAGCAGGGTCTCGATCTCGGCCGCCACCGCGGCCGCCAGGCGATCGAACCTAGGCTGCTCAGCGCGTACGATCACGGTCGGCCCTTCTGCCTCGGTGTCGAGACTGGCCGCTAGCGATCCCCCTGCACCCAGCAGGCAGGACGCTGAAAAGAGGACAAAGCTTCGCAGTAGGAGCATGCTCGAGTGTCTCGTCCTTCTCTGAGAGTCTTCAGGGTTTCTAGGGATTCATGGTCACCGCAGTATCGTGCCGCCGAAGTTTCGTGCTGTCGAACCGCCGGACTGACCAAATGGTCAGCCGACCTTAACACCTCCCATTCAGAAGAAGCAACCACTTGATCTGACCATTTGGTCAGCAGCTCGTCCCTGGGCTCTCATCGGACTGAAGTGGCTCAGCAGCGCCAGAATCAAAACCGTGCCCGCTGGACTGCGTAGGTACTGCCATACCGCCAAGGTATGCGCCTCCGGCATACCAGTCACTTTTGTCAACCAGCGGCTCGTTTTCGCTCGCATCCGGCTCACGCGGCTGCGTGGCAGGCGACGTCGCCTAGCGCTCAGGGGGTGAGGCGTGAACGACGACGTGACGGACTATCTGCTGCGCTGGAGCGAGGGCGAAGCACAGGCCCTCGACGATCTGGTGCCGATCATCTATACCGAGCTCGGCCAGATCGCCTCGACGCACCTACGCAAGGAGCGCCGAGACCACACCCTGCCGACTTCGGCACTGGTGCATGAGGCTTACCTCAAGCTGATCGATCAAGACCGCATGGCGTGGCGCAATCGCTCGCACTTCTTTGCCATCGCCTCACAGGTCATGCGTCGCATGCTGGTCGACCACGCCCGCACACGCGGCCGGGCCAAACGCGGCGGAGGCGCCGTGCTGCTGCCGCTCGACGAGGCGCTCGAGGTCGGCGGACACAGCGACGATTCACTGCTCGCCCTCGACGATGCCCTGGTCGAGCTGGCGAAAATCGATCGCGAGCTGGTCGAAGTGATCGAGCTGCGTTTTTTCGGCGGCATGGACAACACGAACATCGCACGCCTGCAGGGTGTTTCCGAACGCACCGTCATCCGCCGCTGGCGCACCGCCCAGGCCTGGCTGCTGCGTCATCTGAGTGAGGCTCAGGATGCATCCTGAACGCTGGCAGCAAATTCGCCGACGCTTCGAAGAAGCCTCCGAGCGTCCACCCGCCCAGCGCTCCGCCTACCTCGAGCGTACCTGCGCCGGGGACGAGGAGCTGCGGCGTGAGATCGACGCGCTGCTCGCCGCCGAGCAGGCCATCGAGGTTCTGGGGGTGACGGCAGAGCGAGCACCGACGCCCAATCCAGCACCTTCGATCGAGGCACCGTCGACCGAAGCACCTGCGACCCAGACACCTTCGACCCAGCCCCTGGCCAGTCGACAGATCGGCGTCTATCGGCTGGAGGAGACGATCGGCGAGGGCGGCATGAGCGTGGTTTATCGCGCCTCACGCGACGACGGTGAGTTTCGGCAGCAGGTGGCGATCAAAGTGCAGGGCCGCGAGCTCGACAGCCGGCACCTCAGGCAGCGCTTCCGCAGCGAGCGACAGATCCTGGCGCGACTCACGCACCCCCACATCGCCCGCCTGCTGGACGGCGGCACGCTCGATGACGATCGCCCCTACGTGGTGATGGAGTACGTCGAAGGCCTGCCGATCGACGTCTACTGCGACCGCCATCAGCTCGGCATCGAGGAGCGACTCGGGCTCTTCCGCAAGGTATGCCAAGCCGTGCAGTATGCGCATCAGAATCTGATCGTGCACCGCGACCTCAAGCCGGGCAACATCCTGGTGAGCGGGGACGGCACCCCGAAGCTGCTCGACTTCGGCATCGCCAAGCTGCTAGACCCCGAGTGGATGCCAGACCTCTCGAGCGAAGCCAGGGCACCCAACGCCATCTCGCCAGACGTCATCGAGCCAGACGTCATCGCGCCAACCACCGTCGCCTGGATGCGCTTGATGACCCCGAACTACGCCAGCCCCGAGCAAGCGCGAGGCGCTGCCATCACCACCGCCAGCGACGTCTACTCGCTCGGCGTCCTGCTCTACGGCTTGCTGAGCGGTCGAGCGCCCTATCGCCTCGACGGCCTGCCGGCGGGCGAGGTCGAGCGCCGACTGCAGGAGATCGAGCCGACGCCACCGAGCGCCGCGCTCGACGGCGACGCCCATCTCGACGCCGAACCGTCGCATCGCGAAGGCCCGCTGAGCGCACCCCTCGAAGCGGTGTGTGCGGCGCGCGGTCTGCGTCCGGAAGCCTTGCGCCGGCGTCTGCGCGGCGACCTCGATACCATCGTCGCCAAAGCGATGCACCAGGACCCGGCACGGCGCTACAGCTCGGCCGCTGGGCTGGGTGAGGATCTGCGGCGCCACCTCATCGGCCAGCCGGTGACCGCGCGACCCGATCGCCTGGCGTACCGCGCCGGCAAATTTCTGCGTCGCCACTGGCTAGCGGTGGCGGTAGCTGCGACCTTCGTAGCGATGATCACCACCTTCGCGGTCACCACCCGTCTACAGTCTCGCAACGTCGCCATCGAGCGTGATCAGGTACGCGCCGAGCGCGACAAAAACGCCGAGGTGCTCGACTTCCTCACCGCCATTTTCGAGACCTCGTCCCCGGAGCATTCCCGCGGCGAGACAATCACCGCTCGCGAGATCCTCGATCAGGGTGCCCGCCGCATCGATCGTCAGCTAGAGCAGCGGCCGGAGATCCACGCTTCGCTGCTGGTGACCATGGGCAATGTCAACTACAACCTCGGGCGCTATGAGGTTGCCAAGGATCAGCTGAGCCGGGCCGTCGCGATCCGGCGCTGGCAGCAGGCTCCACCGCTGGCGATGGCCGAGAGCCTCCAGGCCCTCGGCCGGACGCTGCTCGACACCTCTGAGCCCGAGGTGGCACGCCCGCTCTACCGTGAAGCTCTAGCGCTGGCTCGCGGCGTGCCCGCGGACGGAGCGATTGCCGAGGTTTCGAGCCTCTGGGGCCTGGCGGCCGCGTCCCGCTTGCTCGGTGATCTGGAAATCTCCGCCGAGCTGTTTCGGGAAGCTCTGGCGCTCGACGCCTCACGGCCGGCGAGTCTCGAGCGAGCCGGAATCCTGACCGGACTGGCCCGCACGCAGCTCGAACGGGGCGAGCTAGACGAGGCGCAGGCGCTCGCCGAGCAGGCCGTAGCCTTAGAGCGCGGCCTGCTCGATCCAGAGCATCCACGGATCGGGTTGAGTCTACAGCAGCTGGCGGAGATCCTGCTCCACCAAGACGAGCTCGAGCGCGCCGAGGCGGTGGCCCGCGAGGCGCTGGCGCTGCAGGAGAAGGTCCTGGGTCCAGATCATTCCGACCTCTGCCTGACCCTCGACAGCCTGGCCAAAATCGTCCTGGCGACGGGTGACACCGAGGGCGCCGAGGCGCTGTTTCGCCGTGCCCTGGCGATCGCGCAGCAGGCATTCGACGCCGACGATCCGCGACTTGCTGTAGCGCACAACAATCTCGCTGAAGCGCTGTGGCGCGGCGGCGACCTGGCGGCTGCCGAGCTCTCCGTGCGCGACGGCCTGGCCATCTACCGCCGTATCTGGGGTGGCGAGCATCCCAACCTGGTGTCGTCGATATTCAATCTCGGCATGCTGCTGGAGAAACGCGGCCAGCCTGACGAGGCGATGGCGCACTACCGCGAGACCCTAGCGATCATGCGTCGCACCGTGGCGCCGGATCAGCACACCCTGGCCTATCCGCTCATCCGCCTGGCCAACCTGCTGCGCGAGCGCGGTGCGCTGGACCAGGCCGAGCCCTTACTGCGCGAGGCGGTGACGGTTCGTCGCAACGTGCTGCCCGAAGGTCACCGCTTGATCGCCGCCGCTGCCGGCTACCACGGCCTCGTCCTCTCCGGGCTTCAGCGTTTTCCAGAGGCTGAAGTCTTGCTGCTCGAAGCCTTCAACGTCTACCAAGGCTCGACCGCCACGAACCGGTTGGAAACCTGGCGCCAGGGGCTCGAGGAGCTCTACCACGCCTGGGGACGACCGCAGCAGGCGGCGCGATTCGCCGTCGAGCCGATTGCGACCGAGACAACCACCAAGTAACAAGGCAAAGCCCGGCGCCGAGGCCGGCACCGGGCTTAGACAGTCTCAGGACTCAGACAGTCTCAGGACTCAGACGGTCTCAGGGCAGCTCGATCTCAGGAACGCAGGGCGACGCGCAGCCACCACCGCCTCCGGAAGTGATGTCGACGTCATAGGTATGCCCGAGAGAGTTGGTCACGGTCGTCGGACAGCCATTGACGATGCCTCCCCAGGTAGCGGTGAGCCCCTGATAGTTTTCGGTCGTCCAGGGCCCTGTAGGATCGTTGAGGTTCCAATAGACCTGATCGCCGTCCTCCACTCGGCCAGACCTGGGAAACGGACCGAGTCCCGAGCAGCCGCCGCTGGCGCAGGTCAGCGTCCAGGTGCCACTGCAGGTGATGTTGAGGAACTTCTGCGCGAATCCCCCCAGCTCTGGCGTGCCGGCCTGGGCGACCGCGATGTCGCGGCGCTGGTCATTCGCTGCGCTCACCACCTCGGCACCAAACTTGTCGGCGCTGACAAGCGACAGGTGACTGAAATTCTGATCACCTTCCAAGCTGAGGGTCGAGCTGCCGCGCGGCTCGAGCTGAACCATCGTCCAACGGCTCGTGCCGGTCTCGGCGCTCCAGGCCACGAGCCGCACCACGGCAAAAGCCTCACGACTGGGATTGCTGAGCGTGATCAACGGCATTCCCAGCTCCGCCAGATCGACCGACGCTTTGTAAGGATTATCGCCCCAGCTCAGGCCGAGAGACGGAAACGACGAGGCAACCAGCTCGGGTTCGGCGGTAGCCGTGCCGGCGAAGGTCAATGCGAAAATACAAACTGCAGCGAGTGCACGATACGCGCGATGTTTCATGTGCGTGACATCTCCTGAATAAAGGTTTCCAATGCGTGGCACCGGCTCACTCCGCGAGCTCTCGGATCGATGCGGGAATGGATCCCCCCGGATAGCTCCCCATGGATCTCGAGTACGGCTGCCGATGCAGCCGAGAACGTTTCTCGGCCTCATCCATCTACGCGATGTCGACGCGCCGAAACTGACAACGCGCTTAACTTTTTTTCAAAGTTCGAGCGCGGATCACAGACTCTGGATCACAGACTCTGGATCACCGGCCATGGGCTACCGGCGTCAACCCAGTCTCTCGATCCAGCTCATAGAATAGGGTCTGCATCAGCACAAGAGCCCACCACGGAAGCCCGACTCCCGTCCCGGCATCACCCCAAGAGAGCGTATGGGAAACCTCAGCTTCGAAATCGCCGACCGCAGCGACGCTACCGTCAACCAGCAGCTGAGTGCCGGGCTCAACCGCCATGCCGCGGGAGTCTTGGATCAGCCGGGCTTTCGGCCTCTGACGGTTGTGGCTAGGGACGACGAGGGTGCCCTGGTCGGCGGGGTGACCGCGCTCGTCAACTGGAACTGGCTAGACATCTCCCTGCTCTGGGTCGATAGCAGCTATCGCGGCCAGGGGCTCGGGCGTCGACTCGTCGAGACGCTGGAGCAGGCGTCCCAGGAGCGCGGCTGCACCCGCGCCCACGTCGACACTTTCAGCTTTCAGGCCAGAGCGTTCTACGAGCGCCTGGGCTATCGCGTCTTCGCCAAGCTGGGAGACTATCCGCCGGGCCACCAGCGGATCTATCTCGAGAAAACTCTCACGGCAGAGCCACAGATCGAGACCGTCGAATGAACTGGCTAGCCCACATCCTGCTCTCCAAGACCGACATCGACTATCAGCTGGGCAACGTGCTGGCCGACCCCCTGAAAGGTCGAACCTGGGAGGGCGCCAGCGCGTCTCTCGTCGAAGGCGTATCGATGCATCTCGCCATCGACTCCTTTACCGACAGCCACCCCACGGTTTCGACCAGCAAGTCACGCCTGGGTGATGAAGGACACCTCAGAGGCGTGGTCATCGATCTGCTCTATGATCACTTCTTGACCAACAGCTGGGAGACCTACTGTGCGTCACCGCTCGTCGAATTCATCGACGATTTCCATACCCGGGCACTCCAGACAGCGAACGACTATCCTGACAAGGCCAAGAACTTCGTCGGCCATCTCGTCGCGTCTGGCAAACTTACATCCTACGGCAGCTTCCGAGGTTTCGAAGCCGCAACGCGGCGCATCAACCTTCGACTTTCACCTCGTGTCCGCGCACGCGAAACCACAAACATCTATCTGTCCGAGGTCGAAAACGAATATGAGGGTTTACGGAGAGACTTCGATAGCTTTTTCCCGGAATTGGTAGCTTTTTTCAAGCAGCACGAGCTCGGCAGCCCAGTCGACAACCGTCTGAGCTGAGGCTGGCTTTGTGCCCCGCCAGCCCCTACGTCTTGTCCTTCGCTGTCGAGGCGCCCCGGTTGGACAGCCAGACCCAGAAGCTCAGCAAGATCGCGCTGCCTGAGACATAGGTCATCAGCGTACCCGGGATGAACCTAGCGTAGCCTGGCAGGTCGATGAACATGAAGTAGCCGAGGTCCGCCAGACCACCGATCAGGCCCGTCACCCAGATCGCGGTCGCATTGCCTCGCCAGATGAAGACGGCGCCAATGACGGTGGCCACCCCGAACCAGCCAAGGTTGAAACCATGCTGCGAGAGGATGCCGGACAGCTCCGCCGGATACTCGGCGGTGAGACTGGCTGGGTCGACGGCGTCGAGGATCGAGGTAATCGCCACTAGAGGCTCCGCCGGCACAACCATCACACCCGCCAGGATATGAACGGCGCCCCAAATGACCCAAAGCACTGCGGCGATCCTCAGACTCCACTTATGGACGGGGCGACTGTTGATGCTGCTCATTGCTGAAGCTCCTATTTGTAACTGACTTGATTACGAATCGAGGCAAAAAAACTCTCACTCTGCACACCTCAAGGCTGAGCGCACGCGACCCCGGACGTCGCGATCCATCTCCTCGACCGTCACTGAGCCGAGCTGGCTCAAGAGCGCTTCTTCGGCGTCCGCGAACAGCTCGTTGACGTAGCCTGCGAGAACCGGCGCGACCGGTCCGTCAACAGTCTTCGGGAACAGCGGCATGAGCCTGCTGCCGTCCGCGATCGCCTCATAGACCTCTCGCAAAGTGATCGAAGCCGCACTCCGCCCCAGGACACTGCCCCCGCCGACCCCTCGCTGCGTGCTCACCAATCCAGCGCGGTTGAGCTTCGCCAAAACACGACGCAAGACCACCGGACTCGTGCCATAGGTCTTGGCGAGCGTCTCGGACGTCAACGCTTCGTCACGGGATGCGAGGAACCCCATGATGTGGAGGGCGATCGGGTACTGGCTGTTCACAGCCTAATCGTAACTAAGTCAGTTACGATTTATCAAGAGGTCAGGGGGACCGTTGACAAGGCGGGCGCAAACCGCGTTTGCTGCTGTCGCTCAACGTCCGGCTCGCCACTTTAGCGGCCAGGAGCAGACCGTCGATTAGCTCGTCAGACGACTTCAGTCGAGGACCAACCACCGCAGTCCCGCGGAAGTCACCTTCGACCGCAAAACAGCCTTTCAGACTAGTGCTCAGCGTCAGTGAAGACTTCGTCGAGGGTCTTGGCGGCGAACAACCGACTCGACCAGGCGAGCAGCTGATCGCTATCGGCTACGCGGATATGTTGCTCAGCTCTGGCATCAAGTGCCCCGAACTTGGTCTTCAGCAAACGTCGGAAGAATGCCCTCTCACCTTCGAGCCGGCCCAAGCGAAACCCCTCTTCTCGCCCTCGCTCGGTGCCTAAGCGGATGCCCTCTTCTCGCCACTGCTCGGTCCATGGTTGCATCTTCACCTCCAGGTAGGTCTTGAACTCCTCCAAGTCTCGCAACTCTGGCACTTCGGTACCCGGAATGCGAGCAGGAAGCACAACCTTCGATAGCCAGGCTAACACGTCTCGACGCAATTCCCGCTGTTCTGGCGACTCTAGCCAGCGTGCAAAGTTTTCCACCATCTGAGCCAGCTGCGCGGCACCGTGATCCTGCTCTACTCTAGCGATGCCCGCAACGATGTTCCCCTGGAGCGCCTCTAGCATCTCCAGGGGCAGGCGCTTCTCGTCGATCAGGCAGTAGCGCAGCGACGGCAGGTGGGACGCTAGACTCTCGGGTACTGGCTCAATCAAGTCTTGCACTTCGAGTGGTGCCCACCACTCAGGGTCGCCGTTGTAGAACACCACCGGCAGCACGGGCGGCAGCTTGTCGGCGCGCGCTTGCGGGCGCTCCTTCAGCAGCCGTTGATAGAACAACGCCACGTAGACCAGCATGCGCAGAGCCATGTCGTGGTCACACGACGACTGCAACTCCAGCAAGACTACGATGTAGAGATCCTGCTCGCGCCACTTCACCTGCCATACGACATCGCTAGTGCGCTCCTCGAACTCTCCCGCCAGCTGGCCCGAGATGTAGTCTGAAGGCAGTTTCTCCAGCGTATCGAGATCGAGCTCGGCGACCCACGGCTCGTGGATGAAGCCGCGCAGCAGATCTCGGATCGTGCGCGGGTGGCTGAATAGCAGCCGATGGCTGCGATCCAGAGCTTTGTGGGGTGGCTTGCGATGCTCCGAGCTCATGATCCGTCCTCCAGGCGGTTGCGGCGCCGCCGAAGACCGCACGGACTCCGAGCCAACGCCTCAACCTATAGAAGACGGAAAAGGGTCCGCCGATCTTCTCGCTCTTCCCGATTTCCTCGAAAAAAGATCGGATGAGGGAATCCCAACCCGACCTCCGCCTTGAGGGCAATCGGCCAGCCTCAGCTGGACTCGGTTCCGATCGCGCCCCGCAGCGGGGCCGACGGGCTGGCGACACATCTTTAGGAGGAACCCCATGAAGCCACGCCTTGCAACGATGACCCTTGCCCTCGCTCTGCTGAGCAGCCTGTGGGCGGCCAGCGCCCAGGCCGTTCCGATCCCGACCCAGACCCACGGCTGTGATCCAGATGCCGACTGGAAACAGGACCTGCACGACTATCTGTCGACCCTCAACCACCCGAGCCATTTCGATCTCGGATCGCCGATGCCGTCGTTCATCGATCCTTCGACGCTCTTCGGTCAAAACGGCGGCACCGGCCAACAGCGCCGCCAGGTCGAGGCGATCTGGCTGATGGCGCAGCGAGAGATCATGCCCGCCACGCAGATGATGAACATTCCACCGGTCGCCTTCACCCTCGACTACATGGAGACCGCGTCACCACCCATCCCAGCCCACGGCCTCAACACTCAGCAGTTCGTGGTTCAGCCCCATACCCTGGGCGAGTCCTCGGGCTACGGCTTCCTCTTCGCCTGGGACTACGACGGCAACCCTTACTTCGGCATGCCGGAGATGCGCAATCGTGCCGCTGCCGTGCTGGCCCTCGACCTGATCATGATCGATCAGCAGCACAAGACGCGCGACAACAACAACCTAGCGAACTACGTGCAGGCCAGCATCTCCACCCATCAAAACTGTCAGCTGCCGTCGGGAGCTTGGACGAGTTGCCTGATGATCCCGCCGGATTACCAGGATGCGTCGCTCAATGGCATCGCTGTCGATCTAGCGAGCTGCGGTGAGATGCCCAATGGACTGTGGCTGAACGGCTCTCAGGGGCCTCACCCACCGCGCTTCAGCAACGTCTCGTATCCCAACCTCGGGCTACTCGAGAACTTCGCCAACACCACCTACAACACCGCTTCTGGATTCTCGATGCTGGTGTCATCCTATTACGCCATTCGGCCCGGCCTACCCGCCAACGCCGTCTCTGCCTTCGACCGCGGCTTCGTACGCCTCGCTGAGCGGCTCTCGCTGTGGGGCTCGTTCCTGTGGCCACCCCAGTTCAACCGCAGCACCATCGGCGCCCTCGGGCTCTACCTGGTGCAGCACATGACGGGCTCGCCGATCGCCCAGGCGGCCTATGAGAGCTACGCCGGCGAGCTCTACTCGGGCCCCAACGCTCATTTCAATCCGGCGGGCTACTTCCGCGACGACGGCGCCTGGGATGCGGGTTACAACACCCTCAACATCCAGCATACCTGCCGGCTCGCCCGTCTCGAGCAGGAGCTCGGGCCGACCAGCGTGTTTCAGGATGTACTCGACGCTTGCCATCAGCTGAACAGCCTCCGCGCTCACCTGACGATTCGCGACCCGGACGGCGTCTACAACTTCCGCATGGGTCCCAACCTGTTCAACACCCGCACCCCACGCGACGCCCACAGCGGGCAGATCCTGTGGGTCGCCAGCCCGTTCAACGGCATCGCCACCGGCGACCCCTGGGCCTACGCCGAGTTTGCCGGCTGGGATCCGCTCGATGGCTACTCCCTCAACCACATCACGCCCACGGCGTTCCAGGTGGACTACTTTCAAGCCGGCAGGCCAGCCAGGCTGGCGGTGGTCGAGCTCGAAGGCGGCAAGAACCAGACGGGTCACGTGTGGCACGTCGCCAATCCGACGGGGATCTGCAGCGTGGCCAACAACAACTGCTACGAAGGCGTGCGTCCGTGGGAGCCCTACAACTTCGGCTACTACCGCCTGAGCTACGAGGCGCTCATGCATCAGGTCTATCACCAGGGGAGCGGTCAGCCGCTGTTCGAAGCCTGGGCTGACGACCTGGCGCAGAACCCCGACCTGGAGCTCTACCCGGTCGAGCGTCCGGGGGATCGCGTCGAAGTCTTCGGTGACGATTTCATGTTCGCCAAAGAAGGCCAGCTGAGCTCGATGATTCACGTCGGCCGAGTCGCGGGCGGTCGTCACGGCTTTGGCGGCGGCGGCTTCTCCTACCTCTTCGATGACGACGGCGGCGCCGTCATCCTCACGCGGCGGCGCAACAACTCCGGAAATCTACCCCTCACCGAGGACATCAGCGAGTGGTGGCGGTGGGCCCAGCACACGATCTGGCTGCAGACTCCGGCTGGCTTGACCTCGGCTGCCGGCAACACCTGGCCGACAGCGACGATGGCTCCGGGATCACCGACCTCGATCGTCAAGGTCGCTGGAGACATTCCGGCGACGTACGCGCCCTACAGCGCGCCGGCGTTGACCACTCCTGTTCCCTACCTGCGGCAATTCGCCATCGACGACAACGTCGTCAAGGTGACCACCGAGGTCGGGCCGGGTAACTCGCAAGACAGCTTCCTCGACGTCGTCGAGACGCTACCGCTGAACGGTCTCTCGCACCGGTTCTTCGGCCTGCCGAGCAATCTCGGCATGGCCTGGGAGCAGTCGGTTCGGGTCGAATTCGTCACCTCCACCGGTTCGGTCTTCCCGATGAACGGTCAGCAAGAAGTCTGGTTCGACAACGTCCGTGAGATCCGCTACCGACGTCTTGGCGGCGGCATCGCCATCGAGCTCGATCAGCCGACGCGCGTCAAGCTGGCCGACACCTACGTCGTATGGGCCAGTTTCTTCCCGAATACACCGCAGGACGGTGCCGGTAGCTCCAGCCTCACCCGCACTCGCAACGTCGTGTTCGATCTGCTGCACCGGGCGACCGGCGTCGAAAGCGGTTCCGGCGTCGCAACGCAGCTCCCCGCACCGGTCAACATAACCTACAAGATCCGACCGTTTCCCTGAGCTTCAGCAGATGGTTCGGCCGACGCTACGGGACGTCGGCCGGCCGCTCTTCCGCAAACCTAGCCGCTCGCCCAGCGCACGATCAGGCGCAGGGCGAGCAGCGTCAAGGCGATCTTCAGGATCTTCCGGAACCGTGCCTCGGGCACCCGCGAGCGCAGCCGAGTCCCCACCCAGGAGCCCAGCGTAGCGCTCACGATCATGCCGGCGAGCAGCGGTACATAAGGCGCGAGCGAGAAGCCGATCGCACCGAAGGCGACGAGCTTGAGCAGGTGCAGAAGACTCATCATGGCGCCATGGGTCACCACGATGCGGTCGCGGCTCAAGCCCTCGCGCAGCAGCACCGGCGTCACCAGGGGACCGGCGGCGCCCACGAACAGCGAGACGAAGGTCTGCACCGCCCCCACGGTGGCGAATTTGCCGGGCCAGCGCAGCGCGAACCACGACTTCGGAGCCCAAGTCACGAGCAGGATGAATGAGCCGAGCAGCAGCGGCAGCACGCGCTCCGGCACCGCCACCACCACTCGCGCGCCGAGCGCCGCACCCAGTACCGCGCCGACGGCATAAATCCCCACCAGCCGCCACTGGATGTCCGTGCGCCCCAAAGCGGCCCGCGACAGATTGCTCGCCAGCTGCACCGCTCCGTGCACCGGCACCACCGCCATGGCCGGCAACAGCCCCGGCATCAAAGAGATCAGCAGCACGCCGCCGCCAATACCGAGAGTGGCCGTCAGGGTCGACGACACGAAGGCAGCGAGGATCAGCAGATATTCCACGAGAGCATCGTAGCCCATCCCGAGGGGAGGGCGCTGCCAAATTCGGTGGAACCGATCTCGGGCGCGACGTGTCCAAGCTTCCCAAAGGAGGTTACCCGATGGACCCGAACATGGCTCTAGAGACGATGGACCCGAAGAACGTGGATTTGAAGACTTCCGTACTCGAGCTGATGCACCAAGGCGGCCCGGTGATGTGGGCTCTACTGGTGTTCTCGATCGTCGCGCTGGGCTCGTTCTTTGAACGCGCTTGGGTGCTGCGCCGGGCCCGCACTGACATGAAGGCCTATCTCACGGCCCTGACCCGCACCCTGCTAGAAAAACGCTCGGTATCCGAGGCCATGAAGGTCTCCGCCAGCACGCCGGGACCGGCGCCGCGGGTCGCCCTGGCGGGCCTCAGGCACTTCGAGAGCTCGACCTCGCACCTCGAGAAGTCGATCGAGCGGCGGGCTCAGGGCGAGGTGCGGCGACTGCACCGCGGCCTCGGCATCCTCGCGACGACTGCGGTCACCGCTCCCCTGCTGGGATTCTTGGGCACCGTAACCGGCATGATCTCGTCTTTCGACATCCTCAGCGACTTTGGCACGTCCAACCCCGGCATGGTTGCGCACGGCATCAAAGAGGCCTTGACGACCACCGCCGCCGGCCTGACGATCGCAGTGCCGACCCAGATCGCCCACAACGTGCTCTCCAGCCGGGTCGAGCGCATCGTCGGCGATATCGAAGAAGTGGCCAACTTCCTGCTCGAAGCCCGCGAAACGTCGAGCTGAACGGCAGCAGCGAGAGGGCCAGCCGCCCTTCGGATATCATCGCGGTCCTTCCAACCCTCGAAGTGCGGAGGTCCGCGATGATCCTCAGAGCTCTGCCCCTAGTACTCGCCGCCGCCCTGGCTGCTCCACTCAGCTCCGCTGCCGACGACGGCCTCGCGGCCGCCATCGCCGACGACTATCGCGACCACCTGGCGGCGCTGTTCGAGCACTTCCACCGCAACCCAGAGCTGTCGTTCAAAGAGACGCGGACCGCGGCGCGTATCGCCGAGGAGCTGAGAGCGGTCGGCGTCGACGTGACGGAGGGAGTCGGCGGCACGGGGTTGGTTGGCATGATCGAGAACGGCAAAGGCCCGCTGGTGCTGGTGCGGGCCGACATGGACGGGCTGCCGATCAAAGAGGACTCCGGGCTGCCCTATGCCTCGACCGCGACCCAGGTCGACATCACCGGCGAGGAAGTGCCGGTGATGCACGCCTGCGGCCACGACGTGCACATCACCTCGCTGGTCGGCACCGCCCGCCGACTGATGACGATGAAAGACCGCTGGTCCGGCACCGTGATGCTGATCGGGCAGCCTGCCGAAGAGCGCATCGGCGGCGCCAAAGCGATGCTTGAAGACGGCCTATACGAGCGCTTCGGCGTGCCCGACTACGCGCTCGCCTTCCACGTCTCAGCGGGTAGCCCCGCGGGCAAGGTCGAGGTCGACGGTGGGCTGATCATGTCGTCGTCGGACAGCGTCGACATCACGGTCTACGGCATCGGCGCCCACGGCGCCTCGCCCCACAAGGGCAAAGATCCGATCTACATCGCCTCGCAGATCGTCATCGCACTGCAGGGATTGGTGAGCCGCGAGCTGCCGCCGCTGGCGCCGGGAGTGATCACTGTCGGCTCGTTCCACGGCGGCTTCAAGCACAACATCATTCCGGACCGAGTGGAAATGCAGCTGACGGTCCGCGCCGACAGCGAGGAGACGCGAGCCCAGCTGCTGGCCGGGATCAAGCGGGTCGCGACAGGTATCGCACGCACCGCCGGTCTGCCGGACAATCTACTACCCGAAGTCGAGCTGTCGACCGAGGCGACGCCGACCACCTACAACGATCCTGCGCTGGCGCAGCGCATTCGCGCTGCTTTCGTCCGCGAGCTCGGTGAGGAGATGATGTTCGACCGGCCGCGCACCGGCATGGGCGCCGAGGACTTCTCCTACTTCGTGCAGACCGAGCACAAGGTACCCGGCGTCTACTTCGTGGTCGGCGGCACGCCGCAGGCCGACCTCGACGCCGAAGCCGAAGGTGGACCGCCGGTACCGTCGCACCACTCGCCGTTCTTCAAAGTGGCTCCCGAGCCGTCGGTCACCTCAGGCGTCCACGCCATGACGGTGGCGGTCCTCGAGCTGCTGGGCGAGTCTTGACGTAGCTCCCTTCTGGCGTCTCCGCATCCGCCAGCCGCCCCGGGCCGAAAGATTGAGTACACACCCGAAAGTGTGATCACTCATCACGGTGTACTCAATCATTTGGCCCCGGGGGAATCGATATGCCCAAAACGCGCCGGAAAATTCTCATCGCCATCCTGCTCTTGCTGCTGGTCTCGCCTACCCTGCCGGCAGCGGACTGGGAAGATACCTGGCCGCAGTGGCGCGGACCCCATCGCGACGGACGAGCCGGCGGCCCCGCCTGGCCCGACGGCCTCGGCGGACTGCGTGCCGAGTGGCGGGTGGAGCTGGGGAAAGGCTATCCCGGCCCGATCGTCGCAGCCGATCGAGTCTTCGTCGCCGAAACCCTTGGCGAAAATGAGATAGTGCGGGCGCTGGATCGTACGACGGGTCGTGAGCTGTGGCAGGCCAGCTGGCCAGGCACCTGGAAGGTTCCATTTTTTGCCGCCGCCAACGGCTCGTGGATCCGCTCGACCCCTGCCTTCGACGGTGAGACGCTCTACGTTGGCGGTATCCGCGAGGTGCTCGTCGCTCTCGACGCTGCGGATGGCTCCGAGCGCTGGCGGGTCGATTTTCCCGCTCGCTACGGCACCAAGCCGCCGGACTTCGGGTTCGCCAGCTCACCGATGGTGGTTGGCGAGCACCTCTATATTCAGGCCGCCAACTCGCTGGTCAAGGTGAATAAATCCGACGGCGCGACGGTGTGGCGGAGTCTCGCGGGATCCGGCGACATCATGGAAAGCGGTGCCTTCTCGTCTCCGGTCCTCGCTAGCCTCGCGGGACGCGAGCAGCTCGTGGTGCAGTCGCGCACGACGCTCTATGGCGTCGACCCCGAGACCGGCGAAGAGCTTTGGAGCCAGCAGGTACCGCACTTTCGGGGCATGAACATTCTCACCCCCACGGTTTTTGGCGACTCCGTTTTCACCAGCTCCTACCGCAACGGCTCGTTCCGCTTCGCGGTGCAGGCGGGCGATGAGTCTTTCCAGGTTTCGGAGCTTTGGAAGCACAAAGTACAGGCCTACATGTCTTCGCCGATCGTCATCGACGGCCACGCCTACATGCACCTTCAAAACCAGCGCTTCGCCTGCCTGAATCTCGAGTCTGGCGAAGGCTGCTGGACCAGCAAGCCTTTCGGCAAATACTGGAGCATGGCGACCCAGGGTGACAAGATTCTGGCCCTCGACGAGGAGGGCGAGCTGCTGCTGATCCGCGCCGATCCCACCGCGCTCCAAATCCTCGATCAAAAAGAGATCGCTAGCGCGGAGACCTGGGGACACCTGGCGGTGAGTGGCGACCAGATCTTCATCCGTGAGCTCGAGGCGATCGCCGCGTATCGCTGGTCTGAGGCTGCGGCGCCAAGTGCGACCGTGACCAGCGCCCCCTGAGTGAGCACCAGACCCGCCCGGAGCGGGTTTGCGGGCCTCAGTGGGAATATGAAAAACTAGAGATTCGCCGAACAGCACAGCAATTCGCTGATCTCTCAGCGAAGCTGCGCTCGGCGGACTCTCTAGCCGTTGCCGGATGCCGCGCGCTCCGGCGATCAGCCATGAATGAACCTGCAACCTCCCCTCCGCCCCTCCCCGCCGCGGTGGAGCCACTCGCCCGCCGAACCGGCAGCGGAGAGCGCTTGCGGCGCCCCATTGCGATCGAGCGTGAGATCGCGACGGCTCTCGAGCTGCCGGCCAGCCAGCTGCGGGCGATGGCAGCCGGCGGGACGGATGGGGATCGCCTTTCCAGCGAGTGCGTCGTGCACCTGATCCGCCAGGACCTGCGTCGCGGCTCCCGTCACCTGGCCGACGAGCTGACGCCGCTGCTGCTGGCGCGCTGCGACGCTAGCCTGAGAGGCAGCGTCCGGGGCTTCGATACCGCCACCGCACGCGAAGTGCGCGAAGAGGTGCTGGGTCGAGTGGCGCTGTCGCTGCTCGAGCCTGGCGACGAGGCGGATTTTCTCGAGGTGCGATTCGCTCTCGCGCTCAAGCGGCTGCGCATCGACGCCTGTCGCAAGGCGCGCCGACGGCTGCAGCGCCAGGTCGAGCTCGAAGCCACCGGCGACGAGGACGCGCCGTCGCCAGTCGAGCGGCTTCCTCCGCAGCCAGCACGCCAAGAAGACCGCCTGGTGATCCGCCAAGCGCTCGCCAAGCTCGGGGACGCCGAGCGCGAAGTGTTGGTCCTGCATCGCCTGGCAGGCCTGCCGCTGCGCTCACAAGATGCCTCCAAGCCCGACCTGGTGACGCTACTCGGCCGCTCCGAGCGCACGCTGCGCAACCGTTTGAGAGCAGCCGAACGCCAGCTGGCCGCCTTCAGGGAGCCTGCCCGATGACCCGCGACACCCCACAAGATCTGCACACCGCATTTCAAGAGCTGATCGAAGCTGGCGACCGCCTCGATGCGTCAATCCTCGAAGCCGCCATCGCACGCTATCCGCAATTCGCCGCCGAGCTCACCGAATTCGCCGTCGAGTGGGTGCTGCAGGATGAGCTACCCGCTGAGGGCGACCCTACGCTGAAAAAAGAGGAGAACGACGACTCGCCGGTGAATGACGCCCTGGCGCGCTTCAGGCAGCAGCTCGAGCTACACCCGGCCGTCACTGGCCCTCCCAACCCTTTCGCTGAACGCTCAGCCCTACAGCTCCAAGACCTGGCATCGTCCCTTGGCCTCGACAAAATTTTGATCGCCAAGCTTCGGGACCGCCGGATCCTCGCCGAAACCCTGCCGCAAGCGCTCAAAGACGATCTCGCATCGGCGCTCGACGTGCCGCCACCGGTGCTAGCCAAGCATCTCGCGGCGCCTGCCGCGATGCCTTCGGGGCTGAGCTTCAAATCCCAGGTCCAGCCCGAGGCCGGCCCCAAGGAGAGCTTCGCCGATGCCGTGCGGCGGGCGTCGCTCTCCGAAGACGATAAGGCTCGCCTGCTGGCCCTCGACTAGATCCATCCGGATGGAGACTCTCGAGCTGGTTCGGCGACGAGCGCGGGCGCGGCGACGCGAAATCGCTCCGCACAGCGAGTCGAAGGGGCTCACCGGCTGGAGCGTCGTCGAAACCTGCAGCCGCCAGCAGGGCTACGATCTCTTTCCCCTGGAGCCCGAGGACAGCCTGCTCAATGGCGCCGAAGCGGTTCTCGACCGCGGCGTCGAAGCCATCTTCTACAGCGCCGACGCAACGCGGGATCGGGCGACCGCCTTGATCGCCCACGAGCTCGGCCACCTCGAGCTGCACGAAGGCACCTTGATCTGCAGCTTCGAGGATACCGACGCCTCGGCGTCGGACGAGCCGACCCCCGCCGGAGCCCAGCAGGTCGCCTCCTATGGCGTGCGCGAGCGTCAGGAGCTGCAGGCCAACGTCTACGCCCGCGAGCTGCTGCTGCCGCGGCCCGAGGCCCGGCGTCTGTTCCTCGACGAGGGCTGGACCGCGTCGAACCTCGCCGAGCGCTGTCAGCTGCCGCTGGACCTGGTGCGCCAGCAGCTCTGCGAGTCGCTGCTGACGCCGGAGCCACCGGAGCCGGACGGTCCCGAGCAAGCCACCGTGGAGCCCGGCTCTGGGGACGCCGACCTCAGCCTCGATCCGTTTCAGCGCGCCGCCGCCGAGCATGACGGCAGCCCGCTGCTGCTCGAGGCGGGACCGGGCACCGGCAAAACCCGCACCCTGATCGCTCGCATCCTGCGCCTCATCCGGGGCGGCGCCGAGCCGGCGTCGGTCCTGGCGCTCACCTTCTCGAACAAGGCCGCGCGAGAGATCACCGATCGCGTAGCTCAGGTGCTACCGCACGAGGCGCCGAGGATCTGGACCGGCACCCTGCACGCGTTCGGGCTCGAGCTGCTGCGTCAGCACCACCACCTGGTACGGCTCGACGACAGCATCCGCATCTACGATCGCAGCGACGCCATCGCCCTGCTCGAGGAGGCCCTGCCCGCCCTTGGGCTGAAGCACCACCAGAACCTCTACGAGCCGGCCCTCGAGCTGCGCGAGATTCTGGCGGCGATCTCACGCGCCAAGGACGAACTGGTGGATGCCGAGGGTTACCTCGAGCTGGCGCGGCGAATGCAGATCGACGCCAAAGACGCCAAGGAACGCGAGGCGGCGGAGAAAGCTCTGGAGGTCGCCCGAGTCTACGAGATGTACCAGCGCACGCTCGATTGGCGCAAGGCGGTCGACTTCGGCGACCTGATCATGAAGTCGACGCGCATGCTCGAGGCCCATCCGCTGGTGCGGCGGGCGGTACGCCTGCGCCATCGTCACGTGCTGGTCGACGAGTACCAGGACGTCAACCGCGCCAGTGCACGCCTGCTGCAGCAGATTGCTGGCGAAGGTCAAAGACTCTGGGTCGTCGGCGACTCGCGGCAGTCGATCTACCGCTTCCGAGGCGCGTCGGCCTCCAACATGGCACGCTTCGAGGACGATTTTCCCGGTGCCGAGCGCAAGGCCCTGGGCATCAACTACCGTTCGAGCGGCGAGATCGTCGAAGCCGTCACGCGCTTCTCCCGCACGATGCGCGTCTCGACCCAAAGGCTCGATCTCCAGCTGCAGTCGCACCGCCGCGCCACCGCCGATCCGGAGGCCCCGGTCTACCCTCCCGACCTGCGGATCTCGAAGGATCGCGCTAGCGAGATGTCGACCCTTGCCGCCCGAATCATCGAGCTGCGCGACCAGGGCGTGCCGTTCGCGCAGCAGGGCGTCCTCTGCCGCTCCAACGCCTGGCTCAACCGCTTGTCCCGCGTACTCGAGGCGCACGGCATTCCCGTGCTCCACCTCGGCAGCCTGTTCGAGCGCGACGAAGTGCGCGACCTGCTGTCGCTGCTGTGGCTGATCGTCGACGGGCGCGGCGGCGCTTTGATGCGGGTGGCGGCTTTTCCTCATTACGGCATCGCCGTGCAAGACGTCCACACCTTCTTGGAGGCGGTCCGTGAGGGCGAGCCCAATGCCCTCGAGCTGCTCGGCCAGTTGGAGAAGGTCGACGGACTGAGCCCTGAAGCGGTCGTCGGCTTCGAGCGCCTCGGGGAAGAGCTGGCGGATGCGGACCGCGAGTCGACGCCTTGGGAGCTGCTCTCGCACTATCTCTTCGACACCAGCCAGTACCTGCGCGATCTGTTGAGCGAGCGCTCGCCGCGCCAGCCCATGCGCTGCATTGCACTCTATCAGTTCCTCAACTTTGTGCGTCAGGCGCGACCGGGTGGGCGCGGCTATCCGCCGACCCGCCTGCTCGACAAGGTACGGCGCCTAGTGCTGCTGGCCGAGGAGCGCGACCTGCGACAGATCCCCGCCACCGCCCTCCATCTCGACGGCGTCAAGCTGATGACCCTGCACGGCAGCAAGGGACTCGAATTCGAGGCGGTGCATCTGCCGGCGATGACCACCAGCAGCCTGCCGTCGAACTTTCGCCCCCCGCGCTGCCCGCCGCCCAAAGGCATGGTCACCGGTCCGGACGGCGAGGAGGCCGCAGACCGGGAAGCGCTGCGCGAATCTCACCATGCGGAGGAGGAATGTCTGTTCTTCGTCGGTCTGTCGCGCTGCAAGACCCACCTCCACCTCTACCGCCCCCGCAAGTCGGGCTCGGTACGCCGCAGTCCGTCGCGCTTTCTCGCACCGCTGCGGCTCGCGACCGTTCAAGGCCTGACCGGTACCGCGGCCAAAGACGCTCTCGACTCAGCCAGTGGCCACCTGGCGATCTCAATCGAAGGCGACGCCACGTCGATCTCGGGACGCGACCTCGGCGCCTACGCGCGCTGTCCCCGGCGCTACTTCTACAGTCATCTCTTCGAGCTCGCGGGCACGCTGCGCGTCGGCGCCTTCCTGAAGACCCACCGTGCGCTCTACGACGTACTCGACTGGGTCAAGACCCAGGCGCCGGGTCCGTTTCCAGATGAGGAGGCGACAGTTGCCCAGCTCAACGATGCGTGGCGGCGCCTTGGCCCATCGGGTCACGCGTTCGAGCCGCAGTATCGCGGTCTGGCTGACCACATCATCGCCAACCTGCTGAAGGCCTACGCCGGCGCGCGCCTCGAGAGCGTTGAGCCGCTGACCGTCGGACTGCCGGCCGGTACCGTGACCGTCGAGCCGGATCTTTGGACCTCGCTACCCGAAGACCGCCTGCTGCTACGTATCCTGCGCACCGGTCGCCGGGGCTCGTTCCGCGCTGACGACACCCTCTACGGCCTATTCGAAGCCGGCGCGCGCCTGCGCTACGGCCTCGACGGCTTCGATCTCGAAGTGCTCCACCTGACCGACCGGCGGCGTACCGTCGTCAACATGTCGCTACAGAAAGTCTACAGTCGGGTCGACAAGAGCCAGCAGCAGCTCGCCGACCTGCGCGCCGGCAAGTTTCCACCCCGTCCGGAAGCCAACACCTGCCCGCGCTGCCCCTATTTCTTCGTCTGCCCCACCGTGCCTGCCGGTTCCTTGAGCCTGAAAAGCACCACCACGCAGGAATCGAGCAAAAAAGTCGCAACCTGATTGCCGGTTTCTCAGGGCTCCGGCGATTGACCCTCCAGAACCGCGGCTCAGGGTGAGCCGCTCCCTGGTTGATCCACCTGGAGGTGCTCATTCATGCCTGACTATTCGACCCTCGCCGGCGTCCAGCTATCCCTGCTCCAAGCCGTGAACGAGCTGCGGGCCATCGACCGCCGCCTCGCCGAGCTCGCCGATTCCATCGCCCCCGGTCTCGGCCACCGCCTACCCGACGAGCTCGAGAGCGGAACCCAATGCGTCCGCAGCGACCTGCTCAGCGACGCGATCGAAACCCTCGAAGCCCTGGGGCAGGCCACGGAGGAAAGCGTCATTCGACGTCGACGGTCCATCGACGATGCGGCAGGGCTCATCGTGGCGTTTGGGTGAGCCTCGCGCGGGATTGCCGTGCTGTGCCGGCATGTATGATATCCGCTCGACATATACTAAGCGGGCCTGAAGCTTTTCGACCGAGTCCTCGACCCCTAGGGTCGCAGCGATCCACTTCCAGGAGACTCTTATGACCCGCTTGCTTGCCGTCGCCAGTGCCATCGCGCTTGCCGCCTCCCTCCCCGCCGCCGCGCAGGACTTTTCCGTCGAGCGCATCGACCAACATATCCGCATTCTGTCGGACGATTGGTTCGAAGGCCGCGCGCCGGGCACGCCGGGCGAGGACAAGACGGTCGCCTACCTGTCTGGCGCCTTCGCCAGCATCGGGCTCCAGCCGGGCGGCGACTTGCGGCCCGACGGCACGCGAACCTGGACGCAGGACGTGATCCTCAATCGTTCGACCATGGTCGAAGATCCGAAGCTGTCCATCGACATCGGCGGCGAACGCGTCGCCATGGTGCAGGACAAGGATCTCGCGGTGCGCTCGCCCGTCAACGGCATGGCGAAGGTTCAGCTCGAAGACGCACCCTTGGTGTTCGTCGGATACGGTACCCACGCGCCCGAGCGCGACTGGTCCGATTTCAAAGATTTTGACGCCGCGGGAAAAGTGATCGTAGCCCTCGTCAACGATCCCGATTTCGAAGGCGGCGAGGGCGATTTCGGCGGCGAGGCGATGACCTACTACGGTCGCTGGACCTATAAATACGAGGAAGCGGCGCGGCGCGGCGCGGCGGGCGTGCTGGTCATCCACGAGACCAAACCGGCCAGCTACCCGTGGGGCGTCATCGCCAACGGCAACAATGTGACTCTAGACATCGTCCATGAGGATCCCGCGGCGGCGCATTCGGCGCTGCAGGGCTGGATGCACGTCGATATCGCCAGCCGCATCTTCGAGGCGGCAGGCACGAGCTATGCAAAAGCCAAGGCCATGGCACAGCGCCGCGACTTCCAGCCGATGGATATGGGCGCGACCATCGACGTCACCTTGCTCTCCAGCAGCGAGCAGATCGCCGCGAAGAATGTCGTCGGCATCCTGCCCGGGACCGAGAGCCCCGACGAGTACGTCCTCTTCACCGGACACCACGATCACCTGGGGGTCGGCCAACCCGACGAAACCGGCGACACGATCTACAACGGCGCGATCGACAACGCCACGGGAATGGCGTTCATGATCGAGATGGGCCGCGCGTTCGTGCATGCCGGGGGGACCAAGCGCAGCCTCGTCTTTCTTGCGGTCGGGGCAGAGGAAAGCGGGCTGCTCGGCGCGAAGTACTATGCCGCCAATCCGCTCTATCCGCTGGAGACGACGGTCGGGGTGATCAACACCGACGCACCAGGCGTTCATGGCCCCACCCGAGATTTCTCGATCTCCGGCAGTGCCAAGCTCGGTCTGCTCGACATCATGACCGAAGAAGCAGCCAAGATGGAGCGGAGCTATTCACCCGACCCCAACCCGGCAGCAGGTAGCTTTTTCCGCTCCGACCATTTCGCCTTCGCGCAGGTCGGCGTGCCGGCCGTCAGCTTCCAATCGGGCAGCAATCTCGTCGATGGCGGTACCGAGCGAGCGGCGCAGATCAAGGCGGCTTATGCTGCGGAGGACTACCACCAGCAGAGCGACGAATGGTCGCCCGACTGGGATCTGAGCGGCATGGTGCGCGACGCCCAATTGGTCTACGCGGTCGCCACCCGGCTCGGCAACAGCGGGGCGTGGCCCAACTGGGCGGAGGGCAGTGAATTCAAGGCACTGCGCGATGCCAGCGCGGAAGCACGCAAGTAACGCCTAGCCGCGCTCGTAGAACCCCTCTCCGCCAAGGGGCATCTGCCTTTCGACACAGCGACTCGGTGACTCGAAAGTCGTTCTGCTAGGTCTTTGATGGCCGTGCTGACAACCGATGCGGTTGGCACGGCTTGGGACCTCCTGTGGCCCGGGCTCGACAACCCGACCCGCAGCTGGCCCGTTTTTCGCCTGTCTTCCGCATCTTGGAAGGACGAGAAGCACGTAGCTTTTCTATCGCCGGTGTGCGCAACTTCCGGGAGGAATCAAATGTTACGACCGGTCGCCTTCCACGCTGTTGTTGTGGTGTTCTTGGGAGTAACGGTAGGGGCTGGGCCGGTTTTGGCGGGTCGCGACGGTTGGACCTCGCAAGGGCCCAATCATGCCCAGGTATTCGCCTTGGCAATAGATCCCAGCTCGCCGTCGACGATTTATGCCGGCGTTGGCGCGGTGGGCTCCGGGCGCGGCGGCTTATACAAAACCGTGGATGCCGGTGCCAGTTGGTTCGCGGTCGACGCTGACCTGCCGCCGTCACTGAACGTCGTGGCGTTGGCGATCGATCCTGTCAATCCATTGACTGTCTACTGCGGTTCCGGCTTCGGCGGGGTCTATAAAACCGTGGATGGGGGCGATCATTGGGTAAGGGTGCTCGAGGGCGCCGGGGAGGCGATAGCGATCGATCCCGTCACCCCGGCAACGGTGTATGCGACGGGACGTGATGGAGTGCTCAAGAGCACCGATGCCGGCGAACATTGGGCGGTCGTCAGCAAGGGACTGGAGGGTGCACAAGGCAACGCGCTCGTGATCCATCCTACGAATCCCTCGACTCTCATTCTGTCGACGAAGTTCGGCGGTGTGTTCAAGAGTACCGACGGTGGACAGCAATGGCGCGCTGCGGATGACGGACTGGGCCCCTTCCCGGTAGAAGCCCTGGCGATGGATCCCGATGATCCGTCCATCCTCTACGCTGGAGGTGACGGTGTCTATCGCAGCATCGATGGCGGCGAGCAATGGAGTCCCATCAACGAAGGGCTGACCACCGATGAGACGCTAGCCAGCGTCCGGACGTTGGCGATCGACCCGGTGACGCCAACAACCGTTTATGCCGGGGCAGTTTTTGGCGGCGGAGGCGGTGTCTACAAGAGCACCGATGGCGGCGATCATTGGGTCATGACTCTCAGCGTGTTCCGGGTTCATGCTTTGGTGGTGGACCCGCTGGATCCCTCCGCCGTTTATGCTGGGACCGCAGTCTTCTTGGAATTTGCGTACTACAGCGATGGCTTCTTCAAGAGCACCGATTTCGGTGAGAGCTGGCAGGTTTCCAACCAGGGCCTCAGCAACACCTCGATCTGGTCGTTGGCAATCGATCCTGAAGTGACCTCGACGGTGTTTGCTGGTTTCGACGACGGCTTGGCTCGCAGCATCGATGGCGGCACCACGTGGGAAGTGCTGGCGTTCAGGGATTCGAGGATCACGGCGCTAGCGATCGATCCGCAGAATCCATCGACGATCTACGCCGGCCTCGACGATCTCATCACCGATGAGCTGGTGAAAAGTGTCGATGGTGGGCTGACTTGGACGTTTGCTGGCCTTGCTGAACTGGCTATCCGTCAAGTGTTGGTGGATCCTCTGGACTCTCAGAATCTCTATGTGCTGACCCTCGACTCCCTTTTGCAGGGGAGGGTCTTCAGGAGTGTCGATGGCGGAGCGACTTGGGAGGCGGCCTCGACTGGCCTGCCGGAGGGCGGCAGCAGGTTCTTGGCGATCGATCCCGCGGTTCCGTCGAACCTGTATGTCGCTACCCGCGAGGGAGTCTACCAATCTAGCGACGGCGGTGCCTCTTGGACCCTCGCGAATGCTGGCCTGGGTGACTCTGAAGTGGGAGCGCTGGCGGTTGGTCCTGGAGTTGTTTACGCCGGGACCGGCACCGGAGTCTTCAAGAGCACTGATGGTGGCTCGAACTGGTATCCGGTCGGACTACCCAACTCCCTGATCACAGCCCTAGCGATCGATCCCTTGGATCCTGCCAAGGTGTACGCCGCATCCCCGATCGGGGTCTTCCATAGCTCCGACAGCGGACAAAATTGGGCTGTCTTCGGCACCGGTCTCGAGAATGCCCAGGTCCGCTCCCTGGCCGTAGATCCCGAACATCCCGAGATCCTCTATGCGGCGACCAACACCGGGGTCTTCGATTTTGATTCCAGCGGGATCTGTCTCGCAGATGCAGAGACCCTGTGCTTGAACGGAGGGCGCTTTCGGGTCGAAGTCGAATGGCGGGATGCCCAAGGCGCTACCGGCAGCGGTCAAGTCGTGCCCGTGGGCTCGGCCAGTTCCGATTCCTCGGGCCTATTGTGGTTTTTCGAGCCCGACAATTGGGAGATGATGGTCAAGGTGCTCGACGGCTGCGCGATCAACGGTCATTTCTGGGTCTTCGCAGCGGCGACCACCGACGTTGCTTACACACTGCGGGTCACGGACACCGAGTCGTCTGCGACTCGAGCCTACTCCAACCTCCTTGGCAATTCCGCTGCGGCAATAACCGATACCGGGGCGTTTGCGGGTTGTCGCTAGCGCGGCACCCGGTGCCTGCGCAGCGATCCCGACTCTGGTTCATCCGGCTGTCAGATCGCGTCATCCCTGTGCGCAAACCGCCATCCGAGCAGGGTCTCCAAAGTAGTAATCGAGAATATCGTTGACTGCAGCTTCGGCTGTTGGATGTCGGTTGACAAAGTCACCTGGGCCGGGTCCCGGTATCGATTCGTCGACCGTTACGATCCACTCGTCACCATCGCGGTGGAAAAATGCCGGCGGGGCATCGAGTATGACACCCGTGTCACTCCAGTGACCCTCGAGCCCGGCGACGGAGTTACC
>JBCCEE010000062.1:0-27099 GCA_039030415.1 Acidobacteriota bacterium
AGCTAGCCGACCCGACTCCGGCGAGCGGGTGAATCTCGCTAGCCGTGGTCGTGGATCAGGCGGTGTTTGTTCATGCCGCCGCAGCCGCCCTTGTCGAAGGGTAGGTTGCAGCGTCCGGTCTGGCAGGTGTTGCCTTCGTAGCCGTCGGGATTGAGCACCTCGATCCACGCGGTGACGGAGTCGCGCACCTGCTTGGCGTCGGCCTGCTTCTCGACGATCAGGTATTTCGACAGACCCCACAGGCTGCGACTGAGGTTGCACTCGCAGCAGCAGGTGGCCATCGAGAATTCGTTGCAGCAGGCGGCGGGAATCGGCCCGAGTGCCTCGCGGCGGATTTTCTCCTGCTCCGGGGTCAGCCGGATCGCTTCGTAATGGTCCATTAGCTTCTGAACCTCGGCACGGTCGCCTTTGAACTCGCCGGCCAGCCAGGCGTCACCGGAGTCCGTCGTCTCACCGCTGCTGCCGAGGGCGAGGGCGAGCGCTGCCACCAGCAGCAGGCCGAGTCGGGGGAGTGTAGGGAGATAGCGCATGGGAAACTCCTCGAGGCTTCTGTGAGGGCGGTTGCCGAACGTGACCACGTTACCTAGAAATCATGCCTCGCCAAGCCCCGAAAGGCAACCCTGCCGGTGCTCTGCCCGATCCGTACGCTATGGGGAAGCACGAATCGTGGAGTCGATGATCCGTTTTTCCGGCAAGCCGTACGTTTGGGGATAAGCGGTTGAAGAGAGAGCGTGGCCCTCCTCAGGTCGGGGCCCGCGCTGCGAGGGACGGTGTCCTCGCAGCTGACTCTCTCCTGAGCCTGTGCGTGGGCTCGCCGCAACACTCTACTGCCGACCCACCCGGACGGCCTGGTGACGTGTCGGCAAACCTCGGAGGAAGTATGGTTGCTACAGCTTCTCGTGGGAAACGTGCATCGAGCTGGCGTCAGCTGACGCTGTGTGCCGCGATCGCAGCGCTGGTCGCCGGAGCGGCCTATGGGCAGGGCGGCGGGATCCCTATCTTCGAAGATCCCGAGTTTTTCTGCGCGCTCATCGTCGAGCCGCAGCCGAGCGGTCAGACGTCGCGACCGAATGTCGATTTCAACCAGCCGTTCCCGGAGTATTTCTTCATGCACTCGTCGACCCATCTTCAGGGTGAGCCGGCGACGGTCAAGCATGCGCCGGGACTCTACTTTACGCCGCCTGCGCCGGGCATCGACTCGGGCTTTCGCAGCGTGGTGATCGTCAACAATCCCGATCCCTCGGCGACGGTGACGGCGACGGTGCAGTTCTACGACACGCAGGGTACGCCGCTGGCTCCGTCGACCACTGCCGTGCTGCCGCCGGAGGGCAGCATCGACGTCTCGGCGACGCCGCTGATCACCGACCCGGCATCCCTGTCGCCCGGGCTCGGCTCCGCGACGGTGACTGCCGACCTGCCGATCGTCGGCGCCACCATCCACCACACGTTCGAAGTGCCTGGGGCCGCCTGTGATCCCGACCCCTTCACGCCGGGTGCGGCGTCGATGCAGCAGCTGCAGAGCAAGCAGAACAACGCGACCGAGGTCGCCTTCGGGCCGATCATGCTCAGCAACGAGCAGAGTCATGACTTCCTCAACGGCATCTTGCCCTTGCCTTGGGTGCGCAATCCCACCAACCAGCCCAACACCATTCAGATTACCTACACCTCGGACACGGCGCCGACGCTCGGCCCGTTCGTCATCACCCTGCCGCCCAACGGATCGGTGCAGCACCCCACTATCGTCACCCAGGTGGCGCCGCTCTATCTGCAGAGCGTGTCGTTCACGGCCTCGTACCTATTCGAGGCGACGTCGCTCAGCGAGCTGCCGCTGGTCGGCGAGATGATCCTCACCGACTTCTTCGGTCCAGACGCGGATTGTCAGGAGGACGACGACGGCAGTTTGATGGATGTCGGGGCCCGCTTCCGCATGGGCTCGGCGATGATGGCCAACGCCGAGGCACTGGTGCTGGTGAATCCGGAGCTCACGTACCAGGTCGGCAATCCCGAAGTGGTCACCTTCATGGGTATCTGGAACACCGGCGATGTGGACGTGGGTCCGGTGGTCATCCGCTACCACGACCGCAACGGTAACGTGCTGGCGGTCGACAACGTGCCCAGTCTGCCGCCGGGGCAGCAGGGTTTGATCGGGCCGGGTTTGGCCTTCTCGCCCAACTATCCGGCCCCCGGAGTGTTCGACGGCTGGGTGCGTATCTCGGCCTGCAAGAAAGGCCTGATCGGTTGGACCATGCGCCAGACCGAGGGCACCGCCTTCCAGAAGGTCTACGGCGAAACGCTGCACGGCACCAACCGTGACGAACCGGGCGACGGCTTCCCGGTGGTGATCAACGGCAAGACGCTGGTCCGCAAGGTGAAGCCGGTGAGCCAAGTGTTCGAGGATGACGACGGCTTCTGGTGGCCGGGCTACACCAATTTCGTCAACGATTCGGTGGGCAATATCGGGCGCTATAGCTACCGCTTTCAGGAGTTCTTCGGCGGTGCGAGCTTCGGCTCCGTAGGGTTTGGTGGCCTGCGCTACGCCAACACCTCGTTCACCTACGAGGACGAGCTGGTGTCGACACCCTTCGACCCAGCCATGGTCAGCGGCCGGGTGGATCATGCCAAGGGGGTGATCAAAGGCATCGGGGCGATCGGGGATCCGCTGTACGAATGGCAGTTCACCGACTTCGTGCCGTTCCCGAGCTGCTCGCCCGACGATCCCTGAGGCCCTGGGCGGTCAGATCCGTGGTTTGCTGAGCTGTTTCGAGCCGTTTTGGAACGTTGTTGATTGAGACCCTGGAGTCCTCCCCGAGGACTTCGGGGGTTTGCGTTTTGGCGACCCGCCGAATGCTTTGCTCGCGCCGCTGAAGGTCGTAGACGAAGAGAGACTCGTGAGGGAGACGATGTGGCGACGATTGTGCTTTCGCGGCTAGAATCTGAAGCGAATCCCGTGCTGTCCAAGGCTCCTGACCGGAGCGATTCACCGCAGCACGGCGGAACGTCTCCGGTCGCCGCACGCCATGCTCTGCGAGAGCCGAGGGGTGGCCGATCATGGGGCGGACAAGGCAAGTTGAGCGACGTCACCCAGCTGCTCATCGATTGGAACCGGGGCGACCGCGAGGCGCTCGACCTGTTGATGCCGCTGGTCTACGACGAGCTGCACCGGCTGGCGGAGCGCTACATGCGTCGCGAGCGTGCTGGCCACACTCTGCAGCCGACCGCTCTAGTCAACGAGGCCTATCTGCAGCTGGTCGATCAGACCCGGGTGAAGTGGCAGAATCGCGCGCACTTCTTCGGCGTCGCGGCGCAGATGATGCGGCGCATCACCATGCTGCACGTGCGCAAGCTGCGGGCCGCCAAACGCGGCGGCGGCAATACTCCCCGCATCACCTTCGACGAAGAGCTTCTGCTGCCGATACAGCGTGCCGATGATCTGATCGCCCTCGACGACGCGCTCGATGATCTGGCGGCGTTCGATCCCCGCATGAGCCGGATCGTCGAGCTGCGTTTCTTCGGCGGCATGAAGATTGAAGAAACCGCCGAAGCTCTGGGGGTCTCGACCGCTACCGTCAAACGCGAGTGGCGCGCCGCCAAGGCCTGGCTGGCCAACGACATGCGGGACGACGGCCAGCAGCACGAGGGGCCGGGCGGCCCGCCGGAGCGCTCTGCGGGATGACGCCGGAGCGCTGGCGCAGGATCAAGCAGCTGTTCCACGACGCGCTCGAGCAGCCGGCGGATCGACGCGTCGCGTTCCTCGCTCGAGCCGCTGGCGATGACGCCGAGCTGCGGCGTGAGGTCGAGCGCATGCTGAGCGCCGATGATGCCACGGTCAATCCGCTAGAGGAGCCGGTGGCGGGACTCACCGCCCGCCTGCTGACCCAGAGTGCCGACGCTCAGGTCGGGCGCCGCATCGGCTCGCACAAGCTGGTGCGGGAGATCGGTCGTGGCGGCATGGGAACGGTCTACCTGGCGGTGCGCGACGACGGGCAGTATCGTGAGGAGGTCGCGATCAAGCTGATCAAGCGCGGCATGGACACCGACGCCATCGTCGGTCGCTTCGTGCGCGAACGACAGATACTCGCCGATCTCGACCATCCCAACATCGCCCGGCTGCTCGATGGCGGCGTCACCGACGATGGCTTGCCCTATTTCGTGATGGAGTACATCGTCGGCCAGCCGATCGACCGCTACTGCGACGACCTCTGCCTGTCGACCGGCGAGCGGCTCGAGCTCTTCCGCACGGTGTGCGACGCGGTGCACGCGGCTCACCGTCGCCTGATCGTGCACTGTGACCTCAAGCCGAGCAATATCCTGGTCACGGCCGAAGGGGTCACCAAGCTGGTCGATTTCGGCGTCGCCCGGATTCTGGATCCGGATCGTGATCCGCTGAGCCCGGTATGGACGGCAGCCGGTCGCTTGCTGACTCCGGGCTACGCCAGCCCGGAGCAGGTGCGCGGCGAGGCCCTGACGACCGCCAGCGACGTCTATTCCCTGGGGGTGGTGCTGTACGAGCTGCTGAGTGGCCGGCGCCCTTACCGCCTGGGAACGTCGACCCGGCACGAGCTCGAGCAGGCGGTTTGTGAGCAAGAGCCGACCCGGCCGAGCCTCGCGGTGCGGCGCAGCGTGCCCGAGACGGGGGCTGCTGAGGAAGACAGCACCACCCGGGGCGCAACGCCGGAGGTGGTGAGTCGCTGCCGGGGCACCGTGCCCGAACGCTTGGGGCGTCGCCTGGCCGGTGACCTCGACAACATTGTGCTGATGGCGCTGCGCAAAGAGCCCGAGCGCCGCTACAGCTCTGCCCAGCAGCTCGCGGAGGATCTCAGGCGTCATCTGAAGGGACTGCCGGTGCTCGCTCGGCAGCCGACGGTCGGCTATCGCACGGGTAAGTTCCTGCGTCGGCATTGGCTGGGAGTGGCGGCGATTCTGCTGCTGATCACCAGCCTGGTGGTGGGCATCGTGGCCACTACCTGGCAAGCGCAGGAGGCGAGACGTCAGCAGCGTACGGCCGAGCAGGCGCTCGATCTCCTCACCGAGCTATTCGATAGCTCGGATCCCAACGAGGCCCAGTACGTCGATCTGCGTGACGTGCTGGACGAGGGGGCCGCCAAGATCGGCAGCGAGCTGGCGGACGCTCCCCTCGCTCAGGCGCAGCTGAGGGTGACGGTCGGTGGGGTTTACCGCAGCCTGGGCGAGTATGCGCGAGCCGAGCCGCACCTCGAGCAGGCCCTCGCCCTGCGGCGCCGGGAGCTCGGGCTGCACAGCGACGTCGCGGACAGTCTGCGCGGGCTGGGCATCTTGCGCTTCAAACAGGGCCGGCACGAAGAGGCCGAGGAGCTGCTGCGCGAAGCGCTGGACATTCAGGCACGCCTGCCGCGCGAGCCCGCCGCCGAGATCGCCAGCAATACCAACAACCTGGGGCTGGTGCTTCAGGCGCGTGGCGATTATGCCGAGGCTGAAATGCTGCTCCGGCAGGCGCTCGAGAAACGCCGCGAGATCTTTGGCGGGGTTCACGCCGACGTTGCCACCAGCCTCAACAACCTCGGAGTTTTTTTACGCCAGCATGGCAGCTTCGACGAAGCCGAAGTGCAGTTCCGTGAGGCGCTAGAGATTCGCCGCCAGCTGCTCGGCCCGAAACATCTTCGGATCGCCACCACCCTCAACAACCTGGGAGTCCTGTTGAAGAATCGCCAGAGGTTCGAAGCGGGGGAGACGGTTCTGCGCGAAGCTCTGGCGATGCAGCGCGACCTGCTCGGCGACCGGCATCAAGATATCGCCGCCACGCTCAGCAACCTGGCCTCGCTGCGCTATTCCCGTGGCGAGCTTGCCGAAGCCGCTGACCTCTACCGCCAAACGCTGGCGATGCAGCGCGAGCTGCTGGGGCGAGATCACCCTGACACGACCTCTACCCTGGGCAATCTCAGCGTTGTGCTGCACCGCAAGGGTGACCTCGAGGCGGCCGAGTCTCTGTTGCGGGAGAGCCTCGAGATCGAACGCCAACGGCTGGGTGAGGACCATCTTCGGGTCGCTACCAGCAGAGCGAACCTCGCTCGCGTGCTGCGATCTCGAGGGCAGCTGGAGACGGCTGCGGTTCATCTCCAAAAGGCGATCTCGGTTCGTCAGCAGACCCTCGGCGACCAGCACCCGAGTACCATTACAGCGGTCCTGAGCCTCGGCGCTCTGCTGACCGAGCAGGGCGAGCTGAGCAAGGCCGAGACCTTGTTGAGCGAGAGCATGTCGACGCTGGAGACGTCTCGAGGATCGCCAGCGGCGATCGCCGGAGCGCGCCGCCTGCTCGGCGCGTGCCTCTCGGCCCAGCAGCGCTATGCCGAAGCCGAGCCTCTGCTGCTGGCGAGCTGGGAGTACATCCAGCAGCGGGGGACCGAGTCCCCTCGGTACCGGGAAGTGCGCCAGCTCTTGTTCACCCTGTATCGATCGTGGGGCCGGCCGGAGGCAGCACAGGCCTTTGTCTCCTTGGAATAGCAGGGCCCGCTCGGGCCCTGCCCGCGACCTGCAGGCGCCTCAGTAGGGCTCGATCTCGAGCTGGTCGATATCGACGCTCTCGGCGTACATGGGGTTGGTGGCGTTGTAGGTGAAGACCACGCGCATCCTGAGGTTGCCCTCCGCGTTGAGGAAGAGGCTCGGATTGCCGTGGTTCAGCTCGGCCTTGATGGATTTGTCGAACCTGGGGTAGATCTGCTCGAATTCGACAAAGCGCCTTTGCTGGCGATCCCAGACCAGGAAGGTGACCGCGGCGGTGTCTGGGTAGTAGGAGGGAACCTTCATGTCGATCGACAGCCTGAGGTTGGCGCTGTCGGGTGGCAGGCTGAAGCTGGCCTCGATGCCATAGCTCGGGTAGGTATAGTGATCGCTGGGTGTTTCTCCGCCGTAGTTGATTTCGAGGATGCAGTCGTCGACGCTCGAGAGCGAGGCTTGCGGGCCTTTGATCAGGGTGTCGGCCAGGGTCGAGATCGATACCAGGTAGGACTCGGACGGGATCGTACAGACCAGGTCGGTCAGGCCACCGCCATGGCTCTTGAAGATCGTGAGACCGGAGCGCGGTGACCAGGGGGCGAGGCTGGACGTCAACGTCGTGACGAAAGCGTCTTCCGCGGTTCGTTGGGCCGGATCGATCCGTCCGCCGGCGATCTGGACGAGCCCGGCCTCGTCGACAACGACGCTTCGCCCGATGATCTGAGGCAGGCGATGCGGCGCACAGCGTTGCTCGCAGCTGAACGTCGCGGGCGCGGGACCAGTTGGACGCTCGCCGAAATACGTGTCGCCGAGCACCGTGCCTTGGGCGTCGAGCCGCAGAATCGACGTGCCGATAGCGGTGGCGACGCCGGCAGCACAGCCGGCGCTTTGCCACGCGGTCAGCATTTCTGCGGTGACGAAGATCTCTCCGGTGGCGGGGTCGACCGCGGCGGCGTGGACTTCGGCGGCCAGTACCGCGTCGATTTCGAGCTCTTGCAGTCCGCCGATCGGAGGAATCGCCGTGCGCCAAACTTCACTCCCCTCGGCGGTGCGGCGAGCGAGGTAGGCGCGGCGCGTTGGCGCGCACTGGGGACTCTGGGTTTCCGCGTAGCCGCTGACCAGAGTCGAGCCGTCTGCAGCATCGACGGCCAGAGTCGCGGTCCACTGGACGTTCAGGTTGTCTTCAGCGTGTGCTGACGCGGCGAAGAGCGCGAGGCCGGTGATCCATCCGTAGATCTCGATGTGTCTCATGGTTCTCCTCCTGGATCAATTCGGATCATCTCAGCGGTGCCGGCGAGGGTGGGCTTCTCGCTAGGGAACGTACCGAACGTCCGCGAAAAGGATCACGGTCCAGGAAGATTATTCAACTCGGCCACTCACGCCTGCTGCGGCGCCATCGGCGACGGGCCCCTCGTGATCGTCTGCGATGAGTCCATCGTGATCGTCTGCGATGAGCCCATCGTGATCGTCTGCGATGAGCCCATCGTGATCGTCTGCGATGCGTCCATCGACGATATGAATCGTGCGGTCGCAGCGGCGGGCGATCTCGGAGTCGTGGGTGCTGATCAGGAAGCAGGTGGACTCCTCGTGCGAGACTTCGCGCATGAGGTCGATCAGCTGCATCGACGCTTCGCGGTCGAGGTTGCCCGTCGGCTCGTCGGCGAGCACCAGCTGCGGGCGGTTGACCAGCGCACGGGCCATCGCGACGCGCTGCTTCTGGCCACCGGAGAGGCGAGTCGAGCGGTAGTCTGCTCGCTCGTTGAGCCCGACCCGATCGAGCAGCTCGCGAGCGTGCTCTCGCATCCCGCTGCCGCCATGCGCCACCCAGCCCGGGAACATCACGTTCTCGAGCGCCGTGAAGTCGGGCAGCAGGTGGTGGAATTGGAACACGAAGCCGAGAGTGCGGTTGCGAAACGCCGTCAGCTTGTTCTCCGAGAGGCCGACGATCTCCTGACCGGCGATGTTGATCGAGCCCGAGGTCGGCCGCAGCAGGGTGCCGAGGATGGTCAGCAAAGTGCTCTTGCCGCTACCGGACGGCCCCATGAGAGCCACGAAGGCACCGCGGTCGAGCTCGAGATCGAGCCCCTTGAGCACCCGTGTCTCGATATCGTCGCTGCGGTAGGTCTTGACCAGATCGCGTACCGCCACCAGCGCTTCGTGCGCGCGAGCGCCGGCCTCAGCCATTTTGGATCGCCTCGACCGGATCGATTTTGGCCGCGGCCCGCGCCGGCAGAATGGCGGCGAAAGTAGCGCAGGCGGTGGCCAGGATGATGGCGTTGGAGTACTCGCCGAGCGCCGGGTCGACGGGCAGCGCCGTGCTGCCGTCGGGCTGCACCGTGAGCTCCATCAGCAGGCGGCAGAACAGCCAGCCGCCGAGCGCGCCGAGCGACGAGCCGAAGAGGCCGATGAAGAACCCCTGCAGCTGGAAGATGCGTCGAATCGAGCCGCGGCTGACGCCCATCGAGCGCATGATGCCGATCTCGCTGCGGCGCCGCACCGCCGCCAGCAGCAGCACGCTGGCGACCCCGATCAAGATCGTCAGCAGGCTGAAGACTTTGATCATCTCGCCCGTGGTTCCCTGGGCCCTCAAGGCGCCCTGCAGGCGCTCGTTCTCGGCGATCCAGTCTTTGGCCTCCAGGCCGGTTTCGCCGGCCAGCCGCTCAGCGATGCCAGGAGCGGCGTAAATGTCGTTCACCTTCATGGCGATCTGGGTCACCGCACCTTCCAGCTCGAGCAGGGTTTGGGCGGTGCGCAGATCGAGATATGCCAGCCGCTCGTTGGCGTTGGCGCTGCCGATGTCGAAGATGCCGCGTACCGTTAGGGTGCGCTCGCGACCCCGCTCGCTGCGCAATCTGGCCCGCTGACCGGTGGTGATGCCGAGCTTGTCAGCCAGGCGGATGCCGATCAAAACGTCGCCCGGGCCGAGTCGGGTGGACCCGCGTACCAGGCCGCCTTCGAAGTCGATGATCGCCGACAGGCGCGCGGGCTCGACGCCGGTGATGCCGATGGGCAGCACTTTCTCGCCACGCTGAAAGAAGCCATTGCCGATGGCTTGAGGTGCGATCGAAATGATGTCTGACTGCTGCTCGATGCGCTCCACCAGAGGCCTCCAGCCTTCGATCTCGGGGCGCCTTTCGTTGCCGCGCTGCACCGCCACCAAGGCCGAGAAGCCTTCGGGCTCGGCGAGCAGGCGGGGGATGCGCTCCGGAGGCTCGAGGATGACATGGGCGATGCTGCCGATCACGTCGTCGGTGAGGCTCACCGCCAGGCCATTGATCAGCGCTGCCATGAAGGTGTAGGCGACGATGCCGATCGCCACGCCGGCGAGGATCAGCACGGTTTGCAGGCCGCTCGAGCGCAGATAGCGCAGCGCTACCGTGATCTCGTAGCGGCGCATCAGTCCGAGGAGGCGTCGAGGGGTCTGATGGCGATATCTACCGGCGTCTGCTTGGGAGCGAGGACCACTCGGTCGCCGGCTTCGAGACCGCTCAGTAGCACCAGGCGCGGTGCCGGCCAATCCACCACCTCGACCTCCCGGCGTCGCGTCTGGTCGGCCTCCACCGCCAGCACCCAGGTCGCCGCGCCGCCTAGCCCGGCGACCGCCGCGCGCGGCACGGTCAGAGCCGACGGATGCTCTTCGATCAGCAGGTTGACGTCGAGACTGAGGCCGGTCGGCAGATCGGGCGCCTCGCCCTCGAACGCCAGGCGAATCACCGCCGCGCCGCTCAGACGATCGATGCGGCGGCCGATGTAGACGATGCGAGCCTGCCAGCTGTCGCGCCGGCCCGAGATCAGAGCCACCGTCGCCTCTTGGCCCACCGCGAGCTCGCCGAGATACTGCTCGTCGACCTCGACCTCGACCATGGCATCGTCTCCGGTGGCGAGCTCGTAGATCACCTCGCCTGGGGCCACCGTCTGACCCGGATCGACCGGCCGCTCGAGCACCCAGCCGTTGATCGGAGAGCGCAGCACGTAGTCGTCGAGCCGGGTCTCGAGCTCGGCGATCTGCTTGCGCAGCCGATCGATGCGACGCTCGCCGAGGTCGACGCGTAGCTCGGTATCCTCGAGCTCGCTGGCCGGCAGCAGCTCGGCAGCCGCCAGCTCGCGGGCGCGCTCGAGGTCGCGGCGGTTTTGCGTCAGCTCATCGGACTCGCGCTCGATGTCGGCCTCGAACTGGGTGACCTCGGCCTCGAGAGCACGGGCGTCGAGTCGGGCGAGTACTTGGCCGCGCGTTACCGCGTCGCCCTCCTCGAGGGTCACCGTCAGCAGCCGGGCACGCACCACCGGAGCGATCTGGTTACGCAGCTGGGGGCGCACTCGCCCGGTCAGTGCCAGCACGCGAGCGACGTCAGCGCGGACTACCGTCGCGACTTCGACCTGCGGCGGCCGGTTGAGGAAGTCGCGCAGACGCAGGCCACCCACCGTGATGGCGGCGAGGCAGAGCGCGATCAGAAGCAGGCGGATGAGGGCTTTCGTGCGGATGATGGTCTCTGGGGAGTTGAGTCTGAGGCTATCGTAGATCGTGCCACGCCGACGCTGCTTCTGGCTTCGCTGTCAGCCTGCAGTTGGATGTGATGGCTCCAAGGCGCATGGCTCTGCGCGCTCTGGGGTCGTCAGCACAGCGCTCGAGAGTGGATCAGACCCGCTCGCCGATGCGCCCGCGCCAACCGAACGAGGCGTTGAGATGGCGCAGGTAGCGGTTGGGGTTGAGCGCTTGATCGATCATGTAGGCCGAGCCGGTGAGCACCAGGATCTGTCCCTCCTGGCGCTGGTCGCGGGCCGTGCGATAGGCCTGCCGAGGGTCGGGATGCACGGTGACGGGATTGAACGACTGGCGCAGCAGGGCGGCGATCGCATCCGGATCCTGCCCAGGATACGACGCGCTGGTGACGAGGATCTCATCAGCGAGCTGGAAGAGCGGGGCGAAGAGCTCTACGGGATCGCGTTTGCGGGTCAGGCCGACCAGGAACAGGAAGCGATGAGTCGGATACTCGAGGGCGAGTCGCTCGACGAAGTGCTCGATCTTGTCGCGATTGTGGGCGACATCGACAACGACACCCGGCTCGGGCGTCCAGAATCGCGCCGGCAGTCGCGTCGGCATGGCCGTGAGGAGGGACTGTCGGCTGCGCTCGGGATAGAAATACCGAATGAGCTTGAGCGCTAGGGTGAGATTGGCCGCGACATGGGCTGGAACCCTTTCCACGGAGACCCTGGCCGGAGTATCGAGAGCCGCGAGGCTGCCGGTGGTGGCGGTGAGATCCACATCGTTCACCGCGTGGACGTCGGCCCCTTCGGCTTCGGCCGCCTTCACGACATAGTCGAGTGCGGCGCCGGTGGCGGCGGTGAAAAAGGGCTTCTCGGGACGGGCGCAGCCGGCTTTCTCAAGGGCGCGCTGCCACAGCTCCGAGCCCAGGCTGATCGGGTGGTCGTTGCCGACGTTGGTCACAACCGCAGCTTCCGCTGGCAGAGCCATCAGTGGGGTGTAGCGGCCACCGACACCAGACTCCATCATGCCCCACCTGACGCCGTGGCGAACGAAGAGATGAAGGCATAGCAGGATGCCGATCTCCGGGAACCCGAGCGGTTGATCGTCCGGTAGAGACTGGAGGTAGGGAGTCAGCTCGCCGCGGTAGATCTCGACGATCTCTGCGTGTTCGACCCGCTGAGCGTTGATATGCAGTCGTTCGGCGTAATCGAAGACGTGAGGCCCCGTCCACGATCCGGTGGCGCCGGCGAAACGTAAGCCTTGCTCGAGGTAGTGGGCTACCGATCCCTTGCCGTTGGTGCCCGAGATGTGGATCAGGCGGGTCGGATGGCCAGAGGGCCAGAAATGGTCGACCGCGTTGTGCAAGCGGGCGATGCGCCCGCGTTTTCGGGCTACCCAGTGGCAGTGATAGATCTCGTCGAGCGTGACGAGATAGGCAGGGTCGAAGTTCTCGGGATTCATCGGGCTCTAGGCAGCAGGTGAGTGGGTGCAGTGTTGCACATTCGAAGCGCCGTTGCATTTCCGGGGGCAACCGCCTGGAAGATCATGTTGCATTCTCTGAGAATCCTACGCATTGATAGATGACTGGCGAAGCATGCGTGGGATCTTTGCGAACCGTCTGAACGGTCGGTTTCCGGAGAAATCTGCGCGAGTGCCGTAATCTTCTCCGTAATACAGGAATGGTATTCTGCAGTTTACGGGTGTTTCAGGACCCTGTTAGATGGAGTGGCTTGGCGATTCTTTGGGCGTCCGAGGCGACGTCCACGACAGACTCCGCGGCAACGCGGTCTGCCGTCAGCGATGACACCCGCGCGATGGGACTCGCCGAAGGTCGCAAGGGGAGAGGCACAATGCGACGTACCAGGCGATCGACCGTCAGCGAGGGGCGGATGGAGACTCGGATGAGACGAAGGGCAGGATGGCGACGTTTTGCGATAGTGGTGGGAGCTTGGGTCGCCATCTGGGGAGCCGGAGAACCCGCCCATGCGCAGGGCGTGCCGACCGGCTTTCAAGAATACTTCGTGCTCGGCTACGAGCAGCACGTTTGGGATTTGATGGCCAAAGTGGAGGCCGGTCAGGGTGGCGGGGCGTTTGCCGACGGGATGAATTCGCTGGTCACGGCGACCGCGTCAGCGGTCAACCAGGTCGTCTACTACGACCACTGGGAAGACGGTTTCGAGGCCGACATCTTCAATCCGGCTCAGGCCTCGACGATGATCATTGGGGACGGAAACCCGGCCAACGGCGACGCCTGTGATTTCAACAGCAGTCCGTGCGGCGTCGATACCCTGAGCGAAGGGGACTTCGTCAATTTCGGCTCGAACCAAGGCTTGGGCGCCAGCTGCTCGGTGCCGTCAGTGCAGCCGCTGACCTTAACCGAGCTGTGCTCGTCGGTACCCGTCAACCCGCGTTGCGCCGTCGCCGGCTCGTGCACCGCATCCGAGGTCCGTTTCGACGGCGGCGATCTGGTGGTCTCCAGCGGCGGTCCGATCTCGATCGTCCACAGCCAAGATCCGCTCACGCAGTTCATCGGTGGCTCGACCGAGATGCTGTCGCGTCAGGCGGTGGCCGCGGCGCGGTCCTATTCGGTGCCGGTAGGCGAAGATCTCTATGTGGCCGATACTGCCACCGAGCCCTTTCACTACGTCGATCTCAATCTGGTCGCGTTCGATGACGGCACGCAGATCTTCGTAGACAGTCCGGGAGCCGGCACCGTCTCCTTGACGCTCAACCGCGGTCAGCACTGGAGCTCGCTGGGCTTCATCGACGACGGGCCGTTCATCGCCAGTCAGTTCCTGGTCATCAATGCCGGCACCCGGGTGTCGACCACCGGGCCGATCTCCGGCCTGCTGTTTACGGGTGGGGACGGCACCTGGGCGACGCGACACTACGCTCTGCTGCCGGACATTCTGCACTCGACGGACTATGTGATCACGGCTCCGGGTGACGATCCGGCCGGCGGCCCGAGCGCGCCCACCGATCGGCCCATGGACATCTACATCTTCAACCCGGATCCGTTGAATTCGATCGACGTCACGACGACGGACACGATTGGCTCGAGCGTCGTCACCGTGCCGGCCAACTCGGTGGTGGACTACTTCGCCGGCACCGGGCGTTTCGTGCCCAACGGCTCGACGGTGCGGCTGACCAGCGACCGTCGGTTCTGGGGGATCAGCGGCTACGACTACAACACCAACATCAGCGATTGGGGCCACTCTTGGCTGGCGACGCGCTTCTTGACTCAGAACTACACCGTGTCGTTCGCCCCTGGCAACCTCGACCCGACGGTGAACCTGGTCAATCTCAACGGCGTGTTCGTGGCGGCGACCCAGGACAACACCCAGGTTCAGATCGACTTCGATGGTGACGGCGTGTTCGACGCCGTCGATACTGACGGCGATGGTCTCGTCAACGCCGCGCCGCTGCCCAACAACACCTACGTCGTGAATTCCCTGGCGTCTCTGAGGGTTTTCGATCCCAACGATTTCGACAACACCGGCACACGGATCTTCGCCAACAAGCCGGTGGCGGTGGCCTGGGGGCAAGACACCGACCTGACCGGATTCGGCGATGTCGCGCTCGATACCGGCTATACGGTGTATCCGACCAATCAGCTGTTCCTCGATCCGGTGCTCCTGCTCGACAAGGCAGTCGATACCTCCGTCGTGCCTACCGCTGGCGGCGTCGCGACCTATACGTTGACGCTGTCGACCTTTGACTTCGGCCCGCTCACCAGCCTGCAGATCTTCGACCTGCTGCCGCCGGGGGTCGTCGGTGCCGATTACGTTCCGGGCAGCACCCTGATCACCTATCCCGATCTGTCCCAGGATACTACCGACCCGGTTGCGTCGATCGATCCTTCGACAGGCCGCGATCGACTGGACTGGACGCTGAGCCCGAGCAGCCTCGATCCCAACCGCAGCTTGACGGTGCGCTACTCGGTCAACCTGCCCGCGACTCCCGGTGGCTTGCCACGGCTGCTGACCAACGAGGCGCGCGCCCAGGGCAACCTGGGAGCCAGTATCTTCTCGCCGGTCGATACCGCCGACGTGACTCAAGCGGATATCTTTCTCACCAAGGCGGTCGACAATCTCGCGCCCGAAGCTGGCGACGTTTTGACCTACACCGTCGCAGTGACCAACAACGGCCTGGCCGAGACCGGGGTCATCGTCACCGATCCAATTCCGGCCAACACGACATTCTGCGGTGCCTTGACCGCACCGCCAGGGGCTTGTAGCGATCCGACAGCCCCGGTGGGACCGTTCGACAGTGCCGGCAGCTACGACGCCGGTCAGAACGCGGTGGTGTGGACCGCCGCCAATCTACCGCCTGGCGGTCCCCACCTGCTGACCTTCCAGGTACGGGTCGATCCCGGCGCTCCGGCCGGCACGCAGATCGTCAACAGCGCGTCGTACGAGAGCCTGGGAACGCCGCTGTTTCCGTCCAACGAGGTGACTTCGGTGGTGGTGGGACCGAACCTCGAGGTGTCGAAGATCGGGCCTTCGCTACTGCATCCCAATGAGGTGGCGAGCTTCGACATCATGGTGCGCAATACCGGTGCGGGCAGCGCCAGCGACGTGCTGATCACGGATTTCTTTCCGTCGAACGCCACCTATGTCGTCGAATCGATGGAGTGGCGTCTCAACGTGGCGCCGTTCACGCCGGTGACCGACGCCGCGGACGCTGACGAGGGCACGGCGTTTGTCGATCGACTCGAGCTGCGGGTGCCTTCCCTGGGGCCGGGCGAGGACATCACCTTTCGCTTTTTCGTCCGCGTCGACATGGGAACCGTCGGACTGTTTGTCAACAACCAGGCGACGGTGTCGGCCAACGAGTCTCCACCGCAGGACACCAACCTCGTGCAGGTGCCGATTGTCGGCAGCTCGGACGTCACCGGCCACGTCTTCCTCGATCTCGACGGCAACGGTGTCCAGGACGTTGGCGAGCCCGATCTCGCCAACGTCGACGTCTGCGTCAATTCGATTCCGCCAACCCGCTATACCTGCCTGCCCAACGTTGCCATCCCCGACGACGCGTACGACGGCAGCCTGGGCTCGATGGCCTGCTGCACCATCACGGTGCCGCCGGGAGATTTCGGCCCGACGCCGGCGACGACCGATGTCGATGTCGAAGTCACCGTCGGTGGCCACACCTTCGTTGGCGATCTGACGATCAAGGTGCAGTCGCCGACCTCCGACCTGTTGGCGGTCCTCAACCGTCCGGGTAGCGCGGTCGCTGATGACGGCAGCGGTGGCGGTGGCGACTCGTCGGACTGGACGGGTGATCTGCTCACGTTTGATGATGATGGCGGCGATCCCTCCGCCGAGACCCTGGGATCGACGATCGGCGCCGGCACCAGCGTGTGCTCGGGTGACGGCATCTGTGCCTACACGCCGGCACCGGATACGGCGGGTGGCCTCACCGATCTCGCGGGTTTCGATGGCGCGGATCCTCGCGGTGATTGGACGGTCTGCGTCGGCGACGGCGCTGGCGGAGATACCGGTACCTTTGTTGGCGCTTCGGTGGTGCTCACCACGACCGACAGCCCGACGGTGACCCAGAAGGTCGTCACGGATGCCAATGGCGACTGGACGGCAACGGTCAACGGCACGACAGCGAACGCCGACGTCGACGAGACGGATCCCGATTTTCCCCCGGGCGCCCAGCTGACCACCGCCAACGATCCGCAAGGGGTCACCACGGTGACGGGCGGCACCGTAGCGACGGCGCCGGTGGGCTACCAGCCGCTGCCGATCGCGTTCACCAAGACTTCGGACGCCATTGCCAACGAAGTGTTCGAAGGCGACACGATCACCTACACCATCGAGGCCGTCAACACGACCGCGGTGACTCAGACCGGCGTCGATCTCAGTGACGCCCTGCCAGCCGGCACCAGCTACGTGCCGGCTAGCACTCAGGTGGCGCAGCAGGTGTTCCGAGTCAACGAATATTTCATCGTCGCGACCGATTTCACCGGGGCGACCTTCGACCTGACCCTCAATCAGGATCTGGCGGCGAACTACCTGGCCATCGTTCAGGGATCGGACGGTAACGGTGCCAGTAATGGCGATCGAGGGCCTGATGAAAACTATGCCGCGCTGACCGCCGACCCCTTCGGTACCGGTGAGCTGGGGGTGTCTTCGGGCTCCGACGTCATCACGCTCAGCCGCGGCAACTCGGTGAATGGCTGGCAAGGCGTGGTGACGGTCGTCGAGTGTCTGGCGGATTGTGCCGTGAGCGGGTTTGTGCTGCGCGACGTGCGCCGCGTCGACCATGCCGGCACCAGCACCTCGGGAGCCGAAGCGACGACCAATCCATGGGTCGACATCAACCAGACCATGCTCTTGGGAGGCTTCAACGGCGCGGGCTGTGACACGACTCAGGCGACCGCCGCCAACACCAAGGTGTGTCACGCGCGGATCTTCCCGTCGAATCCTGACCAGATCAATTGGACCCGAGATGCTGGCGGAGCCACCCTCAGCGCTGCGACCAGCACCGTGATGGTGGCGGAGTGGGGGACGGATTGGAATGTGCAGCGCGTCCGGGTGCAGGGAGGTAACGGCGGCGGTGGCGCCGACGCGGTGGGGGAGTACAACACCGCCGCCATCGGCGCGGTGACGCGAGCCAACACCTGGGTGTGGGGCACGGGGCACACCAACGACCAGGGAATCGGTGACGCGGGGGAAGGAGTGCTCGTGACCCTCGGCGATGGCGTCAACCAGAATGTCAGCGAGACGTCGGTGGCGGCTGGCCTCGAAGTGGCCGGCAACGCGGTCGACTTCGAGGTCTACGCCCTGACCCACTCCGACCTGGCGACGGACTACGTCTTCAAGGCCGACGGCGACAGCGGCGCCCTGACCGTCGATGTCGCGACGGCCGCGGCGGGCCAGCAGCGCATGGCGTTGATCACCAACGGCCAGAACGGCACCGGCAACGCCTTTCCACGCCCGATGTTCTCAGCTCGCTATACCGCCGCGACAACGATTCGGATGGAGCGCCGGCGCACCGGTCAGAATTTCCCCGCCTGGATCCAGGGCGTCGACTTCTCCGCGATCTCGGCTACCGTCAGCGGCGGGGCGCCCCCCGGCCTGGTGGTGCCAGGCGACGGCATCACCAGTCCGCCGGGCGAAACCCTGCGGGTGACATTCCAGGTGATCGTCGACGATCCGCTGGCGCCTGGGATTACCCAGATCGTCAACAACGCGACCTTCACGACCGATCAGCAAGGGCCGTTCAACGCCGGAGTGACCGACGACGTGATCCGCCTCGGGGTCACCGTCGAGCCCAACAACGGCAACTTTGTCGTGTTCGACGCGGTATCGGATCAGACGCGCACCTACAGCCACGTGGTCACCAACGCCGGCGTCGCTGATGACTCTTACGGCATCACCGCCTTCAGTGAGCTCGGCGCGTTGAATCCTACCGATGGCTGGGTCGTCGAGCTGATAGACCCCAGCACCGGTGCGGTGATCGCCACCGACACCGACTTCAACGACAGCACCTGGGATGGCGGCATGACGGTCAACACCGGCACCCTGATGTCGGGTGAGTCGATCGCCTACGATATTCGGGTAACGGTGCCCGCCGGGACGCCGGAAGGCGCGCAGGAGACCACCACGCTCACCGCAACCTCGGACCGCAACAACAGCGTCCGCGCCTTCGCGACCGACGAGACGACAGTCGTCGACATGGCGGGTCCGGTGGTACTGGTCTCGGATCAGAGCGGAGTCGTCGCGGCAGGCGGCTCGATCGCCTACAGCCACCGGGTGTTCAACAACACCGGCGTCGCGGACACCCTGGACCTGACGGCCTTTCCTTCCGAACCGGGCTGGGCCTCGACGATCTACAACGATTCCAACGGCGACGGTGTGTACACGCCGGGCATCGACGTCGCGATCATGAATACCCTGCTGTTGCCGGATGGCGGCTCGCAGCTGATCTTCGTGGTGGTCGACGCGCCGGGCGGAGCGACGGCTGGCGACACCGACGTCACCAGCGTCACCGCCATCTCGCGCAACGACCCAGACCTGTTCGATGCCGTATCCGACACGACTACGGTGTCAGTGGCCAGCACCCATGATTTGAGCGGCGGCGACACCCTGCTGGTCGACGCTGGTGACGACTGCACGGGCGGCAACGATTGCCCGGTCTTCCCCGGCACCCTGAAGAGCCTGGGCTCCAGCGACGATCGCTTCGACTTCACGATCACCGCCTCGCCGTTCTTCGGCTTGGATGGGTTGCCGCATCCGACGCAGCTGTTGGTCGATACCGACGGCAACGGGATACCGGATCTGCAGATCGCCGAAGACAGTGACGGCGACGGGGATTGGGACTCGATCGCGCCCGGTTTCGACACCAATGGTGACCTCAACCCGGATGTCCTGCTGTCGGCCGGCGGCGAGCTGGCCTACGAGCTGCGGCGCCCGGTCGATCCGTTGCAGGGCGCGAGCCGCGATCCCGTCACCCTCAGCGCCACGTCCCAGGCGACCGGTGAGGTCGACAGCGTCACCGCAGTCAACCTGTTGGCTGCTGCCACCCATGCCATGCTGGCGCGCTTTGAAGGTCGCTGGGTCGGTGGCCAGGTCGTGATCGAATGGGACACCAGCCTGGAGCACAAGACGGCAGGCTTTGTGCTGCGCCGCCAGCCGGTCGTCAGCCAGTCCGCCGGGCGTGTGGCCGACTTGAAGCCTCTGCACGCCGGGGTGCTGCCGGCGTTGCGCAACGCGCCGATCGGCGGCAGCTATCGCTTCGTCGACACTTCGGCAGTGCGCGGAGGGCGTTTCGTCTATGTGCTGTATGAAGTCGAGATCAACGGTCGAGAGCGTCTGCTGGGGCGCTTGGGAGCCGTGGCGGATCCACGCAAGCTGGCACCGGGCGATTCTCTGCCGGCCGGCGGCTTCGAGCGTCAGGCGCGTGTGCCGGTGACCGCCCGGTCTCCTGTCGCTGCCGAGCCGGCACCTCTGCCGACCCCCAAGGCCGACGGTCCCGTCGGACGCCTGAAGCTCCTGGTGCAGGAAAACGATCTCTACTTCGTGAGCGCCCAGGGCATTGCAGACGCCTTTGGCGCGCCGCCCGCCACCGTCGAAAGCCTGATCGCTAGCGGTAGCCTGCGCCTCCATCGCGGGGCGGGTACCGAGGCGGTCGTCGAGCCGTGCTCCGGCTCCGATCCGGGGCCCGGAGGAATCTTCGCGGATGGTTTCGAAAGCGGCGACCTGTGTGCCTGGCGGCGGGCCTTAGGCGCGCAGAACGGTGAGGTGGTGGGATGGCTGCCGGCGCCCGACGGCGCGGGCATCTATTTTTATGGTGAAGGGCTCGACAGCATCTACACCGACGACAACGTCTACTGGCTCGAGCCAGGCGCCGCGTCGCGGCCCGCGGCCGTGGACGGTGGTTCGCCGACTGCAGTCACCGGCCAGGCTTTCAGTGAGCGTCTGAACTTCGAGGAAGAAGGCCCGTTCCCGCTGACTTCGGTGATCGAGGATCCGGACAGCGACTTCTGGTTCTGGGACTTCGTCAATGTCAACCCAGACCTGGGTATCGCGATCGACACGATGACGGTGACGGTCGACACTCCGCAGCCGACGGCAGACGCCGTGGACGCCTCGATGTCGGTCTTCCTGCAGGCCGAGAGTCGAGACGACGAGATCGAGCTCGACCATCAGGTCGAAATCCGACTCAATGGCGCGGTGATCGGCACCAGCGCCTGGGATGGCAGCACCGCTCACCGCGTCGACATGACGTTCGCTCAGAGCCTGCTCGTCGATGGCAGCAACACGGTGGAGATTCATGCGCCTGCCGCCTCCGGCATCGCTTCAGAGATCTTCTATCTCGACGCGATCGAGATCAGCTATCGTCGCAGCTACCGCGCCGTCAGCGATCGCCTGGTAGCTAGTGCTGGCGGCCATCCGACGATCACGCTGGAGGGCTTCAGCCGTCCGGACATCGCGGTGATCGACATCACGGAGCCGCTGGCTCCACGCCGGGTGACCGATCTCGGGGTCGAGGATATCGGCGGGGAGTTCTCCTTCAGCCTGCAGCCCGCTACCTCGACGTCCCGCTATATCGCTTTGCCGTTGGCCGATGCGGCCGTCCCGACGCTGGTGGTCGATCAGAGGTCAGATCTGCTCGAGCCGTCGCATCGGGCCGAGTATCTAGTGATCGCTGCGGCTGGCCTCGAAAACGCCGCCGAGCAGCTGGCGGAGGCGCGTCGCGATCGCTTCGAGGCAAAGATGGTGCGTCTCGAGGACGTCTACGACGAGCTCAGCCAGGGCATCGTGACACCTTGGGCCATCCGCGATTTTCTCGCCACCGCCAGGCAAACCTGGGCGGTTCCGCCGCGCTACGTCGTGCTGGCCGGCGACAGCTCGTTCGACTTCAAAGACCGCCTGGGTTTCGGAGGCAACCTGCTGCCAGCGCCAATGACCAGCACGCCCGAAGGGCTGTTTCCTTCGGATCATCGCACCGCCGATCTGGACGGCGATGACGGCGTGCCGGAAGTGGCGATCGGGCGTCTGCCGGCACGCACGGACGCCGAGCTCGCGGCCTACGTCGCCAAGCTGCAGGCTTATGAAGCAGAAACTGGAGCCTGGACCCAGCAGACGACATGGGTGGCCGATGGCGTTGACGAGGGCGGAGAGTTTTCAGGCGACAGCGACGCTCTGATCGAGCAGCTGGCACCAGGCTATGACGTTGATCGGATCTATGTCGACGAGCTCGGTCCGGCGCCGGCGCGTCAAGGGTTGCTCGACGCCTTTGCAGACGGAACCCGCCTGATCCACTTCTTGGGCCACGGCAACCTCATGCAGATGGGTGACAATGCCGGACTGCTGCGTGCCGGTGACGTTCCGGCACTGCTCAACGGACCGCGACAGCCGGTGCTGGTGGCCATGACCTGCGCGCTGGGAAGATTCGACCGCATCTTCTTCGACACCTTGAGTGAGTCCCTCGTCCTGCACGATCAGGGTGGTGCGATCGCGCTGTGGTCGCCGACCGGTTTCTCATTCAACCAGGAGGCTCTGGTGCTGGCAGAAGGCTTCTTGCCCGAGCTACTCGACGATCCGGACGGAAGCCAAGCTCTGCTCGGCGATGCCGTGACCGCCTCGCTGGCTCACTACCTGTCGACCGCCGAGGAGCCAAGGGGATTTATCCCCTTCATTTATACTCTGCTGGGAGATCCGGCGATTCAGGTGCGGCCGTAACGGCCGTGTGAAGGGTACAGAGAGCAGGGCGATGACCAACGACAGCCAGTGGATGCGCGACTTCCGTCGCAAGACGATACAGCAGCGAGTGCCGATCTCAGGCATCCTCGAGCTGACCAGTCGCTGCAATCTCAAGTGCGTTCACTGCTACCTGGGGCCGCAGGAGGAGCAGCGTAAGAAGCGTGCTCTCGAGATGAGCACTGAGCAGGCGTGCGAAGTTATCGACCAGATCGTCGCCAGCGGCTGCCTCTACCTGGTGATCACCGGTGGTGATCCGATGGTGCGCAAGGATTTTCCTCAGATCTACCGGTACGCCAAAGAGCAGGGCCTGATCGTGACCGTGTTCTGTGACGGGATCCTGGTCACGCCCGAGATGATCGAGCTGTTTCAGCAGTTTCCGCCCTTCAACATCGACATCAGCGTCTACGGTGCCACCGCCGAAACCTATGAGCGCGTGACGCGCATTCCAGGCTCGTTTCGCCACTTCCTGCGAGGGATCGATCGGTTGATCGAAGGGGGTATTCGCTTCAGTCTCAAGACCGTCTTGATGACCCTCAACAAGCACGAGCTCGACGACATGCGGCAGGCAGCGGCGAAGCTCGGCGTGAAGTTCCGAGTCGACTCCGCGATTTTTCCTTGCCTCCCCAACGGCGATCACGAGCCCCTGGACCTGCGCGTAGAGCCGCGGGAGGCGGTCGAGCTCGAGCTCTCCGATCCCGACACCCTCCGTCAGTGGGTCGACTATGCGACGGATCGGCAGGATCAGCCGGTCAGTGACTCCCTCTACCAGTGCGGCGCTGGGGTGACGAACTTCTACATCGATCCGATGGGGTTCGCCTCGCCGTGTCTGATGACGACCCACAACCGCTATTCGGTGCCAGAGCGCGGATTCGCCGAGCTATGGCAGCGTGAGCTGGTTCAGCTGCGGAGCAAGAAGCCGCGCGCGGAATACACCTGCAACTCGTGTGAGATGAAGCTGGCCTGCACGGGCTGCCCGGCATTCAACCTTCAAGAGAATGGTCACGAGGACGTCAAGTCGGAGTATGTCTGCGAGACGACCCAGCACCGCTGGCAGGCGATCCAGGACGCGCGAGCGGGCGAGGTAGCGTCGGTAGCCCGGCGCATGGCGCGTCGGCGGGCGGCAGAGCAGGGGCGGCAGCTTGCTGGGGGCGAGGGTGAGGGAGGTCGCGGTGCGAGGGACTGAGGGCGAGCTAAGCGGCCCAGCTTCGGAATCGACTCCCCAGAGAACGAAGAGGCCCTACGAGAAACCGCGGTTGAATGCGATCAACCTGGCGGCCGAGGAGGTACTGGCGGTCGGCTGCAAGCTCGATGGCGGGCCGGGTGGGCCGATCGGCGCTAGCTGCACGGCCTCGTCGTGTTTTGCGGGAGGTTCCTGAGTCATGTCGGGCGATGGCGTTTCAACGCAGCTTCCCTTGAGCCGGGTTTACCGCCAGCGAGACGCGGTGGTGGCCCGTGAGATTGCCAACGAGGTGATCCTGGTGCCGGTGCGTGGGCGTCTGGCTCAGCTCCAGCACATTTTCGTGCTCAATCCCGTTGCAGCCTTCATCTGGGAACGGCTCGACGGACGGCGTGACCTGGCGACCATTCATCGACAACTGGTCGAGGATTTCGAGGTCGAAGCTGAGGACGCCAAGGCAGACCTCTGCGAATATGTCGAGGGCTTGCGGGACGCCGAGCTGATTCAAGAGCGAGAGGCATCCGTCGAAGCTGCCGCCGCAGCCACGTGAGCGGGCTCTCATTGACGATTGCGGGGGTTCGCTTCGAAGCCGAGCACTCCGCTACGCTGCGATTGATCGAGCGAGATTCGATCTATCAGCCCTTCCTGGAAGGGCGCGGTGACTTCGATCAACGGTTCGAGGTCGCGATCACTGTCGAGCCTGCGCCAGCTCAAGGAGGCCTGCCCGTCCTCTTCGACACCGAAGAGACCTGGACCGCGTTCGAAGATTCAGGAGACGTTATCCTGCGCATGCGCTCGGTCGCGGGCGATTCGGACTATCTGTGGGTTGTGCGTCTCGTTGGCGGCATCAGCAGTCAGTTCGAGCGCGTCGTCATTCACTGCGGTACGCGTTTGATCGAGAACAGCGGCAGGCCAATCGAGCTCACCAATCCGCTGCATTATCCTCTGGATCAGCTGCTGCTCATGTTCCATCTACCGGCCCTGCCCGGCGTGTTGATCCACGCTGCGGGCTTGGCGCGGGCTGGCAAAGGCGTGTTCTGCGCCGGTGTTTCAGGGGCCGGGAAGACGACGTTCATGCGTCTCTGCAGCGGCCGGATCGACCTCGAGGGTTTGAGTGACGATCGCGTCGTTGTGCGCCAGCTGGGCGACCGCCTCGCGATCTACGGCACGCCGTGGGCCGGTGAAGGTCGCGTCGGCGCGAACTGCAAGGCCGAGCCGACGGCAGTGATGTTTCTGCACCAGGCCCAGCGCAACGAGCTCCGCCAGATCAGCCCGAGCCATGCCCTGCAGCAGCTCCTCGCCACGGTTTCCATCCCCTGGTTCGACAAAGCTCGCTCGGAAGCCGCCCTGGCCTTCTGCCAACGGTTGGTCGAGCGGCTGCCGTGCTACGAGCTGCACTTTCGTCCTGAGCCAGCTGCTGTCGAGCTGTTGGACGCGGTACTCTGAGCTGCTGTACTGTGAAGCATATTGCGCTGTAGCCAGCGCAGTGGGCGCAGCACGGGCGCGAGCAGGCCGAGAGCGGAGAGTCTAGCCAGCGCGGCCCGTTCGCCTCCAAGTCCCAGATGTCGCGGTCGGCCCGCGCGCTCGATAGCGATCAGCCGGCCGCTCAGTCTCGAGAGCTCGGTCCACTCGTCTGCCTCGGTTGCGGCGTCGCCACGAGTCTGGACGCGATGTTCGGTGAGTGCCACCACGCGATGCAAGATCAGGCGGCCGCCGGGGCGCTCGAAAGCTACGACGTCGCCGAGGCCAATCGGCTGGCCGGCGATCGGCTCGAGAGTCACCAGGTCGCGCTCACGGATGAAGGGAGCCATGCTGGTCCCTGTGACCACGATTTGAGCGACCATGCCATCGGCCAGAAAATCGAGCAGCAGCCGTTCAGCCGACGTCGAAAGCGGCGGCCGCTGGGCGGGCGCCATCAGGCGAGGTTCTTGCTGCGTGGCCGGCTGGGGGCGCCGAGATCCAGCTCGACACTCGACTCGACACCCTCGCGCAAGAAGGTAATGCTGAGGTGTGAGCTCGTGCTGTCCTCGATGGCTTCGAGCAGGTCCAAGGGTTCTCGCGGCACGCGACCGTCGATCTCGAGGATCAAGTCGCCACGCTGGAGTCCACGCCGCTCGGCTTCTCCGGAAGCGGCGATGACTACGAGCCCCATGCGGTCGGGTAGAGAGTGCTCTTGCTGCAGCTCGGCACTGGTCAGCACCACGGTCAGCCCGAGGGCGCGCACGACCTGATCCGGGCTTTCGGGTGCCTGGAACTGATAGGTCGGGAGCTCTTCGAGCAACGGCTTGGCAATGCGGATCAGAGCATTGCTTCGCAGCGCGAGAGCCAGACCATCACTCGGCCGCGTGTCTAGCCAGCGCGGCTCAGATTCGCCTTCGACCCTCAGCTTGAGCAGGCCGTAATAGGTTCCCTCTCGTAAGTCGCTGATGATGACTTCTTCGAGCTCGCCTCCCAGAACCGCGATCAAGCTGGTGGTCAAATCATGGGTCATAGGCCGGGGTGTCTCGATGCCGTGCAGCTCGAAACCGATCGCGCGCGCTTCGGCCATGCCGATCCAGATCGGCAGGACTTGTCCGCTCGCGAGCTCGCGCAGCAGTACGACGGGAGAGCCGCTGAGCGCGTCCCAGCCGACGGTATTGAGCTCTGCAGCCACCAGCTCATCGGTAGGTGCTGCAAGCTCCTCGCGATCCCTTGCGTCGCGCTCAGGGCTCGATTCGAGCTTGCGACCCGAGTCGCTGGTCTGCACCGGGCCCGAGTCTTTTGGTGTCGAGGAGCAGCCGATCAAACAGATGACACCGAGCAATATCGTCAGGTTCGATCGAGGAGAGTGACGCATGGGTCTAATCGACATGTTAGAGCATCGAGAGTTGTCAGACAATCGCGGGCGACTGGGTTCTCTAGCCGGTTGTCTCCGCTTCCCTGAGGAGGTAAGGTCCGCAAGGGAAAGATCTTCAGTGGAGATGTCATCATGATCAGGTTCCTGCTTCCGGGCCGCCTCGCTGCTTGGGCGTTCGTCTTGCTGGCGTCGGCTACGGCGGTCTTGTTTGCAGCAGGTGATCTACCCCTGAGCTCGACGCCTACGGCCTCCAAGATCGAAGCGGCCAGCTTGCAGCGGACCGTTCTGTCCGAGGTTTACACGATCGATCGCAAGTATCGGTCGATGATGGGGCCATCGAGCACCCAGGACATCGAGCTGCTGGAAGGCGAGCCGCCGCAGCTGGTGTGGATCACGGGCTATGAGGCGGTGATGGTGCAGCCGGATGGTGAAACCCCCATGGATCAGGGGCTGATGTGCCACAGCAACCTGGACGTCGATGCGCTGCATCACGCCGAGCTGCTGGGACAGAGCGAAGCCTTCAGTCCTCGGCTCTTCACTTTGTCCCAGGGCCAGCTGAAGATTCGTTTTCCCAGTGGTTTTGGAATCCCCATGTTGTCGAATGAAGTGCTCGATCTGACGACGCAGGTGCTCAACCTTCACCTGGATCCTACCCAGCTGCCTGAAGGGGGACTGGAAGTTCGACACAAAGTCAGCCTCGAGCTGGTGCGTGATAGCGATGTCAAGGGATTGATGTCACCGCTCTTTCCAATCGCCGGCTATGGGCTGGCGTTGATCGAGGGGGATAGTGGCCACTTCGGTGAAAGTCAGCCGGAAGAGGAGCTGCACGGTCCGGGATGTTTGGTGGGCCGCAACGCGTCGGACCATGAGTACGCTGATCAGCTCGGGCGGAAGTTCTCCGGTCATTGGGTCG
>JBCCEE010000063.1:0-26977 GCA_039030415.1 Acidobacteriota bacterium
GGTGGAGACCGGCGGTACACGAGTTGAGGGCCACCGCACGGCGCGCGCCAACGGCTTCGGCGAAGAGCTCCTCGAACCGCCGGGTCCGGGGACCGCTGGTCAGCCAGCCGGATCGCAGCGTCGCCACCACTTCTTCGATCTCGGCCTCGCCGAGCTGCGGTCGGAAGACAGGTACCTTCATTTTGCTCCTCTGTGTCCTGGCTGTGGGCCTGCAGATGACGCTCGATCGACTCCATCGTCTCGACCCCCACGAGGAGGGCGAACGCGGCCGCTCAACGCTTCGACTTCTGTCACGTGGTCCGCTGACGCACCGAGCTCTTCGAGCCTGCGGGCTGCCGGCAAGACGCGACGCTCGAGAGAGCCAACGGCGAGATTGTAACTCTCCATGGAGCCTTCGAGGCTCTTGCCCATGCGCCTCAAGTGGTCGAGGAAACGCGCCAGGCGATCATGCAGCTCGCGCCCGGCCAGCGCTATCTTGCGCGAGTCGCGGGCCACCTGATGCTGTCGCCACCCGAACGTCACCGACTTGAGCAGTGCCAACAGCGTCACCGGGGTCGCCGGCAAGACGCGATGTGCCAGGGCAAACTCCAGGAAGTCAGGATCCCGCTCGAAGGCACTGCCCAAGCAGGCCTCGTTCGGGACGAACATGACGACGAGCTCAGGCGCACTTTCGAATTGCTTCCAGTATTGCCGCTGACCGAGCTCGACCGTGCGCTGGCGCATCGCCTTCAGGTGGTCTTCTAGATGGGAGCGCCGCGCCGAGTCGTCCTTCGCCTCGGCAGCTTCGAGGAACGCCGCCATCGGTGCTTTAGCGTCGACCGGGAGAATCCCTCCCTGCGGTAGGTGAACCACGAGATCCGGCCGCAGGCCTCCCACGGTAGGCTGTTCTGCGAAGTCGACGTGCTCGACCAGGCCGGCCATCTCTACCACCCGGCGCAGCTGTATCTCGCCCCACCTTCCACGCACGCCGGATGACTTCAAGGCCTGCTGGAGACTGAAGGTCGTCGCTTGGAGGGATCCGTGAGCCGCACGCAGTAGGGCGATCTCCCGCTTGAGGCCATCGTAAGCCCCGCGACGATCTTTCTCGATCTCTTGCACCTGGCTCCCGAAGGCGCTGAGCGCCCTCTCGATGGGCTCCAGACTCAGGCGCAGCTGTTCACCGGAGCGGTCCATGAGGCCCCGGGAGCTCTCCTGGAGGACCTCCCCCGCCAATGCATGGAAGCTCGTGCGCAGCTGCTCATCCGCGGTGTGTATCCAGGCCAGACGCTCGGCGTCGGCGTCGCGCGCTGCTTTGATACCGATCAGCTCCCGATTGAGCCGCTCGATTTCTTGGCGCCCAGCCTGCCCCTCCTGCGCTTGCTGCCGAAAGCGCTCGAGGCGTTCGACGAGCACCGCGATGCGTCCTCGACTCCACAGCCAGGAGCCCGAAGCGCCGAGAGCGATCCCGAGGATCAACGCAATGAAACTGGCTCCGGTGAGCTGTAAAGGGACGTCCAAAACACGCCCAGTCTATCGGCCCAAGCCGACCTCTAGCGTACCTGGCTAGGTTCTAGCCAACAACGATCGATAGACGGTCGGGCTGCGCCGGATCACGCCACGCTTTCCTGAATCCGCGGCTGCTCCTCGAACGGGATCTCCATGTGGACCAGAACACCGCCCGCCTGGCCATTGGTGAGCTCGAAGTGGTGATCGTCGCCGTAGATCTGCTCGAGGCGGGCACGGGTATTGGCGAGCCCCACTCCCTCCCGGATCACTTCACCGGTCAGACCGGGGCCGTCGTCGGAAACCCTGAGATCCAAGCGATTGCCCTGGCGCCGAGCTTGGATCGAGATCCGACCGGCGGCCGAACGCATCGCAATGCCATGCTTGATCGAGTTCTCTACCAGCGGCTGGAGGATCAACCGGGGTACCTGAGCCGCCATGCAGGTGGTCTCGATCTCTTCTTCGATCTTCAGACGATCCCGAAAACGGATCTTCTCGATCGCCAGGTATCGATTGAGGAACTCGAGCTCGGACTGCAGGGAAACCTGGTGCCGATTGTCCTTCTCCAGCGATAGCCGCAGCAGATCCGATAGCAGCGAGATCATGCGGTCGGCGGCATCCACGTCACGATGCATCAATGCCGAGATGGCATTCAGGGTGTTGAAGAGGAAGTGCGGCTGGAGCTGCATCTTCAGGACTTCGAGATGGGCCAATGCCAGCTGAGCCTCGAGTCGCGTCGTCTTGAGCTGACGCTCACGGTACTTCTCGTAGTAAGACAGGGCGTGAATCACCGCGACGATCGCGAAGTACGGTAGCAGGAAGAGCTCGATGCCACCGAGCAAATAGCCGGGCAAGCCATTCAAGATCGCAAACGAGATCTTGCCGAGCCCCAAGCCCATCACAAAGGAGTTCTTGATCAACATCAAGACGACAAAGATCAGCGAGACGATCAAACCGCTGGCGAGATGGATCGGAATCCGGCTCAACAGCCGCCGGCGCTCGAACGGGAACTTGCGCGTGACCCAGTAAATCAGTGGGAAGAGCAGCCCCCAGATGTACCAATCTAGAAACGTCGAGACCACCTGGCTCCACGGGATCTCCTGCTCCTCTTCCGCTAGAGCCTGGGCGATGATCGGACTGATGAACAGCAGGCCGATGAACGTCCAGCAGCCGATGTAAAAGCTCCAGCGCCAGCGGCGAAGCTCCAGGTCAGGACCGTTTTCCCGCGGCTCGTGCGAGACCGGCACCGGAGTCTCGGTAATTCGAGTGTCAGAAAGCTGATTCACGATTTCTCATTCCGGGCCGCTTCAGGCCACCACACGGATTCAGTTGCCTCAGTCGAGGATCAGTCGAAAACCTAGACGCAGGGCTCGGGGACTCAGCGTCTCGCGGGGCAGGTCGGCCAAGGGGCTGGTCAGCTGGCGCTCACGCTCCAGTACCTGGTCTGAATTCAACACGTTGAAGACATCGAGGCTGACTGCTGAGCGCAGCTTGCCGAAGCGCAGCTCTTTTTCGAGCCTGAGGTCGAGCAAGACTACGTCATCGAGTCGAAAACTGTCGGTGCGCTCGGTGGCCTGGACTTCCCTCAGGCCATTCTCTTCGAGAATCGCAACGCTGTAGGGCAGCGGAAAGCCTTCGCGCCCACGAAGATTGGCCGCGACATCGAAACCCCAGCTTTGCCGGGGAGCGACCTGGTAGAGCGCGAAGATGTTGAAGGCCCAGCGGCTGTTGAGGAACAATCGCTCGCTTGCTGTGTAGGGCGCAACGATGTCCCCGTTGGTGTCCGCCAGACTGATTGAGGCGTCATCGCTGTCGGCTGCCACGAGATTGGTCGGATCATCGAAGTCCGAGAATTCCCCACCGAGTCGCCATCGCCAATCACTGAAGGTCACATGGCCACGCAGCAGCCATTGGCCGGCGAGGTGGCGAGTCAACCGCAGCGTCGTGGCCTGATAACTCTGCTCGCGGTCCCCATTGAGCAGTAGGTTGCCACCGGTCAGCTCGACCCCTTCCCGCAATCCGTAGACCGGTGCCGAGAACGGGGAGCCGTCCGGCAGAATGCCAGAGTAGACGGTCTCGAGCTGATAGTCGAAGGCGCGAGCCGGCCGTATCTGGCCAAAGGCGTCGCGAATCAGACGGCGGGTTTCCAGAATGCCGCTGACTTCACGCGAGACATGCTCGATTCCGAGCTCGACGCCGGAACGCAAGCTGTGCTCGAAGCTGAGCCGCAGCTCTTCGGTACGCTCGGGATCGAGCAAGCGAGCCGTGCGATGAGGAGAACCACCAAATCGGGCCTGCGGATCGACGCCGTTGTAGGCCAACAAGAAGTGCGGCTCAGTGAGATCGAATCGATCGTCTCGATTGCGATCGTCGAAGCCGAGGTAGACATCAGCCGCAGCTGCGGGACTCACCCGGCTCACGAGATCAGCATAGAGCTGAGAAGCGAACATGCTGTAGCTGGCTCGCAAGATAGAGCGCCCCTCGCCGCCGATGGCGTAGGCCAGCGCCAAGCGAGGCGATACGCTCTTCCACTCGATTGGCGCTCCGATTCCACCATCGAACTCGACTTCGGGCAGAAGCTCGGGAAAGAGTGGGTTCGAGCCGACTCTGCCGCCGACGTTGGAGCCGCGCTGGATGTCATGCCGCACGCCCAGTTCGAGGGTCAGCTGGTCGAACGTGATCGAATCCTGAACCCACAGGGCAAGGCGACTCTGCTGAACGTCGAGCTCGGTAGGACGCTCGAGCCGGATGATGTCGAAAGGCGTGCCAAAATTCTCACCCGCCAGGTGCAGCAAGCCGTCTCGCCCCCAGCGCTCAGCTGTTGAATGATTCGCCTGGAAATCACTGAAGCCGAACCGCACCTCATGCCCCGCCGATCCCCGGCTGCGGTAGGTCGCGCCATCGAGCAGCCAGCTCTGCGAGTCCTGCCCATAGAGGTACTCGCCAAACGACCCTCGCCAGATGCCGTCGCTTCCGAGAACGATCTCTTCGCCCAATCCCCCCAGGGGCACTCGAGCGGTGCCGCTGTCTACCTGAGCGTAGCGCACGGTGAAATGAAGGTTCGCCGTCGGCAGGTAGCTGTTCTCGAGACGCAAGACTTCGCTGGGCTGGGACTCGAGCAGAGTCGTCTCGACGCTGCGATCAGGCCCAGCATCTTCGCCGGACAGGCTGTAGTCGCCCCGATGATAGGCCAGTACGCCTGAAACTGGACCGCCCTGTCCGTTGAGCTTTACGGCAGCGTTGCTGGCGTCGGTGTTCTCCACGGTACCGTTGATTGTCTGACGGCGGATGTCTTGAGTTTCATAGGTGGCCCAGCCCCACAAATGATCCCGCACCAGTCGTCCACTCGCATCGACACCGGCTTCCGTGACGTCCAAGATCCGCTGGTAGCCCAGCCCTAGATCTTCGACCAGTACCCGGTTTGACGAAGCTTGCCAGCCGCCATCGGTCACCAGGGCTCGAGCGCTGGCTTGGGCGTCATTACTCCCCTGGCGCGTCAACAGGTTGATGTGCGCTCCTGGAGTGCTGTGCGAGATGTCGCTCCCGCCAGTTGTCACCTCGATCGCGGTCGCCGAGCTCAGCCCCAAAGCAGTCACCGGTTTGCCGCTTCGCCCTCGGTCCGTGACGTCGGCGCCATCCAGAGCGTAGGTCGTCTGCCCGTCATCGGCCCCGGGGGCGACAAAGGTGGAAGCGCTGCCATCGACCGCGTTGGCTCGATCGGTCAGGACCCCAGCAGCGCGCGCCCCTACGGACCAAGGGTCGTTGGATACCGGAATCGTCTCGAGCTCGGCCCCACCCACGACAGCACGACCATTGGTGGGCAGAGCCACCGTCGTCGGTGGCTCGCTGGTCACTACGATCGTCTCTTCGACGCTGGCGCTCATCTGAACCTGCACCGTCGTAATCCGGCCCAGCCGAATGTTGACCGGTTCGTAGATGGCCTCAGAGTAACCTTCGCGCTCCACCCGGATGGTGTAGCTGCCGGGTTTGAGGTCCCGAAACTGAAACAGGCCCTTCTCGTCGGTCACGACTTCCCAAGCGTCTTCGCCCCGATGCAGGGTTACGACGGCCTCTACCAGGTGCTTGCCGTCGGCGTCAGACACCGCTCCTACAACATCTCCGGCATCAAAACGAGCCGCAGCGGGTAGCACTGAGATGCCGATCGAAAACCACAACAGAATCAAAACTGCGCCGCGCCGAGTCATGTCAACTCCATCCAGCTCGGGTTATGAGACTCCTGAAAATCATACTTCAGGGTCGAAGAACCCCGTCCCGCCCGAAGAGCATCTGGTGGCAACTATCGGGCGACCCGAACCAGGGGCTGCGATCCATCACCCAGGACCAGCTGTTTGGCCCCGAAAAGATAGAGGCGGCAAGCAACCGGTGTCGACCCGCCATGTCGAGCAGCTGCTCACTTTCTAGACGACGCCTGCCGCTACCCGTCGACGGAATCCTCGAGCTGCTGCACGATCTGATTCACTTCGATCTCGGCGGTTCTGATCTTGCCGCGGCAGAGCTCGAGCAGCTCGGTGGCCCGCCTGAGCTCGTCGGCCAGCTGATCGATATCGATGCCGTCGCTGTCGATCCGCTGGAGGATGGCTTCGAGCTCCTGCATCGCGACACCGAAGCTCGGCGTCTCCTGTTGTTCTTGGGGTTCAGTGCTCATAGCATTGCAACGCTGAAGCTCGGCGTCTCCTGTTCTTGAGTTTCGGTGCTCATGTCTTCTCCACCCGGCTTTCGATCGATCCGCCAGCCAGGGTCGTCGTGATGGATTCTCCCGATCGAACCTGGGAAGGTTCTCGGATGATAGCTCCGGCTCCGTTGCGAGTCATGCTGAAGCCGCGCTCGAGGACTTTTTCCGGCGCCAGCTCTGCACAGAGGCGCGAGATGCCGTCGAGCACTGCGGTCGCTTCGCGTAGCCGCCCGGTCGCAACCCCGACACACCGTTCGGCGAGACGTCCTGGTCGATCGCGGTGGCGATCGATGAAGCGAGGCCCAGAAGCTTGAAGGCGGGTCGAGAGCTCGAGGATCTTGCGGCGCGATTCAGTCAGTCGCTGGCGGCCGATCCGATGGGTCAGCTGCAATCGATCGTTCAACGCCAGGGCAGCCGTCTGCAAACGCAGGCGGGCTACCGGCGCCAGTCTCTCGCAGCGGCGCAGCTTCATCTCCGCTTGCTGAAGCCTCACGTGGGCCAAGCGCCGCAGCGCTTCGCCACACGCCGTAATGCTGCTCTCAGCTAGCGCTACCTGCTCGACGAGAAACTCTGCGACTTTGGTCGGAGTCTTGAATGCCGTATGGCTGACTCGATCGGCGATCGACTCGTCGATCTCATGTCCCAAACCCGTCAGCACCGGCAACGCACAGCGAGCGATCGCCTCGGAGATACGTCGACTGTCGAAGGCGGCCAGATCCGAACGCGAGCCACCGCCACGGATCAGCACAATCGCATCCAGCCGGCAGCCTGGGGAACGGCTATAGGCGACAAGGTCTCTCAATGCGAGAACCACCTGTCTCTCGGCTTCTGCCCCCTGCATCGCAGCGTGGGCGAGACACACTCGGAACCCAAAACCGCTGTCCGTCAAACCGGTCAGAAAATCATGGTAGGCCGCGCTGCCGGCAGAAGTGATCAACCCGAGCTCGAGTGGCACTTCCGAGAGCTCGAGCTGGCGATTACGCTCGAGCAAACCGGCTTTGGCCAATCCCGCGAGTGTGGCGCGACGACGCTGTTCCAGCAATCCGAGAGAAAACAGCGGGTCGACGTTTCGAACGATGAGCTGCAGGCGACCTGCAGGTCCATAGAAGTCGACGTGCCCCCAGCAACGGATCTGTTGACCTTCGACTACCTCCTGATCGTTGGCCGCCAGCTCTCGCCGCACTCTGACGTAGTCCGTTCGCCAGATGACCGCATCGATTTTGCCAACGATGCGGTCGCCCCGGCCCTTTTCCACCAGCTCGAAGTAGAGGTGTCCGCGCTGACTCGAACGGACTCGCTGGACCTCTCCTACGACCCAGACGCCACCGAACGCATCGCCCAGGACCTCTCGGATCTCTTCGGTCAGCTCGGAGATCGAATAGGTCGCTTCATGCCCGAGCATCGACGAGCGAGAGCTCCCCAAGAGGTCAGTGATAGCTGACCAGCTCCGAAGACGAGCTCAGAGGAAGCGTCTGTGCCCAGTCAGCGGCAGCGCTGTCTTCGGCAAATCTCTCGTTCATGTACTCGACCGCTTCATCCCGCTCGGTGAACAAACGCCACAGAAACGTATGCCCGGCGGGAGCGGTGAAATAAGAATAGTGCTTCACACCGTCGGAGAAATCCGGTTTCGAATTGCCGTTGACTCCAACGCAGACCATGCCGATGGCTCGATAGGCCAAGGCGAGAGCCTTCAGGGAATCCTCGTAGTCCGTCAACTCTTCGCTCGACAGCGCCGAGTGAAAGACCGCCAGCCGGTTGCCGTCCTCTTCCGCCAAGTGGTTGTACGGCACATCGTGCCGATCCATCGCGTCCTTGGTCTCGGCTGTAGTGACAAACACGTCATCGGTGCCGACGACTTTGTAGGCAATGGCATAGGTATCGTCTTCGAAGCGAGGAAAAACCTCTCCCAGGAGGCTCTCGTCTTCAACGGTGAAATAGTAGAGGTGGGTATCCAAACGTCTTTTCATCGACCAGCGAACCTCCATCCAGGCAAACGACGACCGCGTCGTAGATCTAGCTGTGAGTGAAAACTTCTAGTGTGCGTGGGGCCAGGAACCGCCACGAGGTGAGGAACGGCAATTTATTCCGCTTTGTAGAGACAGCCTTATTTTGATCAGCGTCGAAGAACTGCCGAAAGGCCGCAAACGGATAAACCCGCCCGATTTAGTGTAGCAGCTTCACCACCCTTTGATAACAGCGCCACGCCTACGCCGCGGACCATATTCGACCAGCCTTGATACACTCAGTCGCGAACTTGACTTCTTGCTCGATAGATTTTCTCTGCGATGCCCGAACCTCAGCTCCCTCTCCCGAGTCTGAATCTACCTGTCGCCCTACTGAGGTTTTGGCCTTCAGACAGTGAGGATCGGCGCTCTGTAACCACGGCCGAGAAGCTCTTTGTCCTTCCCGGGGTGGTGCGGCTCGAAGAGCGCACTTTTGCGATCCTGCCGATCGAAGGCCGCGCGTCAGTATTCGACGCAGCGATTCAGCTCGCCAGCTCGCTGCTGAAGCAGCTCTCAGAACTGCGGATGGAGGAGATCCCTGGGATCCTCATCTTTCCGGCCGAGGTGATTCAACACGGCGAAGTGGTCGTGCTGGTGAGGGACGCCTTGGTCGAAGACCTGGATCGCCGTAGCCCGCAACTGCCTGCTGGTGAAATGGTGATGACCGGCTACGCGGCGAGCTGGCTCCACGGTCGCTATCAGATGGATAAGCTCGACCTCTATTCGGGCCCCTCGGGACGCCGCATTCCCTTCTTCCGTTTGCGGGGTGCCCAAAGCCGGGCACTGCCATGGCACAATCCCAAGCTTCTCGATCGGCGCGTCTGCGTGCGTCGCCCAAAAATCAGCACCGCCCTGGAGGCTTCCCGCTCACCGGGAGCCCATCTGGTTCAGGGCCCCCTGGGAGCCGGCAAGACGCACGCGGTCTGGCATCACCTCGAAACGGAGCCCGGTCCCAAAGTCTGGATCGGGGTCGGGCGAGCGCTGGCGGGAAGCCCCTTTCTTGGCCGCTATCTGGCCAGCCGTCTACGCGAGCTCGAGCCGCGAGCCGTACCGAGCGCAGCGCTAGAGCTGCTGGAAGCTGCGCCACCTCAGCAAGCCGCGGAGACCCTGGTCGAATGGCTGGAAGCCGCGACAGAACGCCTTGAGCATCCACCTTGGATCGTCTGTGACCTGGTGCAGACCGCCACGCCCGAAGACCTGGAGCTGCTGGCCCAGCTGACTTCCAGCACCTTGCCGTGCGGCCTGATCATGATCCAGCGCAGCGGCAAACTCGCTCACGGAGCCTTCGATGATCTCCCCACAATCGAGATCACGGCGATGGACGGCGACGAAAGTACGCTCCATGCCAGGCGCCTGATCGAAGGCTTGTCGCTCGATCCGGAGATCGAATCTCGCTGGGTAGAAGCGGCCGCGGGTTTTCCCTTCGCGCTCGAGGAAGGGCTCGTCGGCCTGGTTCACCGCGGGCTGATTCGCCGCGTCTACGGCAGCTTTTTCTTCGATGGTAGTGATGACGTCGAGTACAAGCCTTCCCAACGCTTGATTCGGCATGTCGAAGCCGAAGTAAGACGCTTCGGCGAGCCCTTGCCTCTCCGCATTCTGGCCCTGGCCGAGCAGACCATCACGCCGAGTCATCTCGACCTGACCTGCACCAGCTTCGGAGTTCAGCTCGCCGACTCCTGGCATACCCCCCTGATCGCAGCCGGCATCCTGCAGAACACCTCCTCGCCATGGGGCCAGGGGCTCGAGTTTCGGTGCCCGGCCTACGCCCGGGCTTTGGCTGGAACCGTGACGTTCGAAGCCGCCGCATCGCTCCGGCGAGCCCTTGGACGCGTGATCACCCGCGAGCCGAAGAGCTCCGAAAAAGGTTGGGCGACTTACCGCCTGCTCGCCGGCACGCCGGAAGCCCTGCCGCCTCTACTCGATTTGAGCCGGGACTCGGGCAATGACGCAACCCGCTCGGATCTATTCGAGGCGCTACTCAAGGAGTATCGACAGCATCGAGGCAGAGACGGCGATCCGGCTGCCGAGCTTGACATTTTATGGGCCCTGCTACCGATCGGAAGACGCCTCGGTCGCCTCGCCGAGCTCGAATTCGAGCTCAACAGCGCCATCACCCTAGCAACCGGCCAGCCCAAGAGACACATCGCCCTACTGACGCTGAAGGCTGAGCACGATCAGGAGCGAGGCCGATTCAGCGAAGCGGAGCAGGCATTGCGTCGGGCTCTCGCAATCTCGTCGGACACTAGCGGTGACAAACAGCGAGCCATGCTGTTCATTCGGCTGGGGGACCTTCTCAAGCAGACAGGTCGTTTGACTGAAGCGCGAGAAGTTTTCGAGAGCTTGCTCGAGGTCGTCGATCGCCAGAAGGCGACCTCGGTCGGTGCCACCTGCCACTTCCACCTCGGGAACATCGCGCTACGAGAGATGCGCCTCGAAGACGCCATGCTCCACCACAAGAAGGCGGAGAGCGTTCGTCGTGATCAGAATCTCGCCAAGCCACTCGGCGCCTCGTTGACCGCGCTCGGAGCCGTCGCCATGGCTATCGGCGACTACTCCAAGGCTCTCGCCTACTATCGCGAAGCCCAAGAGATCATCGACCAGCAAGGCGGGGATGTCGAGGAGCTTGGCTTCGCCCACCTGGGATCGGCCCGAGCCTTGGGGCATCTGGGCAACCACACGGAAGCTACCAAGCTTCTACGACAAGCTTTCGAGGCTCGCCGCGGTCGCGACGATGTCGTCGGCGAGGCGATCGCGCGCCTCGAAATGGCAGCCAACCAACTCAACCTGGGAAAGGTGGAGAATTCCCTGAAAGAAGCTCGGCAGGCCCATTTCCAGCTCAGTCTGGTTGCAGAGACGTCGCTGCTCGGTGATGCAGAACAGCTTCTCGGGCGGATCCTCATGAGCCAGAGCCAAGCCACCGAGGCCCAGCTACACCTGGCGGAAGCGTACCGCATCCACCGGCGACACGACGACCGCACGGCAGCCGCGATCGACAGCGCCTGGCTGCTGGAGCTGGCACTTCAGAATAGCGACAGCGAAGCGATCTTGACCTACAGCGCGGCGCTCGAAGAGCTGCTGCAGAACCTGCCCTACCCACCGGCTGGGGAGATGCTCAACTTCCGTCTCTACCGCGCCTTCGACTGGCTGCGCCAAAACCAGACCGACATCGAGGCCCTGGAGCCCATTCGCTATCTACGTCGAGCCTATCGCGAGCTGATGCGCAAGACGAACTTCCTGGCGCCCGAGCTACGACACAGCTTTCTCTATCAGATCCGTGAGCATCAGGAAGTCGTCAATGCCGCGGCCGAGCACAATCTCTCGGTACCCGGGTTCTGATCTCGCGTCTGATCGCGTGGGGGTCGCGACGGCGACCGCGAGTCAGGTGCGCCGGCCCCGTACAATGACCGCGAGCTCGTTGGCTGGCTGGAACGCGATCCCGGACCGCGCCGGCTCGGTCGATCCCGGCCCTAGCTCGAGATCGAGCCGCTGAATCAGCGTGCCGACCACGACCGCCAGCTCGAGCTGAGCCAGCCCCATTCCGGTGCACAAACGGGAGCCTCCGCCAAACGGAACCCAGTCATTCGTCCGGACTTTCCGGCCGAGAAAGTTCTCGGGGTCGAACTGCTCCGGGTTGGGAAAGAAGTTGGTCCTCCCCACTTCTTGCAGGCACTGCGCTATCGGTGTACCGGCAGCTATGGTGAAACCGCCGATCGTGATGTCTTTCTTGGCGAGGCGGGGGCCAGCAAACGGCCCCACCGACTGGAATCGCATTCCTTCTTGGATCACGGCATGGAGGTAGGGCAGCTGCCTCAGGTGCTCGGTCTTGATCGGCTGGCCACCCAACACTTCGTCAAGCTCATGACGCAATCGATCGAGGATCTTCGGATTGGACAAAACTCCCAGAAGCGTCCAGGCCAAGACTTTCGAAGTCGTTTCGGCGCCTCCGACGATGAAAGCCACCATCTCGTGCACGATCGCCTCGCGACACTCGTCTGGGTTGTCGTAGAGATCAGCCGCCACCAATGCCGATAAAACGTCCTTGGGCTCCTCGTCCGCGGCTTGCGAAGCGCGGCGCTCTTCGATAGTGCGGACCACGCCGTCGAGCACTCGATAGAGATTGTCACGGGCGATCACGAAGCGACCGTAGGCGCTGAAGCGTCCGAGATTCCACTGCAGTGGTCGCGCCTGAACCGCCGGCGGCTGCAGAGCGATGAGAAACTGCTTGGCATATGGCACCAGCTGAGCCGCAGGATCCTGCTCCAAGGGTCCAAACAGAATACGCCCGGCCGACTCCAGCGCGATATCGTTGAGATAGGGCTGCAGCCTAACGAGCTCGCCCAACGGCCACTGCAGCAGCTTTTCCTCGGTGAGTCGATGGATCAGGTCCGTGTGTTGGAAGACTTTTCGCCCGCCAAAAAACGGCATCACGATCTTACGGCGCTGAGCGTATTCGGCGCCATCGAGTGAGATGCTCGCCCTGCTCCCGAACAGATAAGCCACGATTCTCTTGCGGATCTCGCCAGCCAGCACCTGATCTTCTGGAAGTTTGTACAGCTCTCCAAGCACTTCTGCATTGCACAGAAAAACCCATCGTCCCATACCCCAAGGCCGCAGCGTGAACACCTCACCGCACTCGGCTCGCGTCTGGGCCAAGAATCCATAGGGATCCTTCATGAAACGGAGAGTCTGCTGGAACCGGGTCAACGACGGCTCAGGGGGAGCGGGCAAAGCACTCATGGATCTCCCTTCCAACTCGGCACCCTTGGATCCCTCTCAGGCCCTTGACAGGATCGGGACAGGCGACGGGCCTGGCAAAACGAGCTGACAGTCTCGCACGCTGCGTGTTGCGAGAAAAGCACGCTTCAAGCGTACCACCCCACTTGGCGCCAGCAAAAGTTGCCTGGAATCTAGAGAGTCAGACCCAGTCAACGGGCGTCAATAGTGCCAGGGAAACTTCGAGAAATCCCGCCGACGCTTCGCCACGAAGGCATCTCGGCCTTCCTGCGCCTCGTCGGTCATATAAGCGAGACGCGTCGCCTCGCCTGCGAACACCTGCTGCCCGGCCAAACCATCGTCGCAGGCGTTGAAGGCAAATTTCAGCATGCGGATCGCCGTCGGACTCTTGGTGTTGATCTCTGCCGCCCATTCCAGGGCAAAACTCTCCAGCTCGGCATGAGGTACCACGGCATTGACCATACCCATCTCGTGCGCCTCTTGGGCGGAGTAATCGGCACCGATGAAGAAGATCTCCCGCGCACGCTTCTGGCCTACCTGCCGAGCCAAGAGGGCTGAGCCATAACCGCCATCAAAACTCGCCACGTCGGCATCGGTCTGCTTGAAGATGGCATGCTCACGACTGGCCAAGGTGAGGTCACAGACCACGTGCAGGCTGTGCCCGCCGCCAACCGCCCAGCCAGGAACTACGGCAATAACCGGCTTCGGCATGAACCGGATCAAGCGCTGCACTTCCAAGATGTGAAGACGCCCCAGACCCGCCGGGTCAGGACCATCATGCCGCGGAGTCTCCGTGCCCTCATACTTGTAGCCGTCACGCCCGCGAATGCGCTGGTCGCCACCGGAGCAGAACGCCCATCCGCCATCTTTTGGCGAAGGTCCATTGCCGGTCAACAGGACGCACCCAACGTCGCTCCACTGGCGCGCGTGATCGAGCGCCGTATAGAGCTCGTCGACGGTCTGGGGGCGAAACGCATTGCGAACCTCGGCACGATCGAAGGCAATACGAACCGCACCGTGCTCACGCGCGCGATGGTAGGTGATGTCGGAAAAGTCGAAACCCTCGACGGGCCTCCAGGCCTGGGGATCGAATATCTCAGAAATCATGTGCTTCTCCTGGCAGCGTTCGATCTAGAGTCGGCGGCGGCGAGTCAGCCGCCTGACTTGGCAGCTGAGACTAGCGCACTGATGACTTCCAGAGCCATTCTCCAGTCAGGGATGCTCCAAAAAAGCAAGAGCCGAGCCCGGTTGGGACTCGGCTCCCTCCCAGATCGCGATGCTAGCCAGCTAGAAGGTCAGCCGCACGCCAGCCTGGAACTGGCGCGGATCACCCAGGCCGCTATCGACGGTGCCGTCGAAGTTGAACACCAGGTCGACGGCGCCGGGCTTCTTGAAGTTCGAGCTGTTGAACATGTTGAAACCCTCGAAGATCACCTCGAGGTCACGGTCACCGAGATTGAACACCTTCGACAGCCGCAGATCGACCGATGAGAACTTGTTGTTCTTGCGACCGAGGTTACGCCGGGTGACGCTACCGTCGGCGTTGATGCGATCCTGCGGCGTAGCCGCCACCGCACCGGTCTCAGTGATCGACTGCGGCTGGGCCGAGCGATAGGTGAACCGCGTATTGACGTTGATGCCCCACGGCGCCTGCCACAGCAGCCAGGCATTGAAACGATCACGCTGATCGCGATCGGAGTAGCTCCACTCGGCGTCGAGGTCGGTGATTCGAGCGTAGCGGAACGAGAACGGATCGCGCTCGTTGTCGTCATCGGACCGGTCTTTCGAGTAGGTGTAGTAGGCCTGGAACTGCACCTTGCCGGCACGTTTGGTCACACCTACCGTGGCACCCCAATAGCGACTCGAGGCAGTCGACTCGACCACCGTCAACGTGTTGATACCGTTGGCTCCACCTGGCGGGAGCCCGGAAGACCAGGGCGCGCCCAACAGCGGATCGTTACGATTGACGAAGCGGGTCAAATAGTCGGTCTCGGCATAGTTGTACTTGAGCAGCACGGAGGTATTCGGGGCGACCTGACGCTCGACCGCAGCTGCGAATGCAGTGGTCCGCGGATTGCGGAAGTCTTCGTCGAAGACGAAGACGTCCGGCAGGAAAGGATCACCAACCTCGCTGGCTGGAATCAACTCGGTGATCGCCGGCACCGGCCCAAGGATTGGCGTCAAGGAGCTGTTGCGGAACAGTGACTGGCCGCGGCTACCGTTAGTTGACCGACTCGATGCCAGGGAAAGCCCAGGAACCCGCGCGTAGTACAGACCAGCGTTGGCTCGCACCACGGTCTTGCCGTTACCCTTGGGCGCCCAGGAGATGCCGAAGCGCGGCTGCCACATGTCATAGTCCGAGGGGATCTCACCGTCAGACGGGAAAGTCTGGCCGCCCACCGTCTGACCGATGAATGGCGCGTAGAACACTTCGCTCGCCGGCGTGATTGGATCCGGTTGGATCTGCGCCTCCCAGCGCAGGCCGAGGTTCAGCGTGACGTTGGCCGATGGCTGCCAGGTGTCCTGAATAAAGACCGCCGGCTCTTCCTGCTGGATAGTCTGGGTGCCGGATTCCTCGACCGACAGCCCGCCGACACCGGCCTGCTGGAGATAGAGCAGCACCGGCCCAGTGATGTCAGTGCCGACAGGACAGGCGCCGGTCTGCGAGGAGCTGCCGTCGGAACACTCCACGTAGTTGGGGTTCGAGACGTAGTTCAGAAAACCATCGGTCGAGCTGAAGATGAAGCGACCGTTGGCGAAGCCGATGAACGTCTGCGAAGCCGCGGTCTGGTTGTACTCGACGCCGGCTTTCAGGCTGTGGTCGCCAGCCAGCCACGACAGGTTGTCGTTGAACTGCCAACGCGTGTCATGGTAGGTCACCGGAATGAAGAACGGCATCCCGAAACGGTAGGAGCGCCCAAAGTCGAACGCGATGTCGGGGAACGGACGGTCTGTGCCAGCGATGGTCGGGCCGCCATAAGGACGCGGGCGATCTTCACGGGCAAACTGGAAGCGCGCTTCGTTGAGGAAGCTGGAGCTGATGTTGGAAATGTACGAGCCGTTGATCGAATAGGACGAGTCTTTCTCGATCGCGTTGGCAGAAGCGCCCCAGGAGTCGACATCGAACGTGCCATTTTCCTGTTCGGAATCGGTGTAGTTGAAACGCAGAGTCAACAGATTCTGGTTGTTGCTGTGCCAGTCCAGCTTGGCGATGCCGGCAATGTGATCATCGGTACGGTCGATCGGCGCGTTCTCATTCGGACTACCGAGAGAAGCCAGCGCATCGACGACGCGCTGCTCGATGCGGTTGGGATCGAGCTGCTTGGTGGAGGTGCCGTCCTGCAGATCCCCGGCGACGAAGAAGAACAGTCGGTCCTCAGTGATCGGACCGCCGACGGTGAAACCGACTTGAGTCTGGTCGAAATCGAACTTCGGCTCATCGGTACCGTCTTCGCGCTCCGCCTCGGTCGATAGCGAGTCATCCTTGTAGAACAGGTGTGCCGTGCCCTTGAGATTGTTGGAGCCGGACTTGGTGACAACGCTGACAAAGCCCGAGGAAGCTCGGCCGAACTCTGCTGGCGCACCGTCTGCGATGACGACAAACTCTTGCACCGCGTCGATATTGAAGGTGAAGGCCGGACGTTGGCCGCCACGCTGCTCGCCAAAGAACGGATTGTTGAAGTCCGCGCCATCTACCATGACGTTGTTCTGAATCCCACGCTGACCGTTGACAGTCAGCTCGTCACCGTCCGGGCCCTGGACGATCGAGACGCCCGGGGTGAGCTTGGTGAACTCCAGAAAGTTGCGGCCGTTGTTGGGAATGCCTTCGATCGTCTTACGATCGACGCGCACCGAATTGGTTGTATTGGTGGTCTCGATCAGCGGCGCTTCGCCCGTGACGACAATCTCTTCTTCCGTTGCCGACACCGTCATCTGGAGCCGTAGGTTGATGGTCTGGCCGACGGCCAGCTCGATACCTTCACGAACCAGGGTAGCGAAGCCCTCGAGAGCCGCTGTCACCCGGTAGGGGCCGAGCGGCAGCAGCACACCACGGAAGCGACCGCGCGAATCGGTGATCAACGTCTGCTCGTAGTTGGTTGCGGTATTCGTGAGCGTCACGGTCACTCCTGGCAGCACCGCTCCGCTTTCATCGACAACGGTTCCTTCGATCACACCAGTAGTCGCCTGGGATTGCCCCAAAACCGCTGGCGTCCACATCAGGCTCACTCCCAGGATCAACGCCAGGATGCGCTCACTCCGAATCATCGCAGCTCCTTTCAGCTCGTCCGCCTTTGGCTCGCACGCCGTGGGCTCGTCCAATTTTCAGCGTGGCTTTCCTCAGCCCACCACGCGAAAGCAAAAACATACGGTGAATGTTCAATAAAGGGTACTGCTCGAAGCATCGAATGTCTAGCCAGGAACGGCCGGCTTTGCTATCTCGTAGCGATGACAAAGCCCCTAGATCGCTAACAGTTAACGGAGATTTTCTGCCATTCTTATCTGGATAATCGAATGATGTCTGGATGGTGTGAGCTTTAGAAGAACATGCTCTTTATATTAAGTTAATATTTCAAGGAAACCTTTCCTGCGTGGGCCGGCCCAACCTGCGAGCGAACTCTCGAATCACTGCTGAGGCACAGCGTTGGCGTGAAGCTTGCTAATCGAGGCACCATGACCATGCGATGGACCCACGCCATACTCTGCGCCGCCCTGACGTTGACCCCAGCCGGGAGCGCTCTAGCCGTCTCTTCGACCGGGGATCAAGCCGCCGAGCCGGAACCTCCCGAAGCCACCGATTCCGCAACGGAGCCGCCTTCCGAGCCTGAAGAACCGCCCGAGGAGCCGCGTACCGTCAATCTCATAATTCAGGGGTCCGATCCGGATCCCTGGAATCTCGATGTCGGCGGAGGCTGGAACGATCTCGACGGCCTCTACGGCCGGATAGCGCTGTCGACCAACAATCTCTTGGGACGCGGCGAGCTCCTTGGACTCAAGCTCGAGCTCGGTGACGAGCGAGAGTTGTACGAGGTCGAATATCGGCGACCATTCCTCTTTGGCCGCCGTCAATACCTCGGGCTCCGTCTGTTTCGCGACGCGACCCAGCGCCCGGTGGCCGGTGGCGCAGACTTCGAGCAGGAACGGGCCGGCGGCATCCTCTCCTACGGTCGACGATTCGGAGCCCACCACAGCTTCGACCTCGATCTACGCATCGCCGACGTCGATCAGAATGAGCTCGCGATCGGCCCAGACGACCAAGAGTTGACGCGCCAAGCTTCTTACGTCCACGCAGCGCTTCGGCCAAGCTGGGTTTACGACCGACTCGACAGCCGCGCGTCGCCGTTCCGCGGCCTGCGTCTCGCCGGAACCCTAGAGTGGGCTGACCAAGCCCTGGGCGGTGACAGTGGCTTGCTCAAGCCCGTTCTCGGCGCGACTTGGTTTCAACCGGTGACCACCGGTCGACTGCGCTCGACGCTCAGCCTGAGAGCCCGATTCGGCTGGTTGGGAAAAACCAGTGGCGAGATTTTTCCCCAGCAGCGCTTCTTCTTGGGTGGCGAAGACAGCGTGCGCGGCTTTCTGCGCAACTCGATCGCAGCACTCGAGGACGACGGCAGCCTGGCCCGTGATGACGACGGCTTTCCCATCGGCGGCGACCGGCTGGCACAGATCAACTTGGAGTACCACTTGCTGCTGGGCGGCCCATTCCGGCTAGTGCTCTTCGCCGACGCCGGTAGCGTCGTCGCCGAGGGACAGAGCTTCGACCTGGATCGTGCGCGCACTAGCGCCGGCGCCGAGCTGCGCCTAAAGCTCAAGAAAATGCCTGTCCCGCTACGCCTGATCTATGCTCACAACCTGGATCCGCTGCCCGAAGACCGCTTCAAGAATTTCAGCTTCAGCTTCGGGCTTTCCTTCTAGTGGCCAGCGAGCTGTCAGTCCTTCAAGGTGTAGCAGGTACGAGCTTGGCGATGAAACCTTCCGGACCTGCCGCCCAGCCCGTGCAGAGCGAGGGACCGAACGCAACGCAGTTGGTGTTTTCAGCACCGGCCGTCTGCCAGCTCTCCCCGCCGTCGAGCGATAGGTCCGACCCTGAGGTTCCAGCCGCCATGACGATCTGCCCCTGGGAGTCGGGAACGAACGCCACCGCCGAACGGTAGCCTGCGGGTGAGGACGACTCGATCAGCGTCCAGGTGACGCCGCCATCTGTAGTGCAAGCCGCGTGGCGCTCGGTCCCTTCTGGCTGAGTGTAGTCTCCACCCACAGCGATACCGTGGCTCGGGTCGGAAAAAGCGACCGAGAAAATGCCCATCGAGCCCTCTCCAGCCAGCATTGGTGTTGTCGCGACCTGCCAACTCTGGCCATAGTCACGGGAACGGAACACCCGCGCTTCGGGACCACCGGTGCCAAACCAAGCCAGTCCGCCGGTCATCACGGCGAGGCCTGTACCACTGGCCGCAAATCCTGCTTCACCGTCGAGGGCCGGCGGCATGCCTTCAGAGGGCACCGAATTCCACGAGCTGCCGCCATCGTCGGTTGCCAGCACCATGAATCGACCATCGACGGGGTCGCCATAAACCAGTCCATGCCGCTCACCCCAGAACGCCATGCCGTCGAAGAAGCCCTCAGGGCCGGGGTTGGTGAGTTGCAGCTCCCAAGTCCCGCCGCCGTCGACCGTCTTGTAGATCCGAGACAGCTCGCCCGGCCCAGCGCTCATCAAGTATGCGATGTCTTGGGAAAAGGCGTCGACATCCCTGAAGTCCAGGTCCTCCGCATCCGGCACTACGCCGGACGTCCAGGTGGCCCCGCGGTCGACGGTCCGGCCCCAGGTGCCACCCGTCCCACTGACCCACACCACTTCGCCGTCGCCGACTACGCTCAGCCCTCGGAATGAGGCAGATATGCCGCTGTCGACCACTTGCCAGACCTCGCACAGGGGCGATTCGACCTCGGCCTCCTCGGGTGGCTCGGGAATGGCTTCGGGAGGAGTCTCCGAGCCGCAGGCGACCGTGAGCATCAGAACAGGAACAAACAATATGAGAAGCACGCTCTTCATCATGGAGAACCTCAGTCAGTTAGTGGCTGATGGACGTTGCGGTCGAGCCCTACTCTACCCGCGGCGCACCGCTCGGTAACTGGTCGCTCGGTATAATCTCGAGCTATGAGCATCGAAGCGACTTCCAGCACGCACTACCGGGCCTGCAATCTCTGCGAGGCGATCTGCGGCCTCGAGATTCGAGTCGAAGATGGCGAGATCGTCGCCATCCGTGGCGACGCCGAAGATCCGTTCAGCCGGGGACATATCTGCCCAAAGGCGGTGGCACTGCAAGACATCTACCGCGATCCGGATCGTCTCAAGCACCCGGTACGGCGCACCGCTGACGGATGGCAGCGCCTCGGCTGGGACGAGGCTTTCGACCTGGTAGCTGAGCGTCTGCGCGCCGTGCAGCAAGATTTCGGCCGCGACGCGGTGGGCGCCTATCTCGGCAACCCCAACGTCCACAACTACGGCTCGATCCTCTACGGCCCACCGCTGCTGCGTGCCCTGAAGTCACGCAATGTCTTCTCAGCCACTTCGATCGATCAGCTGCCGCATCACGTCTGCGGCTATTTCATGTACGGACATCAGCTGCTGCTGCCGATCCCGGATATCGATCGCACCGATTTTTTCCTGGTGCTGGGTGGCAACCCGGCAGTTTCCAACGGCAGCCTGATGACCGCTCCCGACGTCAAAAAGCGACTCAAGGCGATCCGCGAGCGCGGCGGGCGGATGGTCGTGATCGACCCACGCTACACGGAGACCGCCAAGCTGGCGGATCAGCATTGCTTCATCAGACCTGGGACCGACGCCTTCCTGCTGGCCGCTCTGATCCACACGGTACTCGACGAGGGCCTGGTCTCCAACCGATTGGCTGATCTGAGCTACGGTGGATCCAGCCTGGAGACTGTGCGCGGCTTCGCGGAGCAGTTCACGCCGGAACGGGTCGCCGACGCCACCGGCCTCGAGGCGGCAGCAATCCGCCAGTTGGCACGCGACTTCGCGACGGCACCCTCAGCTGCCTGCTATGGGCGCATGGGGGTCTCGGTGCAAGAATTCGGCACCCTCTGTCAGTGGCAGGTCAACGTACTCAACATCCTCACTGGCAACTTAGATCGTCCTGGCGGTGCGATGTTCACTCGACCTGCGCTCGATCTGCTCGCTCGTCCGTTCGGCGGCGGCAGCTACGGTCGCTGGCACAGCCGCGTTCGTGGCTTACCGGAGTTTGCCGGCGAGCTGCCCGTCTCCGCCATGATCGAAGAGCTGCAGACGCCCGGTGAAGGCCAGGTCCGTGCCTTGCTCACCGTCGCGGGCAACCCGGTGCTGTCCACGCCCGACGGTCGCAGGCTAGAGCAAGCTCTCAGTAACCTGGACTTCATGGTCTCGATCGACTTCTACATCAACGAGACGACCCGTCACGCCGACCTCATCCTGCCACCGACCAGCACGCTCGAGCACGATCACTATGACGTGATCTTCCATACCTTGGCGATCCGCAATACCGCCCGCTATTCGCAGCCGCTTTTCGAGCCGGAAGCCGACACGCGTCACGATTGGCAGATTCTGCACGAGCTCCGAGCTCGTCTCGAGGAGGATCCAGAACGGCTCGAGCGCGGACCGGACCCCGAGCGCGGACCAGGCCATGCACTCGATCTTGGCCTGCGCGCCGGCCCTTGGGGCGATGTCCGCGGCGCCAATGGACTGTCTCTCGCAGCTCTCGAGGCCAAACCCCATGGTGTTGACCTGGGTCCGCTCGAGCCCTGCTTGCCAGACCGTCTCGGGACCCTGGACAATAAGATTGTCCTGGTGCCCGAACCGATCCTCGAGGACACTAAACGCCTGATCGATCGACTGGAGGAGCTGAGTGAGCCGGCGTCAATGGTAATGATCGGCCGCCGACAGGTGCGCAGCAACAACTCGTGGATGCACAACTATCCGCGGCTGATGCGCGGCAAGGACCGCTGCACTCTGCTGATGCACCCCGACGATGCCGAACGACTCGGCGTCTCGACGGCGGCCCAAGTCGAGGTCAGCTCCAGGGTTGGGTCGATCACGGCGCCGCTCGAGATCACTGCTGAGATCATGCCGGGAGTGGTCAGCCTTCCCCATGGTTGGGGGCACGGGCGTGAAGGCACTCGGCTGGAGACCGCTCGCCAGCACCCTGGCGTCAGTCTCAACGACCTCACCGACCCCGCACGGATCGATCAGTTCAGCGGCAACGCATCGGTCAATGGCCTACCGGTAGAGATCCGCCCTATGCCGGTCACCTGAGCGAGGATCCAAGGCCAACATGACTCCCTTCCCTCTCGACGCGAGCCGGATCAGCCCTATCCTGCTATCGACCCTACTCTCGGTCGGTCTCGCGATCGATACCCACGGCGAGCCACCGAGCTCCGAGAGCCCGACCCCGAGTCAGCAATGGCTCGAAGCCCACCGGAAAGCACAGCCCAAGCGATACTTCGGCGAACCCATCGATCTGTCGCTCAGGGACGCAGACCTGGTGGAGGTCCTGCGCAGCTTCGCCGAGATCGGGCGATTCAACCTGGTGATCCAGCCCAACGTACAGGGCAAGGTCACGGTCGAGCTCAAGAACGTCCCCTGGGACCAGGCTCTCGAGCAAATCCTGAAGATCAACAACCTGGGGATGGAGATCAGCGGTGGCCGAGCCCGGGTCGGTACAGGCCTCGGTCGACCCGGCGACCTGCGCGATCTGTCGCCGACGACTGTTCGCCTCGAGCTCCGCCACGCCGATCCTGCGCTCGTCGCGCGGGCCCTCGATCCGCCGGACGCGACCGGCGCGATCGCGGTCCAAGCCAGGACGGAAGCAGGCATCCTCGTGCTCACGGGGACGCGGGCGACGCTACATCAGGTGGGCAGCTTCCTGGCTCGAGTCGACACCGAGGAAGCCACGGCAGCCTTGGCTGAGCTGGACCCAGCAGCCCGCGAACGCCGATATCATCAGCTCTGGCGCAGACTGCGCCAGCAACCCTGAAACGACGTCAGACCTGAAACCCACGGCATCTTGGGACGAACTGTCACTCCCAAGGGCCATCCTCTGCTAGCCTCGGTAGATGAAGAAACTGAAGTCGATTGTCTTTTTTGGCAGCCACGAGCTCGCGGTACCAGCGCTCGATACCCTCGAGGGTCTCGAAGTACCGCCCAAATTGATTGTCACGCGCCCAAAAGCCGGCGTCACGATCGATAGCGATGAGCCGCTACCGCATCCGGTATGTGATTGGGCCGACGAGCATGGCATCGAAACCGTTCGCTCGCGGCGGGTGCTGGAGCCGGATCTGCAGGAGAAGATCAAGGGCCTCAATCCAGACCTGTTGGTGGTGGTGGACTACGGCCGGCCTTTGCCTGCCGAAGTGCTCGAGGCCTCTCCTCTCGGCGCCGTCGAGGTTCATCCCAGCTTGCTGCCCAAGCTGCGTGGCGAGCACGCCTTGCGGTACGCGCTGGCGACCCAGCAAAAAAAGACCGGGGTCAGTGTCATCAGCCTCAACGAGGAGCCGTGGGCTGGCGGTGTGTTGATGCAAGAAGAGCTGGAGCTCACCGGCACCGAAACCTTCGACGATCTCTTGCCGCCAGCCATCAAGCTCTCCAACAAGCTCCTGACCAAGATTCTGAAGAAGCTCGATACCTCAAAGAACAAGCCCAAGGCCAAGGCCCAGGATGAAAAGCATGCCAGCGTCATCCCCGATCTCGGTCTGCAGCACCGTAAGGCGCCGTGGTCACTCGAAGCGACGCTGGTGAGCGCTCGCCTGCGCGCCTATCCCAAGCTCGGCCTGATCGCCTACTGCAAGTATCGTCCGGTAGAGATCATAGCCGCCCGTCCCATGGACTGGATCGATGCGCCGTATGGCTCTTCAGGAACCTACCTCGGCCTGCGCCAGGGCAAACTCGCGATGCTGTGCGGCAATTCGACGATTCTGGGAGTCGAACGCCTGCGCCGCCCCGGTGGCGAAGTGCAGTCCGCCTCGACGTTCGCCCACGTCGAGCAGCTGCAGGTCGGCGACATTCTAGCCTAGCGCGGAGCTCGTGGCTTGACCCATCCCAGCGTTGCAGCCATTGTCCTCAATTACAACGGCAAGGACATCACGCTCCAGGCGATCGCTAGCCTGGCTCGGATGACTTACGCCAACTTTGAGATCCTGCATATAGACAATGGCTCCAACGATGGCTCGACCCAGGCGATTGCGGAGGCTTTTCCCGAAGTTCGAACCGTGCGGACCGAGAGCAACATCGGGCCAGCGGGCGGTCTCAACTTGGGCCTACAAGCCGCGATCGAGGCTGGCTATGACTACCTGCTGTTCCTCAACAACGACATCGAAGCCGATGCCGAAATGCTCACGGAGCTGGTGCGCAGCATCGAAAGGTCGGAGGACATCGGCTGCGTCGGACCCAAGACCTATTACTTCTGGGATCGCAATCGAATCTGGTCGGCTGGCGGCATCCTGCGTTTTCGCGAGGCTGCGACCCGCGAGCGCGGTATGGGAAAGATCGACGCGGGGCAGTACGATCGGGAAGAAGACGTCGACTTCATCAGTGGCTGTGCGGCGCTGATACGGCGCCAGGCGGTGCTCGATGTCGGCTACTGGGACCCACAATTCCAGCTCGCCGGTGAAGATGCCGACCTCTGCATGCGGCTCAAGAATCAGGGTTATCGCTGCGTCTATGTGCCGACTGCCAAGCTCTGGCACATGGTCTCGCATACCGCGGGATCTTACGTCGCGCGGCGGACCTTCGGCACCGGCCGTAGTGCTGCCCTGTTCGTGCGCCGCTACGGCAAGCTCATGGACTGGCTCACGTTTCTGCCGGTGATGGGAGCCGCCCTGCCGCTGGCGTTTCTGCGCGAGCTACCCAAGGGCAATCAGGGAGCCGTTTGGGCCAAGGCAAAGGGCGTCTTGGCTGGGCTGCGTTTCCCGCTGCAACCGCCGCCGAGCATCGACGATACCGCCAGGGCGCTAGCCCCACCGTCAAGGAGCTAGCTCGATCGGCGACGGTCAACAGATTGTGACCTAGATCAGCGAGGTGGCACCTCGCGGCAGCAGCTAAATAATTGTCATTTGACTAATAGTCATTCGACAACTACTCTAGGGATCAGGAGGCACCTATGGGAAAAGCACCGATCTCACCGCTGCAACCGCGCGATTTCCTCATTCTGCTGGCACTTGCCGACGGCGAACGGCATGGCTACGGCTTGATCAAAGAGATTCACGAGCTCACTGACGGCGCGGTCCGTATGGACCCTGCCAACCTCTATCGCGCGATCAAGCGGCTACTACGCGATGGCCTGGTAGAAGATCGCGGCAGGCGCCCCGCCGCCCAGGCGAGAGACGAAAGGCGGCGCTACTACGCCATGACCTCCGAGGGCCGGCGCGTGGCCGCCGGCGAAGCGGGTAGGCTGGAGAAGCTCACTGCCGTAGCGCGTTCCAGGCACCTGATCCCGGAACCCGGAGGTTCGTTGTGAGCTCCCGCCAGGAGCCGCCCCTCAGCTTCAGCGAGCGCTGCTATGCGGTGCTGCTCCACCTGCTGCCGCTCGGCCTGGCAGGACTTCGACGCGAGGCCCTCGAAGCCTACCGCGACCTGCGCCACGCCACCGCAGCGAAGCACGGCAGTCGTGGCGTGGCCAGACTGTTCTGCAGCGTCTGTCTCCAGGCGCTTGCGGCCGCACTGCGTGAGCTCGGTTCCCAGTGGCGGGCGCCAAGAGCACGCCAGAGCGGCCCGTTTGGAGCGCGGGTCGCGGGATCTGCGAGCCTTCTGGCCCGAGACGTCCGGTATGCGCTGCGCGGCATGCGCCAGCGACCTGGCTTCGCGATCTCCGTGATTGCGATCATGGCGTTCGGCATCGGCGCGACGACGGCGGTTTTCAGCGTTGTCGACTGCGTCCTCTTGCGTCCTCTACCGTATCCGCAGGCCGAGCGCCTGGTCTATTTCGACGACGGCAGTCACCCGGGTCCCCTGTTTCAGCGCTGGAGCGATAGCTTGCACACCTTCGAGTCTCTGGCAGCGGTCCGCGCAGACCAGCTCGTCGACTTGACGGGCGAAGGCCCTCCGGTCGAGCTGTCTTCCGTCAGAGTCAATCCGACGTTTTTCTCGATGTTCGGCGCCTCGCCGGAGCGCGGGCGGCTTTTCCTGGAACAGGACTTTGCCCCCGGTTCGAAGGTTGTCGTACTGAGCCACCAGCTCTGGCGGCAGCGCTGGGGTAGCGACCCAGGAATCATGGGCCGCAGCATCTTGCTCAACGGCGAGGCTTGGACGGTAGTCGGCGTGATGAGCCCCGATATGACTCCGCCGGAGGCCCTCGTCGGCTCGCGAGTCGATCTGTGGCTGCCGCTCGACTGGTCGGACCCCGAGCTGGAACACTGGAGCTACTACGTCCTGTCGGTGGCGGGTCGCCTCGCCGACGGTGTCGAGCTAGCGGCAGCCCAGAGCGAGCTCGACACCCTGGCCCAAGTCTTGGCCCAAGAGCAGCCCGAGCAGCGCCTTCGCAGAGACGGTGGCATCGTGCGCGAGCCGCTGGTGGCACTGCAGGCGGCGACCACGGGTGACATCGATGGCGTGCTGGCGTCGATGCTGGGAGCCGTCGGGCTGCTGCTGGCGATCGGCTGCGCCAACGTCGCCAACTTGCTGCTCGCCCGAGGCACCGATAGAGGGCGCGAGATGGCGCTGCGTCTGGCCCTGGGAGCCAGTCGCAAACGACTCACCTGCCAGCTCCTAATCGAGAGCCTGACCCTCGCCCTGATAGCCGGAGTTCTCGGTATCGGCATCGCACACTTCGGAGTCCGAGCCTTCGAGCTGCTCAATCCTGGCGACCTGCCCCGGGCCACCGAAGTCGCCATCGATCTACGGGTGCTGGCGTTTGCGATCGCGGCCTCGGTGGCCACCGGGGTCCTGTTCGGCCTGGCTCCAGCCCTGCAAGCCGCACGCACCGAGCTCAATGATGGACTCAAGGAAAGCCGCCTGAGCAAAGCTTCAGGACGCCCCAGACTGCAGCTGCGCAACGCACTGGTCGTGGCGGAAGTGGCGATGGCA
>JBCCEE010000064.1:0-26940 GCA_039030415.1 Acidobacteriota bacterium
TCGCGCGCGGCTTGGCCTCCCGCTCCCGGCGCAGGACGCGAAGGCAGTCGAGCCAAAACGCCCGAGGCATCGCCTCGTTGATCGCCGCGAAATCAGCCGGAGTGGCAAGCGCCGCGTCGATGTTGACCTCGCTCATGTCGTTCACGATCACCGCGACCCGAACAGGACCGAGAAGCATAAACGCAAGTGACTTGCATATGCAAGTCATGAGGCTTGCCTGGCTGAGCGTCTGCGATCCCTGCCGAGGGGCTTGGCCCGGCCCTCTGCGAACCGTTCTGCTGGGCGCGGCTTGGGAGTCGGGCTGAAATCGTCGTTGACATCTAAGGCGGTCTGCCTTAATCTTCTTTTCAGGCAGTGTGCCTGAGACGTTGACACCGTGACGTCCCCAACCCGAAGGACCCACTTTGAAGCCCAAAGACATCACCAAGACCGAGCTCGAGCTGCTGCGCAGTCTGTGGCAGCTCGGCCCGGCGACGATTCGTCAGATCACTGACCGGCTCTATCCCGAGGGCGGCCATTCGCACTACGCGACGGTGCAGAGCCTGCTCGGCCGGCTGGAAGTGAAAGACTGCGTGACGCGCGAAAAGCAGGGCCGGGTCAACGTGTTCACCGCTAGGGTCACGCGACGGGATCTCGTGGCCGGTCGGCTGCAGGAAACCGCCGAGAGCCTGTACGGCGGTTCTTTGCGGCCGCTGTTGTCGCCGCTGGTTTCTCGCCTCGCCGATGCCGGAGAGCTCGACGAGGAGGAGCTCGCTACGTTGAGCCGCCTGGTCGAAAAGCTCGACGCCGAGTCGGTGGAGGAGTGATGATGGAGGCGCTGCTCGATCTCGCTCGTGACGTGGTGCTCGCCAACGCGGTCGGCGCCGCAGCGCTCGCCCTAGCGGCGGCGATCGCTGAACGGTTCTTGCCGCATCGGCCGGGCCTGGTCCACGGGCTGTGGCTGCTGGTGCTGCTGCGTCTGCTGATGCCGCCACTGTGGACTCCGGAGATCGCTGTGCCCTTGGCGACGGGAGTGGAGGAGAGCGCTGCGGGCTCCGGCGAGCTCGCCGCGGCGCTACCGTCGTTGATCTCGGCGCCGATGGCTAGCCTCGACGCAGCCTGCATCGTCGACGCGGCCAGTGTTGTCGACGCGGCGGGTAGCATCGACGCGGCCGGTGTCGTCGAAAGGGCGTTGCGCTCCGCGGTGGTCGCCTGGCTGGCGGTGAGCGCAGGATTGCTGCTGATGGCCGCTGCCGCGGCCCTGCGGATTCGCCGTCTCGCGATCGGCGCCAGGCCGGTGGGGGAGTCCCTCGCGCGCCACTGGAACGACCTGGCGGCACGGCTGGACGTGCGCTCGGCCCCGCCGATAGCCTTCATCGAGGAGCGGACGTCGCCGATGCTGGTGTCGATCCTCGGCTGGTCGCGGGTGCTGGTGCCGGCCGGGCTGTGGACGCGGCTTTCGGAGCGCGAGCGTGACTCGCTCTTGCTGCACGAGCTGGCCCATTTCAAGCGTCGTGACCACTGGGTGCGTCACGTCGAGCTGCTGACCCTCTGCCTGTTCTGGTGGCACCCCGCCGCCTGGTGGGCGAGTCGACGCCTGCGCCGGGCTGAAGAGCGCGCCTGCGATGCGCTGGTGGCCCAAACGATCCCCGAGCACCGTCGCGCCTATGCCGACGGCTTGCTCGCTACCCTGAAATACCTCTCTGGCCGCCGTTCCGCAGCCAGCTCCTCGACTCTAGTTCTGGCGAGCGGAATCCGGGTGGCGGACGACCTGAAAGGACGCATCGAAATGATCTTCAACCCTAACCGTCCGACCGCACTCCCCGCATCCGTCCGCTTGTGCCTCGGCGCCGCGGTGCTCATCGCCCTCGTCTTCAGCCCCGCCTTGACGACTCCCGAAGTCACCGCCGCCGAAGACCACAGTGCACTCCTCCAGCTCGACGGCGAAACTGAGCTGATCGAGCCCCTGCGGAAGATCGCAGAGTTTACAGGTCTCAATATCGTGATCGAGCCCGGCGTCGACGTCAGCAAGCCGGTGCGGATGGAGCTCGATTTCGTACCCTGGGATGCCGCCCTGGCTGGCCTACTGGAGGTCCACGATTTGGAGTTCACCCTCATCGGCAACGTCGTCTCGATCCATCATCCCAAGCCCAAGATCTACGCCACGCATCTCTACACCGGTGAGCCCATCGACCTGAACCTCGAGCAGGCCGACGTCCGTCAGGTGCTCACCGACCTGGCGATCCTCGGCGATCTCGATTTGGTGCTCGACGACAACGTGCAGGGCACGGTCGATCTCGCGCTCAAAGCGGTGCCGTGGGACCAGGCCCTAGATCTCGTGCTGACGGTCAGCAGTCTCGGGATGCAGGTCGAGGACGGAGTGCTGCGCGTCATCGACGCCTGCTGAGTGAGCAGCAGAGGTATCATTACACGATCCATGATGGCTACCAACTCGAAGGCGATCGAGCAGTGGATTGCTCTGGCAGAAGAGGCATCACGAGAACGCCCCTTCGGTGAGCTATCCCTGGATGAGCGACGCAGACGGCTCCAAAAGGTGATCGGGGCAGGGCGTGGCGTCTGTTCGTCCAGTCTCGAGCTCGCTCTGCAAAAGGCGGGCGAGATCCAACTGGGAGAACGCAAGTTTCAGCGCTTCCGCGGCAGTGAGTCCGAATACTCAGACGAGTAGGTTCGTACCTGCGGTCAAGTCGGCCTGAAATCTCGGGCCAGCTGGCTTCCGGTCTGGAGGTGCTCTAATGAAGTTCCGCTGTCCCGTCTGCCGCTATGCTTTCGGCAAGAAGTTCGACGGCACGCTCGGGCTAGGGCAGACTCGAGCACCCACGGTGACCTGCCCGCGCTGCACCTCGTCCCTGAGCGTACGGCCCCGAGCCTACTGGCTGGCGACCCTAGTGTTCCTGCTCGGCATCGCTCTCCGCTTCTATGGCGACTCCTTACCCGACGTCGACCCGTTGTTCGTCATCGTGTTCTACTTGATCTCCGCGGTATTTGCCGTGGTGATGCTGTCCAACTCCCTAGAGGTCGTCGAGGCTGCCGATCCACGGCGTATCGGGTATTGGGCCTCGACGGCGGCGTCTGCAAAGGACGCTTGGGCGGCACCTGACCCAACCAAGAGCTGCTGAACACCGGTGCACTGGCAGTTTGTGTGGCCAGGATCACGGCTGAACGGCGTGTGACCGTTACCGTGAGAAAGAGAGCTGGCAGGGACCCTGGTGATCGGCCGAGGAGCCTCTATTTCGTAACGCTCACCGCTGGTGTGGCCGTGACATGTCGGTCGACGGTAACGCTCACCGCTGGTGCGGCCGTGACATGTCGGTCGACGGTAACGCTCACCGCTGGTGTGGCCGTTACTGTCGGTCGACGGTAACACCCACGCGCCGTGTGGCCGTTACTGTCGACCGACAGAACGTCCGTTCCCAGGGAGGCGGGCGGAGCGTCCTGCGTGTGTAACGCCTGCACGGCGTATGAGCGTTACACAAGTTCCGGAAGTAACGGTTGTACGCGGTGCGGACGTGACATTTTGCGGGCTACTCAGCTCGGCACCGGATGATGAGGCGTCTCGCTCCTACGATATAGTGGGCACATGGTCATCAGAAAACGCAAAAACACCGCGCGAAACGCGAACCCGCCGGCCGCACCGGGAGAGCTCGAGCTGGTACGCGCTTTCGTCAGCAGCCGGGGCGACGAGCGCACGGGAGATCAGCTGGCTTCGGCCGAGGGTTGGGCGAGCTGGCTGTTGGCGCAGGGCCTGGTGAAGCCGGAAGTGACGGTGAGTGAGAAAGACCGGCAGCAGGCGGTGGCGGCCCGCGAAGCCATCCGCTCGATGCTAGCGGTCCACACCGGCGCCGCACCGGCGCAGGATCTGGTGCAGCGTTTCATGAAAGCCGCCGGCAAAGCCCGCATGCGCCTGCATTTCGACAACGAGGGGCCTGCCAGCTTCCAGCCCGCGTCCGACACCCCGCGCGACATCCTCGGCCTGCTGATGGCGCGGGTCGCGATGGGTCGCCGGGGCAGCGACTGGCAGCTGATCAAGCTCTGTGAACGTCCCGGCTGCCACCACGCCTTCTTCGACGTCTCTCAAAACCACAAAGGCAAATGGTGCACCCGTCGCTGCGGCAACCGCGTCCGCACCGAGCGTCACCGCAAGAGCGATCGCTACAGTCCGTTCCGCTGGTGAAGTGGGCCGAGCCTCCGCAGCGGGCTCAAGAATCGACGCCGAGGTCCTTCATCCGGCGCCACAGGGTGGTGCGGCCGATGCCTAGCAGGCTGGCGGCGCGTTTGCGGTTGCCGGCGGCGAGCTCGATGGCGCGGCGGATGCGCTCGGATTCGTTGGGGATTCCGACGAGGGACGGGTGCAGGGCAGGGGCTTCGGGTGGGGAGGAGGGTGCTGGTGACGATGCGGGTGACGGTGCGGGGGACTCGCCGGGCACGAGGTGGGAGGGGAGGTCGGCTAGCTCGATCTGTGATCCGCGGGCGAGGATGACGGCGCGCTGCACGACGTTCTGCAGCTCGCGGACGTTGCCGGGCCAGGGGTAGGCGGCCAGCGCACAGGCGGCTTCGCCCGAGAAGCCGGTAAGGGATTTTGAGAACTGCTCGCGGTAGCGCGCCAGGAAATGGTCGGAGAGCAGCAGGATGTCGTTGTCGCGCGCGCGCAGCGGCGGCAGGGTGACGGTCACGACGCTCAGGCGATAGTAGAGGTCGTCGCGGAAGGTGCGCTCGCGGACCATGGCCTGCAGGTCCTGGTGGGTGGCGGCGATGATGCGGACGTCGACCCTGCGGGTTTCAGTCTCGCCGAGGCGCGTGATCTCGCCTTCCTGCAGCGCCCGCAGGATCTTGCTCTGGGCGGTGGGGGCGAGGTCGCCGATCTCGTCGAGAAAGAGGGTGCCGCCGTGGGCGGCCTCGAAGACGCCGGCGCGAGCGGAGACGGCGCCGGTGAAGGCGCCCTTGGCGTGGCCGAACAGCTCGGCCTCCTGCAGGTTCTCGGGCAGAGCGCTGCAGTTGATGGCTACGAAGGGCTTGGCGCCGCGCGGTGACTGGTCGTGGATGAAACGGGCGAGCAGCTCCTTGCCGGTGCCGCTCTCGCCGAGGGCGAGCACCGTCGTCGGATAGGGCGCGACGGTTTGGGCGGTGTCGAGGGCGTTGCGCAGCGCCGCCGAGTCGCCGACGAAGCGCCCCTGGGGACGGATCTGGTCGATCTCGGTCTGCAGCCGCTCGATCGTCTTCTCTTGCGACTCGAGCGAGCGACTCTGGCGTTTGAGCGTATGGTGCAGGTCCTGCAGAATCTCCGGCAGGTGGAGCGCGGCGTAGTCGCTCTCCTCGCGTTTGGCGGTCTCGGGCATCTCGTCGGCCAGGGTGGCGGTGAAGCGACAGCGCTCGTGGCCCATGGCGACGCACTCGGTCTCGACGACCACGGCGGGACGCTCGGCGGCGGAGGAGGAATGACCCAGCGCGTAGCCCACCAGCGTCCAGCACACGGGCTCCTCGCTCGGCCCGATCAGCTCGAGGTGCTGCTCGGCCTCGAACGAGCCTTCCCAATAGGCCTCGACGTGGTAGAGCCCGCGCTCGAGATCGACCCTACTGCGCTCCGGGATCCGCACCACCCTGGCGATGCCCTCGAGGGCGTGCAGCGCCGGGCCCAGACCCATATGACGGCTGCCGCTGGTGTCGGGAAAGCGCTCCGCCAGCGCCAGGCCGTCCGCCAGCCCGGCAGCGTAGCCGAAGCGCTTCAGGAGCCCGCGCGCTCGATCCCATCCCAGGGTTTCGATCAGCTCCTTGCGCAGCGCTCCGAGGGCGCAGGCCGACAGCATCACCATGCGGTAGTCCTCGAGCAGGATACGGCCCTGCTCGGGCTCGAAGCGCAGCAGGTCGGCGAGATCGATGTCGGGAGCGTGCACCATCGGGAAGGTCTTGGAAGCTTCTCTGTGAAGCGTCTAGTGTCTCAGACGGACAGGGACGAGACAATCCAGCAGAGCTGGGGTGGGAGGAGCTTGGCTGCCGAAGATTGATGCTTGACTCATCAGAGTCAGCTCGCTTACTATCGATAACGATATGTTGAATTGCGCATGATGAGAACTTGTGTGCTGAAAAGTTTGGTTCGGCGATATGCGTGATTCAACGGGATACAGAATGGGTGAAATGTTATTGAACTAGGGAGTGACTCATGAAGAAGGGATCTTTGTTGCAATACCGTGCATTGTTGAGGGGAAGTCAGCCATCGAATCGCCTAGCGCGTGGTCTCGCTCTAGGCATCGTCCTAGCTCTGTTTGCAACATCGGCTGGTGGAGTCATCTTTGGCGGTCCTTGTAAAGGATGTAGTTTTTCTGCTGGAGTGGCCATTTGCATTCTCGACGAGAGCCTCGGAGCTTGGGCGAATTGCGAAGCTCGAACGCGTTGCATCACGACGCCGAATGGAGAGACGCAATGCTTCGAGATGTGTCGTCTCTGGGGCATCTGCTACATCGTGTAGCCTCAGTGTAGGCCATTCGCCAGCGCTCGATTCAACTTCAATAGAGCAGCGACATGAGAGCATGCAGCCTGGCTACTTGGACTCTCCTCTCGATGCTGTTTGCTGCACCCTTCGAGCCATGTCTCGGGCGCGAGGTTGCAGTTTTGATTGGGTTTCCCGAGGACTCGGAAGACTTGCCGCTGGCTGGAATGCTCCGGGCATGTGTCGCGGAGGGAGTCAAGGGACCGTGCCATGAGATAGAGATCGAGATTCCTTGGTCCGGGTTGATCGATGTCTCGTCGGCCGGTGTCTTGTCAGACGATGTCTCGCTGGCCGAGGTCTCGCCGGCCGATGCTTCATCACACGAGGCTCCGCCAGAGACGGTGTGGATCCTCTCGGCGCATGTTGAAGGTTTCTGGGCGGAAGAAGTGCGCCTCGAGGCTGAGGTTGCTTCCGTCGAACTGATACTGCTGCCGGCAGGGCGCGTGGCAGGTCGCGTGAGCTTCCCAACCGGCGTCCAAACTCCGGGCCAACTGAAGGTAACGCTTCAAGAGGTGCCGCTTGCCTCGCGGTCAACCGGCGATCCGGTGCCTAAATCCTCCTTCGGCTGCTCGGCAGACACAGCGTTTGATTGCTCGGTTCGCGCAGGTGAGCTGGATCTCAGGATCGAGGCTGAGGGCTTCGCGCCCAGGTACTTTTGGGGTGTTTCGATCCTGGAGGGGCAGACGCTCGATTTGGGGCAGATTGAATTTGAAAAAGGGGCATCGCTGACCGGATGGGTCGAGACGGCGACCGCTGGGCCTGCAGAGTCTGGAGCCGTCGTCGAGCTGCAGCGTCACTTTGCGGCCCAGCTCATGCCGCAGGCCGAGCAATTACGCATCGCCGCCAAGCAGTTGGAGGCGTCGGTGACCGAGCGCGGATTCTTTCAGCTCACCGGGATCGAGCCAGGCGGCTATCTGCTGAGCGCATCGAAGCCAGGGCATGCGTCGGAGCAGCTCTTCATCGAGATCGAAGCCGAGCTCGAGAATCGGTTGGAAGAACCGGTATTTCTCGACCTGCTGGCAGGGATCGAGGTGTTCTTGACGCCGCCGGTAGACAGCTATGGAGCTCCGTGGTTGATTTCGCTGCTCGAGCAAGCCGAACAATCGAGTGTTTTGAATCCGGTTGCGGAGAATGAGCCTGTCTCCCTGCAAGGCTTCTGGGAACAGCATGACCTCTCGAGTGGCAAGTACCAGCTCGCTATTTCTGACACGAGAGGATCCAAATGGTTGAATCGTCCGATCGAGATTTATGCTGGCAATCCGGCAGTCTTTCTCGAGATCCCCTTGGTCGAGATCCTGGGGCGGGTCACGATGGGAGATGAGCCGCTGCAGGCCGTACTCTCTTTCGGCACGACCCAAGGAGAGCGAGAAATCCGCTTCGAGGCGGATGCGGAAGGTGTTTTTTCCGGCTACTTGCCCAACGAAGGGCTGTGGCCTGTCGAGCTCGTTTCCGAGTCTCCTTCCCAGGCCCAGGCATTGGAGCCGGTGGAGGTGAGGATGCGTCCCGGCAAGCGGGTCGTGGACCTCGAGATCTTGCTACCCGATACCCTGCTCGAAGGAGAGGTTCTCTATGACGGGGAGCCGGCGCCCGGGGCTTTCGTAGTCATGATGCGACAGGGAGAGGAGAAGACACGACGAGAGACCATGCTGGAGACGGACGAACGAGGGGAGTTCTCGCTATTGGGCGTGAGTCCCGGCAGGGTGCTCGCCCATGCTTATCAGCGCAGGCGTAAGTCTGCATGGGTTGAGGTTTTGGTCTCAGAAGACCTGGAGGCTCCGCGGCTGCAGCTCGAGCTGCGAGATCAGCTGGAGGTTTCAGGAGCTGTGCTCTCGGCCGGCCGACCGGTCCCGGGAGCGGCAGTATTCGGTAACCCCAACGTATCCGGCGAGCCGTTCCGTTTTACCTCTCAGGCTGCAACAGACCTGGAGGGCAATTTCACACTTCAGGTGGCCTCGTCTACTTCAAGTGTCGACCTACTCGTCGTTCCCTCGGGCTTCGCGATACAGATGTTTCGAGTACCGCTCCAGACAGACGCTTCGCGGCCGCTGCTCATTGATGTGACCTCTGATGCCGGAACGTTGTTTCTCAGCTTTCAGACTCAGAATTCTGACGGTCGAATGTTACGTCATCGAGGTGCCAATTTTGATATCAAGTTGCTTTATTCTCTGCTGGCCGCGACCGGGCGCCTACAGGCGAATTCAGAAGGATTTGGCTTGATCGATTTGGCGCCAGGCGATTATGAGCTTTGTCGAGCGCAAACCTGCGATTTGGGCTATCTGGGGGCGTCCAGCGAATTGGTACTTGGGCGAGACAGCGCAGATGCTTCTCGAGCTCGCGAGCCATGAAATGGTTTGTAATTGGACAGGTCTTGATTGAGACAGGTCTTGATTGAGACAGGTCTTGATTGATGTAGACCTTGATTCAGATAGGTTCTCATTGAGATAGGTTGTTATGAAGGAGAGTCAAATGTTCGTGAGATATAGGCTCGTAATTGGAACGGTCGTTCTCAGTGTTCTTGCCGCCTTGTCAACCGCTGGAGAGAGTCCGGTCACTGAGGAGCCAAAGAGAGGAATGTTGGGTTTCGTCGTCGGCTTGGCAGCGAATCCTGGCCCGTCGGGTTGTCTCAGAGTCGTGGCGGTTCTCCCAGGTGGGCCCGCCGAGCGAGCTGGCCTGAACGTCGACGATCGGATTGTTAGCATCAATGATCGACCCTGTCAGGCGAGGACGGATCTGGAGGTCCCCTCGACGTTCGCAGGAGTGAGAGCCGGGGACCAGCTCACCTTGAGCGTCGTGCGCGGAGACTCCGAGCTCGAAATTCTCTTAGAAGCTATCGAGATGCCTTCCGATATCGTCGCTCGCCAACGACGTTTGCGAGCAGAGAACGTGACTCGTTACGCGGAAGAGCTGCTGACTCAGCAGAGTACGGCGTCTGCCTTGACCCTGACGGTGACAAACGTTGGATTGGACGCTCTCGAGCTAGAGGCCGACGGGCTGAGTCGCGAGACGCTCGAGCAGATCGAGCCTCTGTTTCGATCACCGCCTTACGATCGGTACGTCCATGGCTTGGCAACTGGATCTTCGATGACGTTTGTCTTCTCGTACGACGAAGCGGCTTCGAAGCTGGATATTGAGCTCATCGACTCCCCGCCCTGAGAGAGCTCCGTTCCATCCGGTGCCGGTTCGGAAGTGACTCGGCTAGGGTGTCGCGTCCAATCTTACCGCCCCCGTCTTGCTCGCCTGGACGTGAATGGGCTCGCCGGGAAGCACCATTTCGAAGATCGCGTGCTGACCGTCGCCGAGGTGGAGCTCGACTTGCCAGCGGCCGGCGCCGAGAGTCGACAGCTCGATCCGTCCCTCGGCGTCTGGGCGGTAGGTCACCGATTCTACGGTGGCTCCCTCCGGATCTCGGATGTTCATGCTGACGGAGATCGGTGGCTTGCCCTGGGAATCCCTCACGAAGAGGACCGCCGTCACCGCGGGCTCGAGCGCGATCCGCGGGGCCTGGCCAGCGTCTACGGCGTGTTCGGCGCTGGCGAATCCCTCTGCCGCGGTCCGTAGCCGCCAAGCGGTGTCGGCGGCGGTGGTGAAGGCGAAGCGGCCCTCGGCGTCGCTGGTGGATGGGGGAGGGGTGGGAATGGGGAGCTCGCCCTTCAGCTCGACAGTGGCACCTGCGATCGGTTGACGGCTGCGGGCGTCGACCACCTGGCCGGCGATGGTGCGGGTCGCCACTTCGAAGGTCACGGTCTCGTCGCCCGAGATGTGGATTTCTTGCTCCAGACGCACCGCCGGCTGCTGCGCGTCGACAATCCGCACGCCGCAAGGGGTCGCTGGGACCTCGTTCAGAACGAAGCGACCGTCCTGCACTTTGGCCTGAGCGCGAAAGCGGGTTCCTGGGCAGCTGATGTCGGCTCGGGCGAGAGGCCACGGGATGCCGTCGCGCAGGGCCTGGCCGGTTAGCTGATAGCCCGGGATCGGCTCGCGCACGGCGCCACCTTCGGGCTCGAGGGAAGCGCTATTGGCTGGCACCCGGCGGGTCACTTCGAGGAGCTGCCGCCGCTGAGTGAAGCTGAGCGTGATCTCGCTCGTGCCGCCGTCTTCGAGGTCGACACGATCGGTGATGGCTTCGAAGTCCTGGTGCTTGGCGCTGACCGGATACTGACCGCTCGCGATGCCGCGGATCTCGAACCTGCCGTCGCGGTCGGTCGAGCCAGCGCGATGGCCGTGCGGTGCCAGTGTACCGCCGCGGCCGGGGGGCGGCCCGAGCGAGACCCGCGCTCCGGCGACCGGCATACCGTCACCGTCGGTGACCCGCCCGCTCAGGGTGGCCCCGGCCTTGAGCTGAATGCGCAGGTCCTCGGGCTCCGCGCCCGACTTGAGCTCGATCTCGAAGGGAGGCACGAAGCCGACTTGGCTCGACACGAACACCGTGAACGTGCCCGGCGTGGCTTCTCGCGTCTCGAAGCGGCCGGCTTTTCGGGTCGTCGTGCCGAAGAAGTAGGGCGCCTGCGGGCCTCGCAGCATCACCTGGGCTCCGGCGACGCCTTCGCCGGTCGGCGCCAGGACCTGGCCGCGTACGATCAGGGTCTCTTGCTCAGACGTTTCCTTTTCAGACCTCTCCTGCCCCCCTAGGGCGCTGCTGCCGAGCATCAGCCCGAGGGCGAGTAGGGTTGCGATCACCGGGCGTGGCGTGAATCCGCTGCGATCTGCCGAACGAGTCATGGCGGGCCTCCGGTCTGTCAAGGTATCTCATGGAACGTCAGCTCGTAGCTGGTCCGGCGAGCTCCACAGGCCGCGCGCAGTCTACCGAGCGCGACCGTCTATCGCTCGTTTTCGGGTCCCACCCTGAAGTGTACCCCACGCTTCGCAGCGCAGGGTTTTCCGGAAGCGTCCCGACTACTCTGAGATCGAGAAGCTCTGCAGGTCGACGGGCAGCTGACCGCAGTCGCCGCTCAGCTCGCTGAAGGCCATCCGCGAGTCGCCGCCGGTGCCCGCGTACTCGCAGACCACGCAGACGTTCACACCGGCGCTCAGCGTAACGTCGACCGACGCGCTGCCGGTGCCCGAGGCGGTGTTCGAGCACATGGCCGGCACAGCCGTGCAGGCACCCGTGAAGACGTTGACCGAATTGAGGCCGGAGTCTCTGGCGCAGGTGATCCGCACGTCACAGCTATTCTCGGGCGTGAAGCAGAGCACGGAGTCGACGCCCTGTTCGGTGCAGCCGGTGCCGCTCATTGTGAAATCGCTGGTGCTCGGATCGAAGAAACCACCGCCGTTGAGCATGTCGGAGTTGCCGAGATCGGCCCCGGTGCAGCTCTCGACCGGCGTCAGCGGCCCGGCGAGCTCGAAGTTGTCGATGCGGACCTGGCCCAGAGTGCCCACGTTGCGGGTCGCGCCAGGAGCGGTGGAGTCGGTGGCCCAGTTCTTGTCCCAGTAGATGCCGAAGGCGTCGATGTTGCCCGAAGGCAGCCGGTCGACGGTGGCGTGAGGGTTCTCGTCGCTCGGATCGTCATCGTCCGTGAGGTTCAACGTGCGCGGCATGGTCGGCAGGTCCAAGCAGCTGGTGCCGGTTGGTGCCACTTCGAAGGTCAGGCCGGCGAGCGCGAACTCGAACGACAGCCAGGCGGTGGGGCTGGTGGTGTTCTGGCCGCCGTCGGTGCTGGCGACGTACCAGGTGTTGCCGATGCAGAAGGCCGGGCGCATGGTGGGGTAGAGCGTGGCGCTGACCACCGGACCGCTCTGGTTGCCCATGGCGTCGATCGTATTGAGCGGCGTCGTGTCGTCCATGTCGTTGCGGGCTTCGAAGCGCACGACGCCAACGCTGGTCGAGGCGACCGAGTACTCGTCGGTGAACAGGAAGACGCCGAACCTCTCGGAAGGCTCGTAGAGGGCCGCGCCGGTGGTGCCGTCGGCGTCGGCGGCGCCGGAGTTGATCGCCGTCGGCTCATTGCCGCTGCCGGCGGAAGACGGGGCGCCTTCCGGGATCTGCTGCAGATCCTGGGTCGTCGCGGTCATGGGATCGACGGTGTCGCCCTGCTGCGCGGCATACCAGTCGTCAGCGACGATGTCGCTCTGGCAGCTGCTCTTGTCGCCCGAGCAGCTGCTCGTGGCCTCGGTCGGGAAAACTTCGCGGTACAGCACCGTTTGGGCGGTGAGGGTATCGGCGAGGAAGAGGGCGGCGAGGCCGGTGACGATCAGGGCGCAGTTCAACGGTTTCATGCGGAGTCCCGTGTGGCGTGCAAAGTCGATGGTGAAGACGATGAAGTCAAAATCCGAGCGACGATACTAAATCGTTTGTTCTGGCTCAATGTCTTTTGTATCGATTGACTATACGATTCCACTCGATCGTTGGAGTCATATCGTTGGATTCATGGGATCGCTCCGGGCGGTCGATGCACCCGGCTGCTACCATCCGCGGGGTGAGGGAAGCCGCACGAGATCGCGCTCGGCCCGCTGCACTCGCGCTGCGCTGCACGCTGTTCGGCGTCGCCCTGCTGCCGTTCGCCGCCAGCCTCGACTACGGCTTGGACACCCGCCTGTTTCGTCTGCTGCCGCCGGTGCTGCTGGGCGTGGCGACGGTCTGCGTCGGCATGGGGCTGCGAGGGCGTCTTCCCAGGCCGTCGCCCATTGACGCCGCGGTGCTGGCGCTAATCGTCTGTAGCGCTCTGTCCGCGGCCCATGCGGTTGTGAATCTGGAGCGCAGCGCACTCGCCCAGACGGTCGGTTTCGCTGCGGTGGCCGGCCACGCGATCTTTTTCTGGCTCGGCCGTCAGCTCGGCGAGCTGCGCGCCATCCTGCGGGTTTTCGTTCTCGCCATGCTGGTGGCGGGTCTGGCCGGGCTGGCGCAGCGCGTCCTGCTCGATGTGGGAATCTGCACCGCCACCTCCGAGATCCCGGCGCGGCTGGAGAACCGCTGCCTGGTGGGGGGAGCCCTGACCTACGCGCCCGAGCTGGGGCGCATCCGCCTCCCCGGCACGGCGGCCTCGCCGTGGCATTGGTCGTGGCTGCTGGTCGCCGGCGCGGCGTGTGCGGCGGCGCTGCTGTCGGACGGCTCGCTGCGCTGGCGTCGGCTGGGCATTGCGGCCCTGGTGACCCTGCTGGCCTGCAGCTTCGTGAGCGGCCAGCGGGTGGCGCTGGTGCTGGTGCCGCTGGTCGCTGCCGCCGCGAGTCTCTGGGCGCTGGGCATTACCAGCCGCCGGCTGGCCAGAGCCGGGCTGGTAGCTCTGGGGCTGGCGCTGCTGGCGCTGATGATGCCGGCGGGACGCGCCGCTCTGGCGGATCTCGGGGACCGCTGGCGGGCCGCGCCGCCGCCGCAATTCGTCGTCGAGCAGTGGCGCTGGGCGGTGCGCGAGAGGCCGGGCTGGCTCGGCTACGGCCCGGGCTCGGCGACGTCTGCCGCCCGCCACTTCGAAGGGATCGTGCTGATCGAGTCGGTGCCGGCGAAGCGACTCTACGAGGGCGGCTGGTTGGGCGCTGGCGCTTGGGTCGTGGTGGTCGGCGCGCTGCTCGTTTCGATCCTGCGACGCTGGGCAGATCTGGGTCGCGCCGAGCGAGCGGTCAGCGTTTACGTGCTCCTGCTCGCCGTCATGCCGTGGTGGTACCCCACCGACACCGATCCCGGTAACCTGCTGTTCTGGCTGCTGGCTGGCATGCTTCAGCGCACGCCAGCGGCCTGAGGCGAGGAGTATGCGGACCGCCGTCATCATCCCGACCTATCGTCGGCCCGAGTGTCTGCTGCAGACCCTCGAAGACCTGCGCGCGCAATCCCAGGCTGCCGACGAGATCGTGGTGGTCGACCAGGACGCCCGTCACGCTGCTGAGGAGGCCGAGCGCGTTCGCGAGCTCTGCACCGAGCTCGGCGCGACGCTCCTCGAGCCGTCCTGGAGTCAGCTGCCGCGGGCGCGTAACCTGGGCCTGGCAGCGATCACCGCTGGGCTCGTCGTCTTCATCGACGACGATGTCCGCCTGCCCTCGGACTTCCTTGCCGCGCATCGCGCCTGCTATGACGACCCGCAGGTGCAGGCGGTGGCGGGTCGGGTCTTCGACCGCCAGAAGAGCGATCACGCGCGTCGACTCAGCGGTGGGGCGCAGTCGCCTGCGATCGACCTGCTGCCGCCGGAAGCGTTGGATCCTGCGATCGGCTGGTTCCACCTCGACTTGGTGCACACCCGCCTGGCCCAATGGGTGCTGACCGCGCGCGGCTGCAACATGTCGTTCCGGGCGAGCTTCCTGCGCCAGCACGACCTGGGGTTCGACGAGCGCTTCAAGGGCACCGCGGTGCGCGAGGAGTCCGACATCTGCCTGCGCCTGCAGGCGGCGGGCGGTCGTGTCTGGTACCAGCCAGCGGCCCATCTCGAGCACCTCAACAGCCCGGCGGGCGGCTGCCGTCCCGCCGGTCGCGAGCGCTGGGCGGACAAGGTGGCCTTCTACCACAACCATCACCTGATGGCCCTCAAGAGCCTGGACGCGACGCAGCGTCGCCGTTTCGGCCGCGCTCTGTTCCGCTGTCACGCGCTCGGTCTGCCGCCCTGCAACAAGGCCCGCCGCCTCGACCTGATCGCCGGCCGCACCGCCGCCTTCCTGGCCGGCGCCCTGGACGCCCGCCGCAGCCTGGCGCGGTTGCCGGAGCGCACGGATCGCGCCGGCTAGGTCGCGCTGGTGGAACGCGCGCAAGATCGATGCTGGTTTTGATCACAGTGACGAAGGTCCTACTGAGGCTTGCTGTTACGGGGGAGAAAATCCCCCCTCGATCCCCCCTTTTTCAAAGGGGGGAAGGTCGATTCAGGCCCTCCCCCTTTGGAAAAGGGGGAGCTGGAGGGGGATTCTCTGCCTTCGGCCATGCCCACTCGAGCCGCGACGGTCGATAGATCGCTAGTCGACCGTCAATCGCTCGTTCTTGGGCGCAGTCTCGCTAGACTTTGCTTGTGCAGACTTCGTTCGTGCAGCCTTCGCTCGTGCAGCCTTCGCTCGTGCAGACTTCGCCCATGCGTCTCTTGATTCTCGGCCACAGCTACGTGGTGGATCGCAACTGCGCGACCCTGCGTGCCCTCGCCGGTCTGGATAGCGAGATCTTGGGCGGCAAGAACCCAGGCAGCGAGATGAAGGTGCGGCTGCTGGTGCCGTCATCGTGGCCGGCCGGCGGAATCCGCGGTCGGCGTTTGCGTCCCACAGCTTTGAGGGACGAGGGCTTCCAGCGCATCCCGACGGCGACCCTCGGCGCGCCGAATCAGTCGGCTTTGCTCTACGGACCCCGCATGCTGCGCGAGCTGCGCCGCTTTCGGCCCGACGTTGTGCAGGTCGAGTATGGTGCCAAATCCCTGGCGCTGGCTCAGGTGCTGGTCTTGCGCCGCCTGCTGCGCGGGCGCTTTCGGGTGGTCTTCTTCACCTGGGCCAACGTGCCGTACGCGCTGCGCTGGCCGCTGCGGCAGCTGGAGCGGTTCAACCTCGACGGATCCGACGCCGCGATCGTCGGCAATGCGGCGGCGGGTGAGATCCTGCGCGACCACGGCTTTCGCGGACCGCTGCTCGAACGGCCGCTGATGGGCGTCGACCCCAAGCCGGTCCCTGAAGCGACCCGCCGGTCCTGGCGCGAGCGCCTGGGGCTGGATCCCGCTCTGCCGACCCTGGTGTTCGCGGGCCGGCTGCATCGGCAAAAGGGCATCGACCTCCTGCTCACCGCGCTCGACTCGCTCGAAGACGTGCCGTGGCAGATCCTCCTCGCGGTGCGCGGCCCGGAGCTCGAGCGGGTGGAGCGGTGGCGTGAGGCCTCGCCGGTGGGGAAGCGGCTGAAGTGGCTCGGAGCGGTCGAGCCCGAGGCGATGGCGGGGTTGCTGTCGACCGCTGACGTGCTGGTGCTGCCGTCGCGCTCGGATGCCAAATTCCGCACGCTGACGACCCGCGGCTGGCAGGAGCAATTCGGCATGGTGCTGGTCGAGGCCATGGCGCAGGGCGTGACGGTGGCGGCGTCCCGCTCGGGGGCCATCCCCGACGTGGTGGAGGACGCCGGCCTGCTGTTTCCGCCCGACGCGCCGGCGGAGCTGGCGCAGGCCCTCAGGCGCCTGCTCGGTGACGCGGCGTTGCGCCGCGAGCTGGCGATGCGGGGACGTGAGCGGGTGCGAAACTGCTACAGTACCGAAGCCGTAGCGCGCCAGCACGCCGCGTTTCTGAGGCAGCTGCTGGCGGCTGCGGGAGATCTCTGTTGAGCGCCAGAGCACGTTTGAGCGCCAGGGCACGACGCATCACCGTTTTTGCGGGCGACCTCGGTCCCCGGGCGGTGGGGCGCTGGCGAGGCGGCGTGCGGCTGCACGGCCTGATTGAATGCCTGCTGGCCCTCGGCCATGACGTGGGGGTTATCGGATTCGGCCCTGCTGAGGGGCTGGGCGATCTCGGGTCGCGGGTGGCGTCGGTCCACGTGGCGCCCAGGCGAGCGGCGCCTGCCGGCCTGCGGGATCTGCTGCGAGCGGCTCGTGCCTCCCGCGGTGAGCTGCTGCTGGCTCACAAGCTGCGGCCGCTCAGCTTCGGCGTCGCTCTGCTGGCCCGGCGCCTGAGCCGCCGGCCGCTGATGCTCGACCTCGACGATGACGAGATGCGCTTCGCCCCGACGTCCAGCGGCTGGCGTGCGCTGGCGCGAGCCGAAGGCCCCTGGCGACAGCTAGAGCATCCCCGCTACTTCCGCTGGCTGGAGCGGCGGGCGCGAAGCGTCGATCGGCTCACCGCGGCGAGCACCGAGCTGGCGCGACGGTTCGACGGCGAGCTGCTGCCCACGGCGCGGGATACTGACCGACTCGACCCGAGCCGGTTCGACGGGCGGGCCGAGCGGGCGCGCCTCGGACTGGACCCGGCCCAGCGTCTGCTGCTGTTCGCTGGGGCCCCCAGGCCCTACAAAGGACTCGAGGACCTGCTGCATGCCCTGGAAGCGCTGCCGGCCGAGCCGCCGTGCCGTCTGCTGATCCTCGGCGGAAGCCCCTATGATGACTACCACGACCACCTCATGCGGGGCTGGCCGCAGCGGGTAGTGCGGCGGCCGGCCGTCGCGCCGGCGGAGGTTCCGGCCTACCTGGCCGCCGCCGACCTCGTCGTCGTGCCGCAGCGCGACACGCCGATCACCCGCTGTCAGCTGCCGCTCAAGCTGCTCGACGGCATGGCGATGGCGCGGCCGGTGCTGGTGACGCGGGTCGGCGATCTCCCGGAGATCGTTGGGGACGCGGGCTTCGTCGCCGAGCCCGGCGATCCCGATTCGTTGCGCCGGCAGCTCGAAGCGTTTCTCGGTGATGCCGAAGGCGCTCGACGGCGGGGCGAAGTCGGTCGCCAGCGGGCGCTCCAGCGCTTCAGCGTTAAAGCGGTGGCGCGTCGCCTCGAGGCTCTGCTGCCGCCAGCGGATGCGGGTGGGTGATGGCGAACAGGCCCCGCGGGCACAGCGGCGGCCGGGGCCACCAGCAGGCCACCTCGTGCCAGGGCACCGCGCGGACGCCGAGTCGCCGCATCATGTCGAACAGCATGTGGTCGACCGCCAGCACGCCGCTGCGCTGCTGATAGTCGAGCAAACGCTGGCGCAGCGGCCCGGCCTCGCACCAGCCGTCGACGTCGCGGTAGACGGGATCGTCGAGCAGGCCCGAGGCGAGCCAGCGCAGCACGGTACGGCGTCGAAGCACCTGGCAACCGCCCTGAACGTGATGGTAGGGCGTGTCGCGACCGATCACCGTGCCGAAGAATCCGGCCCGGCTCAGGTAGCGGAAGCGGCGCTCGAAGCGGCTGTCGGGATCTACTTTCACCAGGTACTCGCAGCCGGTGTCGGCGAACGCCTGCGCCATGCGCTGCCAGTAGGCGCCGCCGAGCCCCGGCAGCTTGAGCCGTTCTCCGCGCAACAGGGTGCCTGCCGCCCGAGCGCAGATCGGCTCCAGGCGAGGATCGGGATCGCCATCGGCAACCACCAGCAGGGTGGCACGAGGGTAGAACCTGCGCAGGTCGCCCAGACAGCGTTCGAGCAGCTCGGTTTGCCGGTAGGTGGCGACGACGAACGCGAGCTCGGCGTCGCGGCAGGGCCTGCCCCAGAGCCGCTGCGCGGCCTGAGTGAGCCGGACGCGCAGGACCTGGCGCTTTCGCCAGCCCGGCCTGGGCTGCGATAACGTGCCCGAACCGTGAGAATCCTGCACCTCATCGCCGACCTCGACCGCGCCAGTGGCGGTCCGGCGGCTGCGGTCCTCGGCATGGCGGAAGCGGTGGCGCGTCGCGGGCATGAGGTCGAGATTATGACCACAGATTTCCTGCGGGCGGGAAGCGAAGCTCTGCCGATCCGCTCAGCCGGTGGCCTCACCGTCCGGCGCTACCCGGTCTTGCCACCTCGCAGCCTGAAGCCGTCTCTCGGTTTGTGGCGTCAGCTCAGACGGCGCATCGAACGCTTTGATCTGGTGCACGTCCACTCGCTCTACCTCTTCCACTCGGCGGTCGGCCCGGCGCTCTGCCGGCAGCGCGGCGTCCCCTACGTCGTGCGACCCCACGGCAGCCTCGACCCGCTGATCTGGCAGCGGCGTCGCGGCCGCAAGCGAATTGCCGAGCATCTGTTCGAGGCCAGGAACCTGGCGCGGTGCGCCGCGGTGCACTTCACCCACCCGCGCGAGCAGCGGGAGGCCTGTCTCGGCGGCTGGCCGGCGGCGTTTGTCTGCCCGCTGGGGGTCGATGTCGAAGCCCTGCGCCCTAGCGCCACGGGGCGGGAGCTGGCGGAGTTTCGTGACCGTGTGGGCATCGAGCCAGACGATCGCGTCGCGCTCTTTCTCGGGCGGCTGACCCAGCGCAAGGGGGCGCACCTGGCAGTCGCCGCCGCCGCCCGGCTTGGTACCGAGACGCGGCTGAAGATCCTGCTCGCGGGGCGTGACCAGGAGGGCCTGGTGGCGTCGAAGCGGGCGGCGGGGACGCTGCCGCCGGCCGTCCGCTGGTGCGGCCAGCTCGATGACGGGGAACGCCGTCTCGCCCTGGCGGCGGCCGATGTCCTGATCGCGCCGTCTTCCTATGACAACTTTGGACTGTCGGTGCTCGAGGCGATGGCCGCCGGTTTGCCGCCGATCGTCTCCTCGGCGGTGGCGCTGGCCGATGAGGTGGCGCAGCACCAGGCCGGCTGGGTCGTGGAGCTCGGCGATGAGCGGGCGGCGCGGACGTTGGCGGAGGCGATAGTGCGTGCCTTAGAAGCTCCCAGCGAGCGTCAGCAGCGCGCGCGGCGGGCCCGAGATCTGGCTCAGAGATTCGACTGGCAGAGAATCGGCGAGTTGATGGAAGATCACTACCACCGTATCGTCGCGCCGTGAGTCTTGCTGAGGCGGCCCCGTCGGCCGCACATCCGCCATCCCGGCCACCCCGGGACGACCTCTCGGTCGTCGTGCTGACCCAGGACGCTGCCGAGACCCTGGCAGCGACCCTGGACGCCGCGAGCCGGGTGAGCCGCGACCTGCACGTGGTGGATTCCGGCAGCCGCGACGATACGGTGCGGATCGCCGAGCGCTCGGGCGCCCGCGTGGTGCATCGTCCCTTCCGCTCCTACCACGACCAGCGGAATTGGGCGATTCGAGAGCTGCCGATACGCGGCGCGTGGGAGCTCCACCTCGACGCCAGCGAAGTGCTCTCCGAGGCGCTGATCCGGGAGATCCTGGCGCTCGATCCAAAGCGAGCGGGCTACGAGGCGTTTCTCCTGCCGCGGCTCGAGGTGTTCCTGGGGCGAGAGATTCGCCACGGCGGTCGCTGGCCGAGCTGGCAGCTGCGGCTGTTCCGGCGCGGCGCGGCGCGGGTCGAAGCGCGACCCTACGATCAACACTTCGTGTGCGACGGGCCGACCGGCCGGCTGCACGGCGAGCTGGTCGACCAAGTTGCGACGTCGGTGGACGAGTGGAAGCAGCGCCACCTGCGCTGGGCCGCCCTCGAGGCGCAGAGCCGGCGGGAGAGGGTGGGGGAGGCACTGGAGCCGGCCTGGCGCGGCGACCCGCGTCAGCGCCGCCGCGCCTGGCGGGGCGTCTATTACCGTCTGCCGCCACTGCTGAGACCGCTGCTGTGGTTTTTACTGCGGGCCATCCTGCAGCGCGGCTTCATGGACGGCCCGGTCGGCCTGCGGTATCACTACCTGCACGCGCTCTGGTATCGCACCCGCGTCGACCTCGAGCTGCTGTCTCTGAGTCGGGCCGGTCGTTCGGGGGCCGGAAGCCCATGAAGATCCTGCTGCTGTCGCCCAACTTCGCCCCGGAGCGCACCGGCATCGGAGTCTCGGCGACCGACACGGCGCGCGCCCTGCAGCGCCTGGGGCACGAGGTCAGCGTACTGACCAGCGTGCCGTACTACCCGGAGTGGCAGGTGCCCGAGCGCTACCGCCGCAAGCTGCGGATCGACGAAACGGTGCACGGCATCTCGGTGACCCGCCTGGGGCGCTACGTCCCGCAGCGACCGCGGACCTGGAACCGGATCGTCCACGAGCTGAGCTTCGCGGTGCCGGCCGCCCTGCGGCTGCTGGCGCGGCGAGCGGACCTCGTCGTCTGCATCTCGCCGCCGCTGCCGCTGGCGGTGCTCGCCGGCTGGATCTGTGCCCTGCAGCGTCGCCGCTACTGGGTGTACGTGCAGGATATCCAGCCCGACACCGCGGTGACCCTCGGGATGCTGCGCGCCCGCTGGCTGCGCTGGGCGCTGGCCTGGCTGGAGCGCCGCCTCTACCGGGTGGCGGAGCGCGTGCTGGTGCTGTCGCAGGACATGGGAGACAACGTCCGGCGCAAGGTGCCTGGCGCGAGTCTCGCCGAGCTGCCGCTGCTGGTCGACGTCGAGGATCTGGCGGTCGAGCTGACGCCGGAGCGTCGACGCGCCGTGCGTGCCGAGATGGGGGCGGGGGACGAGGACTTCCTGCTGTTCTACTCCGGCAATCTCGGCGTCAAGCATGATCCGGAGACCCTAGTGGCCTGTGCCCGCGAAGCGCGTCCGGGCGACCCGGTGCGGATCGCCATCGCCGGCGCCGGCGCTCGCGAAGTCGCCGTGCGTGAGGCCCTCGCTGAGCTGGGCGACGATCCGGCGGGCGCCCGCGTCCGGCTACTGGAGCTGGGATCCCGCCAGCAGCTGGCGGAGCGCCTGGCGGCAGCTGACGCGCTGGTGCTGCTGCAGCGGGCGGAAGTCGAGGCGCTGTGCGTGCCGTCCAAGCTGATCACCTACCTGGCGAGCGGCACGCCGGTGATCGCGGCCATGTCCACAGGCTCGAGCCTGGCAGCCGACCTCGAGCGTTCCGGCGGTGTCGTGCAGGTGGCACCGTCGGATGCCGACGCCATCCTCGAGGCGGCTCGCGAGCTCGCCGGCGACCCTACCCGGGCTCGCGGGATCGGCGCCCGCGGTGCCCGCTTCGTGCGCCAGCAGTTCCACCGCGACGTGGTCTTGCGTAACTACTATGAGCCGCTGTTCGGTAAGGTTTCTTCACTCGAGAGCGTCTCGTCACCCAAGGCGGATTGAGAGGCGGCGTGTCGCCAGGCCTGCCCGAATGCCGCGGGTGTGCAGCCCGGCAGCTCTCTGACGGCCGGGGCCTGGGCGGGAGCCTGGGCTCCCGAGCTCAGGGCGTCCTGCAGAGCCGCTAGGAGCTGCGGCTTCGCCCGCGGGTCGACGGACCAGCACCTCTCGACGCCGGCCACCGCTTCGGCGGAGGCGTCGAGCGAGCTGTAGACGATCGGCAGGCGGCAGATGGCGGCTTCGGCCAGGACGATGCCGAAGCCTTCGCCTTCGCTGGGCAGCACGAAGGCGTTGGCCAGGCGGAAGAGTGCGGCCTTGCGGGCCTCGCTGACAGGGCCGAGGAAACGCACGGCATCGGCGATGCTCAGGGTGGCTGCCTGCTGCTCGAGCGTCGAGCGTCCCGGGCCGTCGCCGGCGATGAGGTAGACCAGGCCGGGATGGCTCTGGCGCAGCTCGGGCAGGATGCCGAGCACATGGTGGTGGCCCTTGCGGTTCGCCACCTCGTCGAGCCGGGCGACGGTCAGGAGGGTGGGGCGGTCAACGATCCCGAGCTCGCGCCGAAGGCTCAGGACGTTGTCTCGGGTGACCCTTCGAAAGGGCTCGGGATCGACGGCGGGTGGGATGACGATGATGCGCCCGGCATCGACGCCGCTCCAGCGGCCGAAACGCTCGGCGGTGAAGCGGCTCACCGAGACGTAGCGATCGAAGCGGCTCGCGGCGCGGCGGGCAGCAGGGCTCGAGGGAGCCTGCCAGCTCTCCAGGCCGAGCAGCACCAGCAGGCTGCGTCCACCGGCTAGACGCTGGACGAGCACCGCAAGCGGCGCGAGATGGAGGTGGCCGCAGAGGGTGAGCGTGGGTTGCCTGCGAAGCCGACATCTCAGCGCCCAGCGCAAGGCCTGCCAGATTTGCTCCGCGCGGGAGCGGGTGGCTAGCTGCGTTAGGTGTGGGGAGGCGTCGGCCGTCGTCGGCGTGCTGCGAACGGGCCTGTGGGTCGAGAGGGTGGCCCGAGCTCGCCCCAAGAAAGTCACGGCATGCTCGGGACCGAGCGCTGTGACGATCCCGCGCAGATAACTGGCGAGCCCGCCAAGCTGGTCATGGGCTTCAGGGGAGAGGACCAGGATCGCGGGCGGCTGGGTCGAAGCCCGTTGTGCGTCCGGCATCAGGTCATCCCGAGCTCGGACCGCTGTCCGACTTTCAGGCCCACGTTGTCGCGCACGTCGGCCTCGGCTTCGTTGAGGATCGACTGGGTATCGCGGACGCTGCGATTGTGCGCGATACGGTTGCCTGTCGCCGGCTCGCCCGCGATCCACAGTCCACCGTCGACCTCGTTGCTTTCGATGTGGACGTCCCGGCAAGGGTGGCGCGAGCCGGCACGATCGGCGACGACCCGCACCGCCCAGGTCGGCTGTTTCTTGACGCGCTTCACCACGTGGATGACGTTTTCCGAGACCTGAACGTCGACGATGCCGCCGGTACGCCAAAGCTCGAACGGCGCATTGCTGCGGTTGCCGCGGATCACCGCGCCCCGGATCTCGCTGTTGGCGTGGTCGGTGTGCTGCAGGGCCTGGCCGTCGTTGGTCGTGCTGTCGTCGAGGGTCAGGTTGGAGAAGATCTGGAAGTCATTGTCTTCGACCCGCCAGCTCCAGCCGCCGGCGTGGACGCCGCGGATGGCGTTGCTCTGCGAGCCGGAGGACGGTTTGGAGCCGTCTACGGTGCTGCGTCGAAAATCGGGCGGGAAACGCACGGTGTTGCCGCGGCATACCGTGCCGTTGCCGGTGAAGGTGATCGCCGCCCGTCCGGTGCTCCACACCGTGTTGTCGGCGATCACCAGACCACGGCGGAAGGCGAAGGGTTGGGTCAGCGGGGAGCCGTCGAAGCTCGAGTTGGCGCTGCCGCCGATGCTGTGGCGGTTGACGACGATGCCCGGCCGGTTGTCGAGGTCGACGCCCAGGGGGTGCTCCGCGCTGCGAGCGAGGACGTTGCCCTGAACCAGGGCGTCGCGGTCCGAATCGACGGTGATCGCCGCCGTACGTCGGTCGACGAAGACGCGACTCGGAAGCGTCACCAGCCGAGCGCAGGCGACGAGCCGGCAGCCGATCACCAGGCGTTGAGAGCCGGTGCGTTTCCATGAGCCGCCGCCGAGGTCGATGCGGCCGTGCTCGACCGCGATATCGATGACGCCGCAGCGCGAGTCTGAAGCCGGATCACGCAGGGTGATGCGGTTCGCGTCGGGCTGTTCGGCGGAGCCGGGCTCGAAGGCGAGTACGGTCGGCCGCTCGTCCGCGGCGGCCTGTGCTGGGGTTGTCGGGGCACCGCGCAGCACGACGCCGTCGCGCAGCGGAAGCGGACGGTCCAGCGGATAGCGCCCCGGCGGCAAGTAGATGACGCCTCGGCCGTTCAGCAGATCCTGGGCGGCCTCACAGCGCTGTACCCAGCTCGATCCCGGAACCTGGGTGACATCGACGACCCGGTCCCACGGCAGCGTCGCCACCCACGGTGCCAAGGTATCGTGCGGCGGGGCGGTGAGGGGGGCGTCGCGCGGCCTCGCTGGGAGCGGGTCCCGTCGGCCGCAGCCCGCTGCCAGTCCTGGGAGCAAGCCGAGCGGGATACTGCCCAGGAAGCCACCCAGGATGCCGCCCAGGAAGCCGCGTCGCGTCGGTGGCCGCTGCAGTCTGCGCGTCTGCAGGCTGCGCGTCTGTGGTTTGCGCGTCTGCAGTCTAGACGTCGGTTGCAAAGCCGGTATTGTCCTCGAGGGTAGCCTCGGCGCGGTTGAAGATCGTGCCGCCGGCGGCGGTCGAGACGTTGCCGCGGATGGCATTGGCCGCGGCCGGCGTGCCGTCCAGGAGGATGTCACCCACCAGGCGGTTGTCGGCGATGACGACCTCCCGGCAGGGTTGAGGCGCTTCGTTGCGCGAAGCGCTGACGAAGATGGCGGTGCGATGGTCGCGCCCGTCTGGCATCTCGATGGTGTTGCCGCGGATCTCGGCGCCTCGAATGGGGCCGGTCTTGTAGAGCATCAGCGAGGCGTTGCCGCGGTTGTGGCTCAAGACCACGTCGCGCACCGAGGTATTCATATGATCTTCGTGCAGCACGCCTTCACCGTCGTTGAGGTAGTACTCGCGATCGTGAGCGAGATTGGAGTACACCTCGAGGTCGTTGTCGATCACCCGCCAGCGCCAGCCGCGAGCCTCGACGGCACGGTTACCGTTGGTGGTCGAGCCGCGCGACAGCTTGCGGCCGTCCACCGTCGGCCGCCAAACGTCGGGCGTGAAGCGCACGGTGTTGCCTCGGCAGACCGTGCCGTCGCCGGTGAAGGCGATGGCGGTGCGACCCGTGCAGGCGATGAAGTTACCGAGGATCTCGGTTCCCTGACGGAAGGCGCGTGGGTGTGAGCGGGGAGTACCGTTGAATCCCGAGCCGGCCTCGCCGCCCGCGTTGTGGAAGTTGGCGAAGATGCCGGGTCGATTGTCGTGGTCGAAGCGCAGGGCGTCGACGGTAATCTCGGTCTCGCCGTCGAGCAGCCGGTAGTCGCGCAGGATGAAGTCGGCTTCGCCGGAACGCGGCAGACGGTTGTTGGCGATGTAGGTGCCTCTGGCGGCGTCGAGGCGGATGGCGGCGGCGAAGCGGTCGCTGAAGGCGCGCGGGTCTGGACCCCCTGGCCGTGCCTGAGCCGCCACGGCGTTGCGCATCAGGCAGCCGTAGACGAAGCGGTGGCTGCCCGGCTCGCGCTCGCGCCCGTCGATCTGTCCTCGATTCAGCGCCAGATGCATGACGCCGCAGCGCGAGGCGCCGGGGGCGATCTTGATACCCGCGAAACCTCTCGCCTGGGGGCGCTCGGGATCGAGGTCGGGAAACTCGAGGCGAGTCGGCGGGTCAAACTCCGGTGACAGCGCGCTGTGAGTCTCCGGCGTGGCGCCGCGTAGAATCACTCCTTCCTGCAGAACGATCGGGGCTTCGAAGCGGAACGAACCAGGAGGCAAGCGCACGACGCCGCCCCCCAGGCGTCTGACCTCGCGCTGCGCTTCCGCCAGCTGGGCGTCGCAGGCCGCTCCGTCAGGAGCTCGTAGCTCCACTTGACGCTGCCAGGGCAGCCGCCTCGTCCAGTGGCCGGCGCCGTCGAGCTCGATGGGGCTCTTGGAAGCGACGCCGCCGGCTGACGTAGCGCCGCGAGGCCGTGGCGATCCCGCGCCGCAGCCACTCAGGCTGATGCCGAGCGTCAGGGTCAGGAGCTGGCGTCGAGTCCACACGGGCGGGGCTACAGCCTGCGGTCCGCGAGCCCTCAACGCTCAGTGCACCTCTTGCGGTCCATCAGTCGAGTCTAACCGACCGTTCGCTCGCTAGCTCGCATCCCAGCACAGGGTTCATGACCTGGAGGTCGCGCTGGTGGAGCGAGCACGGGCGAGGACTGTGTGAGCAGAATCCGTGATAATAGTGCCCATAAAGCTATTTATCCCATGAGTTTGAGCTGCGCGATTGCGCCAAGGCGAGTTTGCGAGCCCGCGCGCAGCCCATCTAGCGCGACCGTCTATCGATCCCTGCTTGGGCCACTGGCATCGACGGGACGTGACGGGTTGAGTACGATGCTCGCGTGAAGCGAAGTCTCTTCATCTTGGGAGATGATGCGGTCTGTGACCAGGTCGTCACCCTGTGCTACAGCGCTCGTAGGGCTGGCGAAACCGGCGAGCTTTGGCTGATTCCCTACAGTGACGCGTGCCGCCGCTGCCTCGAGCTGGGCGAGCGTTTCGGGCTCGGGCTCGTGCCGCTCGAGCTCGCGGAGCGGATCGATCGGTGGGTCAAACGCTATCTGAGTGGCTGGCCACTGCGCCATCCCAAGCGTCTGCGGATGCTCGCCTCGTGGCTGACCGGCGCGGAAGCGTTCATGGCTCTCGATGCCGACCTGCTGCTCTTCAGGCCCCTGGACGATCTCTTTCTCGCCCTCGACGAGCACCAATTCGTCGCCTGTGACTATCAGTGGAGAAGCGGTTTCCGTTACGTGTTCGAGCCGA
>JBCCEE010000065.1:0-26919 GCA_039030415.1 Acidobacteriota bacterium
CACGCGCTGCTCGAGCGCGGCGCGGAAAAACGCCATGCCGTCTGATATCGATTCCGGCAGGCCCACCAGGGAAACAAACACGTAGAACGTGCCGTCCGGCTCGCGGTCGATCGAAAGGCCCATGTCTTTGACGCGGCGCAGCATCAACTCCATCTTGGGTTTGAAGGTGCGGCGGATGGCTTCCGTCTCGACGGCGACCCGTTCGGGCTCCAGCAAGGGCACGGCCGCCCTCTGCAGCGGCTTCGAGCCGCCACCATCGAGGAAGGACCCTGCGCTCTCGACGGCCTCGATGACGGGTTTCGGAGCTACCGTCCAGGTGATGCGCCATCCCGGGTAGCGCCAGTTCTTGGTCAGGCCGTCAAAAATCACCACCGGATCGCGGTCGACGTCCTCCACGTAGCGCGCCGAGCTCACCATGGGGCCGTCTTCGCCGGGCCCAGGATTCCAAATGTAGTGAGAATAGAACTCGTCCAGCATCAACGTGCAGTCGAGACGTCGGCAGATGTCGATCCACTGGGCGAGCTCGTGGCCGGAGACCAGCTTGCCCATGGGGTTGCAGGGATTCGACAGCAGGATGGTCGACAGACCGCGGCCGAGAATCTCCCGCTCCAGGTCGTCCGCCGAGAACTCGTAGGCCTGGTCGCGGCTGAGCAGGATGGGGATCGGCGAAACGAGACGAAAGATATCCAGCAGCTCTTCGTAGGCCGTGTAATCCGGCAGGAAGTGCCCGAGATTGACCTGGCCCAAGGAGGCTACCGCTCGCGTCAGGGCGGCCCGCCCCCCTGAGGAGATCGAGACGTTCTCGGCCGAATACTGAGAGGGTAAACCTCTGCGGTAGACCTTGTTGTAGAACGAGGCGATCGACTCGCGCAGCTCCCAAAGGCCCGAGACCGGCGCATACTCATGATCGCCGGGATCGATGCTGAGAGCAGCGAGGCGAGGCGGGGCGGCGGGGATGGCTCCGGACTCGGGCTGGCCTTGACCGAGGTTGCACCAGTCGGCGTGGTCGGTGCGATATCCCAGCGCCGTGGCTTCATTGGTCACGTAGATCACGCCGGTCCTGGGGACCGATCGAAACGCCTGGCGGGTGCCAGATCGAATTGGCTCAGATGTCGTCGTCATGGGGTTTGCTCGGTTTCAATCGTTCAGCTGAGCGTCTAGCACTCGGCTGGACGCTGGCAGCTGGATCAATGATCAGCCTCTCTCGGGACTCGCAGCGGGAGCGGGTACCCGAGGATCGCAGCGCAAAGAGAATTCTTGCACGCCGCTGGTGAGCGTCGCAGTAGGGAGGCTCTCAGGAGGCGCTGGGGAAGGGTATGCGGCTCGCGATTCGGTCACCATGCCCTTCACTGTGACCTTCGTCGAGATCCCCCCTACGCAAACGCTCGGCCGCGGCAAAGGCAATCATAGCCGCATTGTCGCCCGAGTAGACCAGCGGCACCAGGTGCAGGCCGACGTCGCGCCGATCCGCCCAAGCCGTCAGCTCGCGCCGCAGCAGGCGATTGGCCGCGACGCCTCCTGAGACCGCCAGGTCTCGAAAAGGCTGTCGCGCGTGGCGCTGCTCCAGGCGGTCCAATATCTGATCGACGGCGGCACGCCGGAAGCTCGCCAGCAGATCCCGGGCTGCGGCAGGCACTTCTCCCCCGGCCCGGATCTCGGCGACTTTCAGATCCGTCTCGCGCTCGAGCCCCTCGATCGCTCGCAAGGCCTGTGTCTTGAGACCCGAGAACGAGAAGAACAGCTCGTCTTTGACCCGCGGTAGCGAAAACGGGACGCTCGCTGGATCGCCGGACTCGGCCAGCTTGTCTACCAGCGGCCCCTGAGGGTAGGCCAAGCCAAGACGCTTGCCCACCTTGTCGAAGGTCTCGCCCATCGCATCGTCCCGGGTCTCGACCAGGCTGCGGACTTCGCCGCCGCGCACCTCGAGCAGCGAGGTGTGTCCACCGGACACCACCAGCCCCTCGAAACGCTCGGGGACTTGCATCGCCTGCTGTCCCTCACCCTGCAGGAAGGGGGAATAGAGATGCCCCTCGAGGTGGTGCACGCCATAAAACGGAACGTCGAGGCCCCAGGCGATCGCTCGCCCCAGCGACATACCGACCAACAAGCTGCCGACCAGACCAGGGCCCCGCGTCGCAGCGACGGCGTCGATATTCTGGAGGGTGATTCCCGCGGCCTCCAAGGCCTCTCGGCTCACTTCCGGCCAGTTGTTGAGATGCTCACGCGAAGCGATCTCCGGCACCACACCACCATAGGGTCGATGCTTCGCGAGCTGACTCGAGACGACCGACGCGAGGATTCTGCCGGTCGCGTCGACCACGGCACAGGCCGTATCGTCACAGGAGGTTTCGATGCCGAGCATCAATGGGGATTCGTTGGACATCTTTGTGGACCTTGGGGATCGTTCGGTTCGTCGTTGCGTGTAGTATCGCGGTCCCGAGAATCAACGTCAAAAGTCGTGGCCGTGATGAAGCATCGCAATTCCACCCTGCTCGAAGTGTTGTCCGAGCTTCAGGCTCTGGATCGCGTGCCGCGGATTGGCTTTTCTCTGCGAGGCGTTGCGGAGCCCGAGAGCGTCAGCGAGCACGCGTTTCACACCGCGTTCGTTGCCTGGACGCTGGCCTGCGAAGAGCCCGAGCTCGACCGACTGCGCGTCCTCGAGCTGGCGTTGGTTCACGATCTGGCCGAAGTCCGCACCGGCGATTTGCCGCGCAACGCCGCAGCCTACTTTCCGCGCGGCGCCAAAGCCCAAGCTGAGCTGGCCATCGCGCAGGATCTGCTGGCTCCACTCGGAGACCGAGCCGTCGAGCGGTTTGCCGAGTACCAGGAGCAGGCGACGCGCGAAGCCCGGTTCGTCAAGATCTGCGACAAGCTTCAGCTGTTGATCAAGGCCTCGGTCTACCGCAGCTGGGGAGCCCGGGGGATGGAGGAATTCCAGGCCAACCTCGGTACGTTTTCAGACGGTGGCTACGCTTCGGTAGCTGCACTCGTCGGACAGCTCGAGGCGGCGCGCAGCTCGCAACCCGCCAATGACGCATAGCGCCCGACCGAGCTGCGCAACCGACTACCGACCCTAGCCGTCCTGCAGCGGCTCTTCCAGCTCGACGCCGCGTTTGGCCAGGACGCTCTGCAAGCGATCGAAGAGGCTGCTGCCCAACAGGCTGTGGGCGGTGGTGAGCGCGTCGCTCATCACCTGGCGGAGTGACTGGGAACCGCTCCAATGCCGCTCGGCATAGACTTCTAGGTCCCTGCCGAACGCTTGCGAGAGGGCCATCAGGGCGAGCGCCAGATCGTCGAGATAACCGACGGGGCCGATCACGCCTTCCGGCAGCAGGTCGAACGGCAGCACGAAGTAGGCCAGCGTGCTCGCCAGCACGCCTCGCGTCGCCTTCGGCACGTCCTTGTCGAGGGACAGCCGCACTAGCAGCATGAAGATGTCGGGGACCAGCAGAAGGGCGTCGGTCGCCCTCTGACCGAGCTTGCCGCCCCTGCGCTCTACGGTTCGAATGATCCCTTCTCTCAGCCGATCGTAGAAGCTCAGCAACCCCGTGCTCGGCAGTCCATCGTCAGCGAGCTCCGCCGGGGCTCTCGGTACCATTTTGAGGACTTCGCCTGTCTCTGCGCCTGCCTCTGACATCTCTCTCATGTTCTGCTACCCCGGCTGTCGTCCCCGTTTGCGATGAACCCGCTGTGTTTATTCAATGCGGCTTTCCCTGTGGCGCTACGCCGCCCGTGAGACCTCGTCCCAAAGCTCTTGCAGCGCTTCCCCAACGGTATGGGCGGGCTGCCAGCCCAGGGCACGCAACCTCTGGTTGTCGCCCTTGAGCAGACCGATGACAGGCTCAGCGAGCCCCGCCTCGACTCTAGCGCGGACGCCCGAGACTTCGATCAACAGGTCCAGCATTTCTTCCATCAAGCGGTCGACGCCGCTCGCCAGATTGTAGATCGCGCCGGGCTCACCGTGCTCGAGCACCGCACGATAGCCCTCGACCGCATCGCTGACGTGAAGGAAATCGAGCCTCGCGCTCAGATTGCCACACTCGAGCACCTCACGACGGCCGGCCTTGATGTCCGCCAGCTTGTGGGCGAAATCCGGCAGCGCAAAGCCCGGCGGCTGGCCCTGCCCGATGCTGTTGAACGAACGCACGACCATGCCGGCGGGGTGGCTGAGCACGATGTCTTCGGCTTTCGCTTTGCTCTCGCCGTAGGGGCTCAGCGGAGCCCGCGGGTGGTCTTCGGAGATCGGCTGCGACTCGGGCTCGACTTTGCCATACACCTGACCGCTGGAAGCCAGAACGATTCGGGCGACATCCAGCTGACTCACCGACTCTACGACGTTTTGCGTGCCGCCGACGTTGACCCCCATGAATTCATCGGGGGGGCGATTGGCCCGCGGACGGGCCAATCCCGCCAGATGCACGACGGCCTCAGGGTGGCTGCTCGCAACGACCTCATCGACCTGATCGCGGTCTCGGACATCCGCCGTATGGACCTCGACCGCCGCGACGTCGGCAGCCGGCCTCAGCGACAGGCCGTAGACGTCGTGCCCGACTGCGGTCAGTCGGCTGGCGAGATGACGGCCGACGAACCCGCCGATGCCGGTGATGAGAACGCGCATCGGTCACTCGCCAGCAGCAATCTTCTCTCGCCAGTAATCGACGATGTCGCTGAGCGTCTTGTCGAACGGGATCTCGGGCTCCCAGCCGGTGTCGGCCCGGAACTTCGAGCTGTCGCCGATGAGGATTTCAACGTCCGAAGGACGCATCCGCTCCGGATCCTGCTCTACCTTGACATCGACATCGGTCAGCTCGATCAATCGATCGAGCAGATCTTGGATCACGATACCGTTGCCGGTCGCGATGTTGTAGACCTCGCCCGGCTTGGCCCGATTCACCGCCAGCCAGTAGGCGCGCACCATGTCGCGAACGTCGGTGAAGTCGCGAATCGCCTCCAGGTTGCCCACCCTAATGATCGGCTCGTCTAGGCCGGCCTTGATGCGGGCCAGCTGCTTGGCGAAGTTGGACGCCACGAACACTTCGCCGCGCCGCGGCCCCGTGTGGTTGAAGCCGCGGGTCCGGATGGCCTTGATGCCGTAGCTCTGGAAGTACTGGTAACCCAGGTAGTCCTGGGCGATCTTGGAGACCGCGTAGGTCGACAGCGGTCGCAGCGGATTGGTCTCCTTGATCGGCGTCTCGTCGGGATGCACCAGGCCGTACTCTTCACTCGAGCACGCGATCTGGATGGTCGGATCCAACGACAGGGCGCGCACGGCCTCGAACAGGTGGGTCTGCCCGAGCACGTTCGTGTCGAGGGTGGCCGCCGGCGCGTTCCAGCTGGTGGGCACGAAGCTCTGGGCCGCCAGGTGGAAGATGAAGTCGGGCCGCGTGTGCTCGAGCATGCGGTAGACCGAGTTGTAGTCCGTGAGGTCGGTCTCCACCATCTCGAACTTGCCGTCGAGGTGCGCGATGTTCTCCATCGGGCTGCGCCAGCGTCGAATGCCGAAGATCTCGACATCGGGCTGATGCTCGAGCAGATATTCCGCCAGATGAGAGCCGGCGAAACCGGTAACCCCGGTGATTAGAGCTTTCATTAACCTTCTCCTATTGCAGATACGTAGCCAGGCCGGCGGCCCAGGGTTCTACCCGGCGACCTACCGTGGCTTCAAAGCGACGAGTCGCCAGGACCGAATACGCGGGCCGCGAGGCCGGTCGTGGAAACTCGGAGGTTGGAATCGGTAGGACTTCGGCCGTCGGCGCCACGAACCGGGCGATCTCTTGCGCGAAGCCGTGCCAGGAGACGGCGTCCCGATTGCAGTAGTGGACGACCCCGGTGAGATCCGCCTCGAGCAGATCCCAGATCGCTCGCGCCAGATAAGGCGTGTAGGTCGGACAGCCGACTTGATCTTCGACCACCCGCACTGACGGGTTCTCTCGATTCATCAAGCGGCACATGGTCGCGACGAAATTGGGGCCGCCGGGCCCGAACAGCCAGCTCGCTCGAATGACCAGCGAGCGCTCGTACTTCAGGGCCTCGGTCTCTCCTAAGAGCTTGCTCGCGCCATAGGCCGACCGAGGTCCCGTCTCATGGTCTTCGACGTAAGGCGTCTCGGCGGCGCCGTCGAAGACGTAGTCGCTAGAGATGTGCACCAAAGGTGCGTCTGCCTGCTGAGCCGCGGCCACCACGTTGGCCACCGCGGTACCGTTGATGTCCATGGCATGCTGGCGCTCGGTCTCGCAGTCGTCGACCCTGGTGAACGCCGCGCAGTTGATGACGACCTCCGGACTGAACGCCGTCACCCAATCGCACAGCTGTTGGCGGTTGCTGATATCCGCACGGGTACGCTCCAACGCCAGGACCGCCTGCTGCCGCCGGCGCCACAGCGTCGTGACCGCCGTCCCCAACATACCGGTTCCACCGAGAACAAGGGCTCTCATGATCTGCTCACGCGCTCAGGTGATGCCGACTTCGGAATTGTCGCCGAGCATGAACCGGTAGGCTTTGGGCTTGAAATCGGTCTTGACGATGCGCACGTTGCGCCCCACCAGAGAGCCGTCGATGCGCAGGCCTATGTCGCGGATCTCGCTGCCCGCCAGGACGATCGAGTTCTCGATCTCGCAGCGCACCAGCTCGCAATTCGCCCCGATCGAGGAGTAGGGGCCGACGAAGGCGTTCTCCAGGCGGGTGCCGGCGCCGATGACCGCCGGTCCTCGCACCAGGGTGTCGACGAGCTCGACCCCCTCGCCCAGGGACACTCGGCCTTCGACGCTGCTGCCCTTGCCGATCTCGCCCGGACCGCGCTGGATGTCGAACGACTCGAGCACAATGCGATTGGCTTCCAGCATGTCGGCCAGCTTGCCGGTGTCCTTCCACCAGCCGCGCACCTTGTGCGGATGCACCACCAAGCCGCGATCGATCAGATCCTGAATGGCGTCGGTGATCTCGAGCTCGTTGCGCTTGGAAGGCTTGATCCGGCGCACCGACTCGAAGATATTGGCGTCGAACATGTAGACGCCGACGAGGGCCAGGTTGCTGCGCGGCTCGGGTGGTTTCTCGACCAGCCGCCGCACGGTGCCGTCATCATTGAGCTCGGCAACGCCGAACTGCTGCGGATTGGGAACCTCGGCGAGCAAGATCTCGGCGTTGCACCCCAGCTCTTCGAACTCTCGGACCAAGCTGGTGATGCCGCCCGCGATCAGGTTGTCGCCGAGATACATCACGAACGAATCGCCGTCCATGAACTCTTCGGCGATCATCACCGCGTGCGCCAGACCGCGCGGGGCATCCTGCTCGATGTAGGTGACCCTGGCGCCGAACTGCGAGCCGTCGCCGACCGCGGCGCGAATCTCGTCCTTGGTGTCGCCGACGATGATCCCGATATCGGTGATGCCAGCGGCGACGATCGACTCGATGCCGAAAAAGAGCACCGGCTTGTTGGCCACCGGCACCAGCTGTTTGGCAGAGGTGTAGGTCAGCGGCCTCAGGCGCGTACCTTTGCCGCCGGAGAGAATCAATCCCTTCATATCTACAAGTCCTTTGAATCGAATAGCAGAAGCGTAGGTGCGCCCATCACGACAGCCGCGACGCGGCGCATCAAGCTCAGAACGAGTCGTTCAGATCCAGAAACGTCCCCACGTTCTTGAGCGTTAGCGAGAATCGAATATCCCGGTCGGGGATCTCCTGGAAACGCGACTCGCGGTATTCGAGCTGCCAGGCGTAGCATTGCGAGGTCCAATTGAGGAAGTAGCGCTGCTGCAAGAGGTCCCACGGGTCACGATTCCCCAGGGCATCTTCGCGTCCCTCGACGTCGAAGCTGAGCTCCGCCTCCAGGCTCAGTCGTTCCGGTAAAAGCGCCAGCTTGGTGAAGACTCGCAGCTGCTCGCTGCGCTTCTCGCTGACCACCGGCCGCAGGTCGAACGGCACCATGGGAGTCGTCGGGTCGAGGTCATCAGCCTCCAGGTCGACCCGCCAGTCGGAGAACCATGACAGGCCGAAATTGTGGCGGCCCAGCATGGTCGAGCCGCTCAGCCTCAAGGACTGGATCTCCAGTGAATCGAACAGGGTGTTGAATCCGGCGTCGAGGCGCACGCTGGTCGTTTCGCTGGGGTTGACGCGCAAGGCGACGCCCAGCGGCCCTTCGTCGGTCTGGATCGTCGGATCGACCAGCGACTGCTGTCCGGGCTGATCGTCATCGAGACTCAGCCCCTGGCTGACCACCAGAGAAGCGATCTCGACCGCACCGCCGACGTCTTCTTCGCCTTCTTCGGCCGCCGGCTTGGCGACGATGCGGTTGGTCAGCGAGAACAAGAAGCCGTTGGCCGGCGTCAGGTTGTCGATCTCGTCGAAGCGGAAGATGTTCTGCTGTTCGTCGAAATCCCCGACGTAGCTGTAGGTGATGCGCGGCTCGATGATGTGCTTGAACTTGCTGAAGGCTCCGACCTTCTTGTCGAAGATGCGGGAGAAGCTCGGGCCGATGATGTTGAAACCGGCGCGCGGGAAGGTTCGGTTGAGGGAATCGCCTTCGAAGTCCGTGCCAGTGTCGTTCAAGGAGTCGGTGTAGTGCGTCGCCCGGCCGCCGAGCTCGACCTCGGCGCTGAGCCACGGCAAGCTGCTGAGCGGAATCGACAGGTTCGGCGCGATATCGACACGCCCGTATTGGTTTCTCGCCCGCGCCTCGACGGTGGGATCATCCGGGTTCGGGACGCCGATATCGACCGAGAAGTAGTGCATCGAAGCCGCCAGATCGAGATAGATCTGCGACTGACCGATCCGGTACTTGCGCAGCTGATACTCGATCTCGGGCAGCTGATGCCGGATATCGGTATTGAGCGGCGCCAGCAGACGCTCGCGTCGATCGACCAAGAAATTCAGTGAGTGCGGCCCGAAGTTCTTGGTCAAGAAGGCGTAGGAGTAGATGAAAGAACGGCTCTGGACGTCGGCGTCGCGCTCGTAGTCCTGCAGATAATCCAGATCGGAGTATTCCTGCAGCGACACGACCCCACGGAAGCCACCCAAGATGTCTTTGCTCTCGTGCAGGAATTCGACCTTCCAGCGCTCGTCGCCCGGCATGGCGTCGTCGAATTGGTTGCTGAAGAAATCGAGATCGGCGTCGTCCGGCTCGCGCAAGATGTAGGCCCTGAGCAAACCCGAGGTGCCCTCGGACGGGCGGTAGCGCCATTCGTTGCCAAAGCCGACGAAGCCCTCGGACGACAGGTCGAGCACAAACGTGGTGTCAGCGCTGCGCCCCAGGGTCTTGTAATACGCCAGACCGAGCTCCGCGCCACGCCGCCGGGAGTAGCCCGGCTTGGGCACCAGGAAGCCGGAGGAGCGCTCGGTGTTCGCCGGCCACAGGATGTAGGGCGAGTAGAACACCGGCAGCTTCTTGAACTTGAGCCGCGCGTTCTTGATGCGCGCATACTCTTCGAGCGTGACGCTGGCCTCCGACAACTCGATGCTCCAGGGCGGCACCTCACCCTCACAGGACGTCAGCACGCCGTCGTCGATCGTGAAGGTCATGTCGCCGGTCTTGGCGATCTGCGCGCCCTCGATGTAGTAGTCGCCGTCGAGATACGCCTTGGCGTTGGTCACTCGGCCGGTGCGCGTGTCGAGGTCGTACTCGATGGTCGTGCCCGCCAGGCGCTGAGCCCCTTCGTCCAGGACCACGTCCCCTTCGGCGGTGAGGAAGTTGGTCGGGATATCGACCCGCACCCGATCGGCCTGCAGCCGCAGGCTCTGATACTTGAAGTCGACGCCACCGGTCGCGATCAGGTAGAGGTCGCGCTCGTATTCGATGTTGCCGGCGGTGCCGGTAGCGCGGCCTCCGCCCTCGCCACCGAGGGAGTAATTGAACTTGATCCGGTCTTCGTCCGCCTCGGCCTGGGCAGTCGCGGCGTCAGAGGCTTCGGCGGCCGCCTCATCGACTTGTGCGTCGACCGTCAGGGGCTGCGAGGCCAGACCGAGCGCGAGGAGGCCGAGTAGGAATCGTTTCATCGAGCTCTCGTGGGATTTCAGGCGACTCACCGTTCGACAATGATGGCGGTTGCCTCGCCACCCCCCAAACAGATCGCCGCACAGCCGCGGCGAGCCGAGCGCTGCTCCATCGCGTGCAGCAGAGTCACCACGATGCGAGCGCCAGACGCTCCGATCGGATGGCCGATGGCCACCGCACCGCCGTTGACGTTGACCTGCTCCGGATCCAGCTCGAGCTCGTGGATCGCCGCCAGGGCGACGACGGAGAAGGCTTCGTTGATCTCGAACAGGTCGATATCGGAAACGCTCAGGCCGGCTCGATCCAAAACCTGCTTGATCGCGGTGACCGGAGCGGTCGTGAACCACTCCGGCTCGTGGGCGAAGGTCGAGTGCGCGACGATCCTCGCGATCGGCTCGCGGCCGAGCTGGCGGGCGTGCTCGGCGGTGGTCAAGACCAGGGCGGCTGCGCCGTCGTTGATCTTGCTGGCGTTGGCGGCGGTAATCGTGCCAGCCTTGTCGAAGGCCGGACGCAGCTTGGGCATCTTGCCGAAATTCGCCCGTCCGGGCTCCTCATCGGTGTCGACGACCCGCGGCTCGCCGCGGCGCTGCGGCACCTCGACGGGAACGATCTCGCCCGCCAGGCGCCCGTCCTCCGTCGCCGCCTGGGCTCGGCGATAGCTCTCCTGAGCGTAGGCGTCTTGCGCCTCACGGCTGAACGAGTAGCGCTCTGCGCACATCTCGGCGCAGCTGCCCATGTGGATGTCCTTGTAGGCATCCCAGAGCCCATCGTGAATCATCGAATCGATCAGCTGACCGTGCCCCAAACGCAAGCCGTCACGAATGCCGGTCGCCAGGTAGGGCGCCTGGCTCATGCTCTCCATGCCACCGGCGGCAACGACCCGAAAGTCGCCACACCGCAGGTCGTTGGCGGCGGTCATGATCGCTCGCATCCCTGAGCCGCAGACCTTGTTGAGGGTCAGCGCGCCGGTCGAGGTCGGACAGCCGGCGCCGATCGCCGCCTGGCGTGCCGGCGCCTGCCCCAAACCCGCCGGCAGGACGCAGCCCATGTAGACCTGATCGACTTCGTCGGCTTGGACCTGCGCTCTGGTGAAAGCTGCCGCCAGAGCCTTGGCGCCGAGATCTGGAGCGCGCAGCGAAGCCAACGAGCCCTGGAACGACCCGACGGGTGTGCGAACCGCACTCAAGACAGCAATCTCCTGCATGAAATCTCCTGAGAACCGGACTACCGGATAGTTGGATGCTGGGGATCGAGCACTCGGAAAGAAGGGCTTCGAAGTCAGCGACAATCATTTGGGGAACAGCATGCTGGACCGTGCGTACGGGCCCTGGTGCATTTCATGAGCCCTGTTGCATTTCGCGAGCCTTGGCATTTGAAACCGCCGATGTCGCGGGGGCGTTTCGGAGTGTTCGATGTTAGCTAAAAAACGCCTGACGGGCTAGCATAGGTCTGTCGGAAACGGCGGGTCCGATTTCGGCGACTTTCAACGGCATGGATGGTCGAATTATTGCGAGCACTCGGAATCGATTTTGGCGAGCAGCGGATCGGTCTCGCGGTATCGGATGACGTTGGTCGCTGGGCGATGCCGCTCATGACGATCCATCGCACCACGGACCGCCGGGCGGCCTACCAAATCGCTGAGCTTGCCCGCCAGAGAGACATCGAGCTACTGGTGGTTGGCGAGCCGCTCGATCTCGAGGGCCGCGCTGGCGATGCCGCCCAGCGAGCTCGCCGCTTCGGCCAGCGCGTCGGCAAGGCCAGCGGCCTGCCGGTGCACTGGGTCAACGAAGCCCTGACCACCGTCGAAGCGAGCGAGCGCCTGCAGCACCGAGGCGCCGGTGAACCGCACGAGCTCGATGCGGTGGCGGCCCAGATCATCCTGCAGGAGGCGCTGGACCAGGGGATGGCGCCATGAAGTGGCTGCTGCGACTGCTGGCCGCCGGGATCGTGATCGCGGTGGTCGCCGGTGGCGCCGCTGCCGCCTGGGGCTGGCAGCAGCTGAACCGTCCGTATCGCGACTTCGACGGCGATCTGCTGATCAACGTCGAGCCGGGATCGAGCGCCAGCGCGATCCTGCGCAAGCTCGAGGAGCTCGGAGTCCTCGCCGACGCGCGCCTGGCGCGAGCCTATCTGGTCTACCTGCTCGACGATCCCTCGCTGAAGGCCGGCGAGTATCAATTCGACGAGGCGCTGAGCACGCCCCAGGTGCTCGACAAGCTGGTCCAGGGGCAAGTCTTGACCTATCCGGTCACCCTCATCGAAGGCCTGACGCTCGACGAGATGGCGCAGATCCTGGCCGACAGTGGATTCAGCGACCTCGAGACCCTGCGCCGCGAGATGGATCGCAGCGATCTGATCGCCGATCTCGACCCCGAAGCCACCAACCTCGAAGGCTATCTCTATCCCGACACCTACCACTTCGCTCGCGGCACCACCGCGGCCGAGATCGTGGCCACCATGCTGCGCACCTTCCGCCGCCGCTTCGAGGAGGTCCAGCCCCTGCTGCCGGGACCGAACCAGCTCACGGTACGCGAGCTCGTCACGCTGGCGAGTATCGTCGAGAAAGAAGCGGTACACGACGAGGAGCGCCCGCGTATCGCCGGCGTCTACGCCAACCGCCTGCGCATCGGCATGGGGCTGTATGCCGATCCCACGATCATTTACGCCTTCAAAAAAATGGGCGATTGGGACGGCAACCTGCGCAAACAGGATCTCAAGATCGACTCGCCGTACAACACCTACCTCTATCCGGGTCTGCCGCCGAGCCCGATCTGCTCGCCCGGCATCGCCAGCATGCTCGCGGCCGCCTCGCCGACCGAGAGCAAAGAGCTCTACTTCGTGAGTCGCAACGACGGCACCCATGTCTTTGCCGAAACCCTGCAAGATCACAATCGCAACGTCTACCGCTGGCAGAAACGATATTGGCGGGAGCGTTGGGCGCGAGAACGCCAAGGGAAGTAGATAGGCCAGTAGAAATCGTCCGAACGCCCTAGCGCTGCAGGCGTTTCGGAGTACAATCGAGGGTCCAATATTTACGTGGTGCAGTCGCCCTCGAGCTGGTTTCAGCCCTTGGGACAGATCAACCTACGGCACTTGTCAGATTCGGAGTCGTCATGAATACGCGAGAACAATTCGGCAAGTATCTGCTGCTGAAGAAGCTCACCGAGGATCCGCTAGGCGAGACATTCCGCTCCGGCATGCTGGGCAACAACGGCATGGAACGGGTCGCCCTGCTGCGCGTGATGAATGGCCAGGGGATCGACGGTCAGCGTTTGTGGCAGGCGGTCGGCGGTCGCACCGAGATCCAGTCGCTGCTGCGCAGCCCGAATCTCGGCGAGGGCATCGAGATGGGGGAAGTCCAGGGCATTCCCTATGTCGCCTACGACTACATCTCGGGCAAGAACCTGGCGACGCTGCTCGAGCAGGCCGCTGCCAAGCGTAACTTCATTCCGGCCGAGCACGCCCTGTTGATCACCGAGCGTATCGCCCTCGGCCTGGCCTCGGCGAGCGAGAATCGCTTGGGCACCGAGCGCATTCTGCACGGCTTTCTCATTCCGCACCTGGTGATGATCTCGAACGAGGGCGAGACCCGCCTGCTGGGATTCGAGATCGCACCCGGACTGCGGACGTTCGCCGCCAACCCGGTGATCCGGCAGCATTTTGGGCGCTATCTGGCACCGGAAGCGCTGAGCGGAGCGCCGCCGCACCGCTCCGACGACATCTACTCGCTGGGCGTGCTGCTGCTCGAGCTGTTGACCGGCAAGCCCCTGCCGCCGCCGGCGCCGGATGGCTTCGGCACGGTGATCGATCAGAGCACCGTCGCCACCGAGGGCACGCCGATCCCGGCCGAGCTCGGCGAGCTGCTCAAACGCAGCCTGGTCGCCCGCGAGCATCGCATCGACGACATCGTCACCTGGCACAAGACGCTGAACAAATGGATGTTCGACGGCCAATACAACCCGACGACGTTCAACCTCGCCTTCTTCATGCACAACCTCTTCCGGCAGGAGATCGAGCGCGAGAGCCAGGAGCTCGAGGTCGAAAAGACGCTGCCGCTGCCGATCGTCCAGCCCTCTGCGCCCGCGGCCGAGCCGGCGGCGCCGGCGGCAGCTGCCGCAGCGCCGCCCGCAGCCGCGGCTGCCCCGGTGGCCGAAGCGACGGGCGTCCACGATGCCACCGACGTGCGCGAACCTTCGGCGGTCGTACCGGCTCCCAAGAAGTCGAAGACAGGCCTATTCGCGGCTCTCGCCGCGCTGGTGCTGCTCGCCCTGGGCGGCGGCTATTTCTTCTGGAGTAGCCAGCAGGGAGGATCGTCCCAGGAGCCTACCCAGGTAGCGGCCGCTCAACCCACCGCGCCGGCACCAGCCCCCATTGAGATCGCCGAGCCGGAGGAGGAGGTTCCTGCCGGTCCCACTCCCGAGGAGATCAACGACCAGATCAAGGAGCTGATCGGACAGCGCGCCAGCGAGATGGAGGAGCAGCTGCGTAAGCAGTACGATCAACAGCTGGGCGAGCTCCAGAAGCAGCTCGAAAGCGCCAAGCAAGAGGCTGAAACACGGCGTCGCGAGCGCGAAGAGGCCGAGGCGCAAGCCCTCGCCGAAGCCGCGGCCAAGGAGGCGGAAGCCGAGGCGGCTCGGATCGCCGAGGAGGAGGCCAAGAAGGCCGAGGCGGAGGCAGCAGCGAAGAAAGCCGAGGAGGCCAAAATTGCCGAGGCCTCACCGCCGCCAGCGGCGACCGCACCGCCACCACCCCCGCCGGCGCCCGCTCCAGCGGCTCAGGTGCGACGCGGTGACCTGGTTCAGATGGGGCCGGGCGTCAAGCCGCCCAAGCTCTTGCGGCGCCCCGTTCCGCGATTCCCGGTGATGGCCAAGCGGCTCAACAAGACCGAGGCCAAGGTCACGATCCGAGTGCTGATCGACGAGAACGGCAAGGTGCTCAAGGCCGAGCTGGCCGGCAAAGAGCAGGGCTACGGCTTCGACGATGAAGCCATGGCAGCGGCTCGCAAGTCGACCTACGAGCCGGCCAAGAAGAACGGCGTGCCGGTCAAGTTCTGGCACACCCTGGCGGTCGAGTTCCGCGATCGTTGAGCCAGTTCCGGCTCGACCCAACAAAAAAGCCCGGCTAGTCGCCGGGCTTTTTTGCGTCGATGCGAGTCCGCGGATCAGGGTAGCTGGACGCCGTGCCCCTTGCGGACCGCGCCGGCGCTACCCGACGTCACCGAGCAGATGGAGAGCTTCTCCTTGACCGTGTCGACCTTGAGGCGAGCGACCTCGTTGACGCTCTCGTCGAGCACCTCTCCGGTATCCGGATCGCGGATCACTTCCTTGCTGCCGACGACGAACTCCTGGCCCGAGGAAACGCCTTCGCGGGTGCCGCGGTTGACGTAGACCTTGCCGTTCTTGACCATGATGACGCTGCCGCCCCAGGCGACGTTGGGGAGCTGCGCGACCAAGAAGTCGACCGCCTGCTGGCTGGCATCGGCGATCGCCTTGCCCAGGTTGTCGTTCTTCTCGCCGCCAAACGAAGCGCCCCAGTCGTAGCTGCTGTAGCCGACGAGGCCACCCTTCCGCTTGGCCGTGCCGACGACGCTCTTGGAAGCCAGGACCTGGCCGGTCGTCGAATCCACCATGTAGATGGTGACGTTGATCTCGGACTTGCCGCCCTTGCCGCCGAGCCGAATGCCCTTGACTCGAATACCACCGCCGCCGCCTTTGACGTCGTGCTGGATGTGAGTGATCGCGCCTTTGACCAGAATCTGCGCCGGCGTCAGCTGACCCACGACCGGCGTCTTGCTGCCACCGGCGGTACGGCCGGACTGCCCGAGATCCTGCTCGGCCAGGGCCGCGCCGCGCATGTCGCTCTCGGCCAGAACAATGAATTTGCCGCTGCCGTTGAGCAGGTCGGTGAGGACGGTTCCCCAGGCGTCACCGACATCCCACTGGCCGCTCCATCCCGCGCGATTCTCGAACTCGGTGACGCCGATGGTGTAGCGCAGGCCACCCGATTCGGCCGCCGCCTGAAACGGCAGGGCCAGGGCGAGCAGCAGGGCGAGTACGAGTGTCTTGACGATGATCCGCATATTTCAACTCCTCTTTAGGGGGGTGAGAACAAACATATGGCTATCTACGGATGATGCCACACGACCTTGTTGAATCGAGCGGTAGCTGCCAGGTGGCAGTCCGTCGTTGCTCCCGGCGACCGAACAGACCCTCGCTACGGGTCTGGGCTCTCGTGGGGCCGCCGTCTAGGTGAAGTCAGAGATTCTCGTTGGCGCTACATTCGATTCGAACAAGAAACTCCCCTTATTGTAGCCGGCTACCCTCCCGCCGGCAAAACGAGCTCGGCCAGACGAGCTCCACAGTAGCCAATCCGGCCCTCTCGAGCTCAGTCGTGCTCGTGCTCCAGCGCGTCGACAACGCAGATCGCCGCCATGTTGACGATGTCGGTGACTTCGACGCGGCGCTGCAGCACGTGCACCGGCTTCTTCATACCCAACAGGACCGGGCCGATCGCCTCGACGTCCGCCAGGCGCCACAGCAGCTTGTAGGCGATGTTGGCGGACTGCAGCTCGGGGAAGATCAAGATGTTGGCGGGCTCCTGGAGGCGGCTCCAGGGATAGGCTTCTTCCAGGATCGAGCCCAGCACCGCGGTGTCCGCCTGCATCTCGCCATCGATCATCAGATCGGGCTCGCGCTCGATCGCGATCTTCACCGCCTGCCGCATCTTGCGAGCCGACTCGTGGGTGTTGGAGCCGAAGTTCGAGAACGACAGCATCGCCACGCGCGGCGTAATGCCGAATCGCCGGGCGAAGCTGGCCGTCAAGATGGCGATCTCGGCGAGATCTTCGGCCGAAGGATCGATGTTGACCGTGGTGTCGGCCAAGAACAGGATTTTCTCTTTGAAGATCAGGATGTAGGCGCCCGAGACCTGCTGCACCTCACGCCGCAGCCCCAGCACCTGCAGCGCCGGCCGAATAGTCTCGGCGTATTCCTGGGTCAAGCCCGAGATCAAGCCGTCAGCGTCTCCGAGCTCGACCATCATGGTGCCGAAGTAGTTGCGCGAGCGCATCAGCTTGCGGGCGTCTTCGAGGGTGACCCCGTCGCGGCGCCGGCGTCGATGCAGCTCTTCGGCATAACGCTCGAAGCTCTCGACGCTCTCCGGGCTGTCGTTGTGGATGATCGTCACCTGATCTTCCGGCAGATCGAGGTCGCGCAGCTTGTCGATGATCATCGGCCGCCTTGCCAACAGCACGGGATGCGCGATGTTGCGGTCGACGAGGATCTTGGCGGTACGCAGGATCTTGTCGTGCTCGCCTTCTGGAAAGACCACCCGCTTTGAGCTGTGGCGAGCGCGGTCGATGATGCCCCGCATGAGCTCGAAACGTCGCGAGATCAGCGTTTCCAAGCGACGCCGGTAGGCCTCGAAATCCTCGATCGGCACCCGCGCGACACCGCTCTCGATCGCCGCTTTGGCGACCGCTGGGGCGACCCGCAGCAGCACGCGATGATCGAACGGTTTGGGAATCAGATACTCGGCACCAAATCGCAGGGTCTCGATGCCGTAGGCCTTGAGCACCGAATCGGGGACATCCTCACGCGCGAGGTCCGCCAGCGCGTGGACGGCGGCCAGTTTCATCTCCAGGTTGATGTCCGTCGCGCGCACGTCGAGGGCACCGCGAAAAATGAACGGGAAGCCCAAGACGTTGTTGACCTGGTTGGGAAAATCGCTCCGCCCGGTGGCCATGATGACGTCAGACCGCGCCTGCTTGGCTTCGTTGTAGCCGATCTCGGGGTCCGGGTTGGCCATCGCGAAGACGATCGGGTGATCCGCCATGGTCTGCAGCATCTCGGCGCTCACCACGCCACCCACCGACAGGCCGACCAGCACGTCGCAGCCCACCATCGCCTCCGCCAGCGTGCGGGCTTCGGTCGCTACCGCGAACCGCTCCTTCTGCGGGTCCATGCGCTCCGTCCGGCCTTTGAAGATCACCCCCTTGCTGTCGCAGAGCATGATGTTCTCGGCATGCACGCCGAGCTCCAGGTAGAGCTCGAGGGTGGCGATAGCGGCAGCACCGGCACCCGAGATGACCACCTTGATGTCTTCGATCTTCTTGCCCGCGACCTCCAGCGCATTGAGCAGCGCGGCGGCCGAGATGATGGCCGTCCCGTGCTGATCGTCGTGGAAGACCGGGATCTTCATCGACGCTTTCAGCCGGGTCTCGATCTCGAAGCACTCGGGGCCTTTGATGTCCTCCAGATTGATGCCGCCAAAGCTCGGTTCGAGCCGCTGCACGGTACGAATGAACTCATCCGGATCCTTGGCGTCGATCTCCAGATCGAAGACGTCGATATCGGCGAACCGCTTGAAGAGCACCGCCTTGCCTTCCATCACCGGCTTGCTGGCGAGCGGTCCGATATCGCCCAAACCCAGCACCGCGGTGCCGTTGGAGATCACCGCCACCAGGTTGCCGCGCGCGGTGTACTCATAGGCTTTGAGCGGATCCTTCTCGATCTCGAGACAAGGTGCCGCGACACCCGGCGAGTAGGCGAGCGCCAGGTCGCGCTGGGTCGCCGTCGGCTTGGTCGGAACAATCTCGAGTTTTCCTTTGCGCCCGTCGGCGTGGTAATCGAGAGCCTCTTGGTAGAATTTTTTGTCCATTCTCGTAGTCTACTCGACCCCTGTTTTGTCGCCGATCACGCCCCTGCGATTGTCATCGTCTCGAAGAATCTGTTATGACCGTTTGCGCTTCGACCCGCTGAGCTACCGTCCTCAGCCCACGCCTTCGTAGACTACGCCTTTACGCAGACCACGCCTTTATTCGCAGACCACGCCTTCATGACGTGCAGGATCTCCCGATGATCATCGCCCCCTTGCAGGATCAGCAGCTCTTCATCACCCAGCACGACCACGCCCACCTTGCGAGCCAGCTGCTCGCGCTGTGGCGGATCGAAGGGCTGCCGACACATCCGCGCCGCACCGAGCTGTTGTTCGCAGCGCGCGAGCACGACAACGGCTGGCGCGAGGTCGACTCCGCACCTTTGATCAGGCCGGACGGCAAACCGCACGACTTCATGACGGTACCGACCGGGGTGCGCTGGGATATCTGGCATCGCGCCATGGCCCGCTATCTCGAGAGTGAGCCCTATGCCACGGCGCTGATCGTCCGCCATGCCCTGCGGCTGCATGGCTCGCACCACGACGATCCCGAATGGGCCGAGGTGCTCGACGCCTGGCGTCGGATCGAGGCGGAGCTGATCGAAATCCACGAGCTCGATGTCGACGCGCTCGAGCGCGACTACCGCTGGATTCGCCTCACCGACGTTCTGTCGCTCACCGTCTGCAACCGCTGGACCGAGCCGCTCGAGAGCGCAGGCTACACCGCGCGGCTATGCGCCGACGACGCGGCCGACACGCTGTACCTCGACCCGTTCCCTCTCGCCGGAGCCACGACCCTCAGTTTCTCCTGCCGACTCCTGCCGGAACGCACCTACCGACGAGACAGCGAGCTCGGTCTCGAGCTGGCGAAGGCCAGGTGGCAGAAGCGCGACGTGCGCATCGCTCCACTCGAGGACGGCGAGCCTGCCGACAACGGCGTATAATCCCTCTAACGACCGATCGAGGCGGCCGATGGCGGAGCCGAATAGCAGCAGCGCCCGATTGCGGCGCGACCTGCCACGACGACCGACTGCGGCCACCACCTCGATACGTCTCGACCTTGATGGCCTCGAACCTGATGGCCTCGAATTCGACAGGACTGCGGGTGAGCCATGGTAGATACAAGCTGGTCCGAACGTCGGCAACGGATCGTGAAGTGCAAGATTCACGGTCTCCACTACGATCCCGAGATGAGCACGGGCTGCACTCGCTGCCTGCGCGAGGCCGCCAAGGCGATGCCCAAAAGGCCGCCGCAGCTGGTCATCCTCCTGCTGTGCATCCTGGGCATGGCGTTCATCCTGCTCTATTTGTTCGGACCCAACAGCCAGCCCAGCGACGCCGGCGACCTCGGGGTGGCGACGCGGCCCGAGGCCCGGATCGAGAAGCTCGATCCAGAGCCTTACCGGCGACCGATTGAAACGCTCGAGACCGTGCTGTTCGAGACTCCAATCGACTCGGCTGACGAGCTCCTGATCGTCAGCTCGGACATCTCGGCTTCGGCCAGCGACCTCAGCGCTCGCATTCTCGACGCTGAGCCGACCTTCGGGCTCGATACCGCGGACCTGATCGCACGCATGGGTCAAAACATGCCGCTCGATCAGGTCGCCGAGTCCGACATCGAGCGCGCCCGCAATCAGTGGCTGCGCATCCGCACCCAGCGCCTCGAATCGGCGGACTGGTACTTCGATCCGGCGCGGGCAGCCCTCACCCAATCGACCTCGGTCGCGGACTACAGCGAGATCGCCTCGAGCCTGCGCTCACTGATCGACGTCGGGCTGGGCGAAGTGCAGATCCTGAGCGATCCGAATCTCGTCCTGGCCGAGGGCGAGAGCGCCGATGATCGCTGGCAGCAGTTCACCTCCGGCTGGCGCCAGCAGCTGGCCAGCGTCGAGAGCCGGCTGCCGGCCCGCCCGGGAGCCGACGCCGATGGTCGCCTGCTGACCGCCATTCAGGATCTCGAGCAGGCCCTCAGCCGAGCTCGGGCCCTGGTCAACGAGCCCAACCTGCCCAGCGCGACCGACAGCCGATTCGAAGAGGCCATGGCGGCCGCGCTGCGGGCGCAGCAAGCGTTCGACGACCTGCTGCCGTAACAAGCTGCTGCCGCAACGGGCGTGAGGGGAGTCCATCCCCTCACGCTCTCGCCGCGCTACTCCTGCTTGCGCAGATTCAGCTCGAGGTCGAGTCGCTGGCCCACCGGCACCGAGACCGGCTCGCGGCGCGTCTCGTAGCCCGGCCGCACCAGCTCGATGACGTGATCCCCGGGCTCGACGATCAGGCCGGCGCTCAAATCGGCAATCTCACCGGCGGTACCCACGAAGTGGCCGTCGAGATAGACCGCGGCGTCCGCCGGGGAGCCCTTGATCGCCAACCGCCCTATCTGGCTGTCGCCTGGCGACGGCTCGGGCCGCGGGGCAGGGTAGGTCTCCTGGGGATTCGCCGCCGGCGGCGGATAGGCTTCCGGATAAGCGCTCGCCGAACCGCTCGCGCCGATTCCCGGGGGCGCCGCCGAGAAGCCGGCGTCCGGCCGGATCGCTTCGCCTTCGCGCAGTCGATCATCGACGTCGATGATCACGCCGGGATAGATCCGGTATTGGCGGAAGATCGTCTCGTGCCCCGGCAGGTACAGCGCCACCTCGTAGGTACCCTCCTGCAGCCACAGGTAGGTCGGATAACCATCGTACTGATCGGCGGTACCGATCAGCTGGCCATCGAGATAGACCTCGGCCTGCCCTGGCTTGATATCGAGATCCAAGGCGCCCATCTCGGCTTCCTGCCGCGCCACGCTGCTGCCGCCGCCGCCCGAGATGTAGACGTTGGGCGCATAGTAGTTGTAGTAGCCGAGACCGCCGAAGAAGAAGGCACTGAATGGCGAGTAGCGGCCATAGTAGCTGTAGTGGTTGTCGTAGCAGAACGGGTCGTAGCCGTAGCCATAGCCGTAGCCGTAATAGCCGCACCCGGAGCCGTAGTAGTGGTGATGGTGACGCCCGTAATAGCCGTGCCGGTATCCGCGACGGTCGCGGTGACGGCGATCGCGATCTCTGGGTGGCGAGATCGTATTGTGGGGACCGGGGCCGTAGCTCGTCGTATCCGGCGTCTTGATATCGACATTGTTGCGCAGATCCTGCGACGACCAGCGCTCGTTGGGGCGCAGGCCCGGCGACCGAACGGAGCGCGGCGTCTCGACGCGGCTGCCGCTGCGCAGTCCCGGCGAGCGCTGCATGGTGGGCCGGTCGTTACGCTCCGGCGTCCGCACCTGCGGCGTCGGCTGAAGGGCCGGTTTCCGCGGCTGAACGCGGCGGTTCTGGGTCCGCAGGCCGGGGCCGGTGACGCGGCGGGGGGTCTGGCCGGTGACGCGGCTGGGGGTTTGATTGCGGGACCGTGAGCGCAGGCCGGGTGATCTGGCGCTGCGCGGTCGCGAGCCGGACCGATTTTCGACCCGCGGTCGCGACGTCGAGCGCGGGCTGGCCTGCGACCGCCTCGAGCCGGAATCGGAGCGGCTGCTGGCACGCGACCGGCTAGACGACGCCGTCGCCCGCGACGAAGATCGCGAGCTGCTCGACGAACGCGCCGAGGACGACTTCGAGCTGCTCGAGCGCGAAGAGGTCGTCGCCGTTTCCTTGCCCTTCTGGTCTCTCGGAGCGGCTTCCGCTATCGGCGGCTGCACCAGTAGCGCCGTCAGGACCGCCGCGGCCCCCCAGCTCAACCGCGGTGCGGCTGAGCGTGTCGCCCTAAGGCTCATTGATCTGTGGCTCGATTTCCTGTCCTGCCTCTCGCGGACGTTCCCCATGACGTGTCTCCTCCACTGGCCTCATCCGGTCTCGCCAGCCCCGGTGCAGCCCCCTGATGTAGTGGTAACGTAGGACATTCTCCCATAGGCGAGGCATCCTCACCGAAAAAGGCTGCAAAGTTCGAGCCAGCCACTCGTCTCGCCATTGGGGCCAGCGCGACGGCAGCGGCGGCGGCCCCTCCGGAGCGAGACCGAGGAAGGGACCCAGCTCTGCGTGCAGTTGATAGAACACCACCGCCGAATATCCCGCCTTTTCCTGGCGCTGGGTAAACCGCTTGACGGTTGTCGGATGATCATGGGCCACCGTGGCTTCGGCCTCGTAGATCAGCCGCATTCCGTGCTTGAAGAGCCGGTAGCTGAGCTCGGTATCTTCCCATGCCGCGTAGGGAAAACGCAGATCGAAGGGCTCGCGCAGCAGCAGCTCTCGCGGCAGCGAGATGTTGGACGTATAGAAGAAATTGAACGGCACCGCATCGGGCTCGTCGATCAAGGCATAGCCAAACTGCAGGCCGTACTCGTTGATGTATTCGAGAAACGGGTTGAGGCGCATCCTCGGATGCCAGCCGGTGTAGCCCAAAATCGCGACGCGGTCGCGATCCGCCAGCGAGCGACTGGCGCGATGATGCGTCGCCAGCCATCCCCTGGACGGGACGGTGTCGTCACCAAGGAAGGCCACTCTACCCCCGCTGGCGGTCTGTACACCCCGGTTGCGTGCCGCCGCAGGTCCCTGGTTCTGCTGGCTGATCACCTCGACCGGAACGCTGAACGACTGCCGCGCAAGCCATTCAGAGGTTCCGTCCGACGAGCCGTCGTCGACCACGATAACCTCGAAGCTCGGCGCGTCTTCCTGGGCCGCGAGAGCTGCGAGCACCTCCGGCAGCACGTCCATGCGGTTGTAGGTGGGAATGACGACTGAGATTTCCGTCAAATTTGACTCCGTATCGAATAGATGCCGAAACCGCGCGTAGAACACCATGTGGAAACGCAAATGATCCTTGCTGAGCCTACCGCTCCACCCGCTTCACATGAAAGCGAATTCGAGCTGGTGTCCCGCGCCCGCCTGGGAGATGGCGACGCGCAAACGGAGCTGGCCGAGCGACACCGTCAGGCCCTTTTTTTCCTGGCGCTGCAGCTGATGGGCAACCGTGACGACGCGATGGACGTCGCCCAGGAAGCTCTTCTGCGATTTTTCAATACCCTACATCGATTCGATTGCCGTCGTCCGGTAAGACCGTGGCTCTTTCAGATCGTGCGCAACCGCGTGGTCGATCTCTATCGCCGCCGCAAGGTCCGTCGCCACGACTCTTTGGACGAGACCGATCATGAGGGTAATCCGCAACACGTGCTGGTCGACGAGACCGTCGATCCGGAGCGCGACGCTTCCCAAGCTCAGCTCCGCAAACGCATGCTGGCGGCTCTCGACGAGCTGTCGCACATCCAGCGCGAGATCCTGGTGCTCCGCGACTATCAGGATTTATCGTATTCGGAAATCGCAGAGACTTTGAACATACCGTTGGGCACCGTCATGTCACGCCTGCATGGCGCTCGAAAACGTCTGAGACAGACGCTGCAGTCCGATCTGCAAAGCCTGGCTCACTAGAAGATGAAGGAAGCACGGAGCCATGGCCCAGAAATGCAAATGCGACTTCGATGAGGAGCTGATCTCAGGCTACCTCGACGGCGCGTTACCCCAGATGCAGGCGCAGAAGGTGCGCCTGCGCTTGGAAGACTGCAGTGCGTGCCGCAACCTGTTCAACGAGCTGAGTGCCTTGCGCGAAGCTGCCCAAACGACCCGGTTCGTACCGCCCGCAGACGACGAGTGGCCCGAGCTTCCGAAAACCCGCCCCAGCCGCTTCAGTCGCTCCCTGGGCTGGGTGGTAATGATCGCCTGGCTGATGGTGGTGAGCGTCTTCGCCCTGTGGCGATTCCTCACCTCCGCCGGTGATCCGCTGGAAGTCTTCCTGGTGCTCGGTCTTCCCGGCAGCATACTGCTGCTCTTCCTCTCCGTGCTGTCGGATCGCCTCCGAGAGCTCAAGACCGACCGCTATCGAGGAGTGCACCGATGATCGTCGTGACTACGGAATCGATCACCAAGATGAGAGTCATCCGCACCCTCGGCCTGGTGCGCGGCGCCTCGGTGCGCGGGCGTCATCTCGGCAAGGATCTGATCGCCAGCCTGCGCAACACCGTCGGCGGCGAGATCACCGAGTACACCAAGATCCTCTCGGAGACCCGCGAGCAGGCCCTCGATCGCATGGTCGAGGAAGCTCAGGAGCTGGGCGCCAATGCCATTCTCTCGGCTCGCTTCATGAGCTCCGAGATCGCCACCACCGCCGCCGAGATGCTGGCCTACGGCACCGCGGTTGTCGTCGAGCCGGTGGACGAGTAGAGGAGAGCCGATCACGAGCTTGCCGGTGAGCCTCGGGAACGTCGTCGAGCCACAGGGCGAGGCGATAATTACGCCGCACGACCGCCTTTTTTGCAAACGAAAATTCGCTCTTGAGGGTCATTGGCGCTCTAAACGGCGGGAAAAACCGTCGATGACCCTGATTGACGCTCTGAACGGTGGGAAATCTCGCCAATGAGCCTCATGAGCGCTCCAAACGTCGGGGAAAACCGCCGATGACCCTCATTGACGCTCTGAACGGTGGGGAAGAAGCGCCGATGACCCTCATTGAAGCTTTGAACGGCGGGAAATCTCGCCGATGAGCCTCATGGGCGCATTGAACGGCGGTGAAATGGCGCCGATGGCCCTCATTGGCCTTCTGAGCCGAGGGAAATTGCGCCAATGACCCTCAGCGACGCTTCGAACGGCGGGAAATTGCACCGATGAGCGTCCCCAACGCATTCAACGCATCGTTGGGAGTGTCGCTTGGGGTAATCATTGGGGCGTCAGGGGAAGTCGGTCGAGATCGGCTAGCTGCTAGGCTAGCCGCCGCGTGGCCTATCTCACCGAGCACACTCTAGCCTTCGTCCTCCTTGCCGCCATTCTCTGGCTGCCGGGCTATGCGATCGAGCGCAGCGCGGCGCGTGGCGCGCGCTTGGCGGCAGAGCTTCGGCTGCCCGCCCGCTTCGCTCTCGGCATCGGCGCCTGGATCGTGACGCTGTTCGTGCTCGCGAGCCTTGGGCTGCTGAGCTTCACCGCCTTGACGCTGGGGGCGGTGCTCGCCGCCGCTGCCGCGCTCTGGGCGCGCCTGAGGCTAGCGGTCGAGGAGCGGCCGTCCGAAGCACAGGGACGGCCGGCGGCGATAGGGCTGTTGGCGGGCGGCGCGATCGCGGCAGCTCTCCTGCCGCTGAGCTTCCTCGCCATGAGCCCGACGGTTTCGTGGGACGCCAGCGCCTACCACCTGACGCTGCCCAAGCTGTTCGTCGAAGCGGGACGCCTGCAGACGGTAGAGCTCAACGTGTACTCCTACTGGCCGCTCAACGTTCAGCTGCTCTACGCCATGGCGATGGTCTTCAGCGATTTCGTGACCGCCAAGCTGATGCATTTCGGCTTCGGGGTACTGACTCTGGTGACCGCCTTTCTGGGCTGCAAGGCCTTTCACCGGTCCGCCAGCGGCTGGCTGGCGCTGCCGCTGCTGCTGGCCAACGGCGTGTTCGCTTACGAGATGCGGGTCGCCTACGTGGACCTGGCGTATGCTTTCTTCTTCCTCGCCGGCTTTCTGTTTCTGTTCGACGCGACCGTGTCGCAGCGGACCCCGTCGCAGCGGACCCCATCGCAGCGGACCCCATCGCAGCGGACCGTGTCGCAGCGGACCGTGTCGCAGCGGACCTCGGCGCTGTGGCTGGCGGGCGTCTGCTGTGGCCTGGCGGCCGGCACCAAGATCAACGGCATCGTAGGTGCGGCGGTGCTCGGGCTGATCTTCGGCGCAAGCGTCCTGCGCTCCGGTAGTGCTTCGCAGATCACCCCCCGCCGCTTCGCAATCTGGTTCGGCCTGCCGGTGCTGCTGCTGTGGATTCCGTGGATCGTCCGCCTGGCCTGGACCACGGGCAACCCGGTTTACCCGTTCTTCTACGGCACGTTCGGTGGCCCGGACTGGAGCGAGGGGCTGGGCGAGCAATTCCAAGCCTGGCAGAGCTCGATCGGCATGGGGCGGACGCCGCTCGACTACCTGCTGCTGCCGCTGCGGGTCATTCTGGTCGGCGGCGTTGGCTACGAACGCTTCGACGGCGCTCTCGCTCCCTACTGGCTCATCCTGATCCCGCTCGCGCTGTGGGCGGCACGGAAGATACGGTTCGTGCGCCTCTGCCTCGCAGCGAGCGGCCTTTACTTCGTGACCTGGGCGCTGTCGTCTCAGCAGATGCGGTTCCTGATACCCATCCTGCCGCTGCTGGCGATGGCTGGGGGCATCGCCATCGTCGAGCTTTTCGACCGGCTGCCGGCGGTGCGCTGGCGGCGGCTCGCCAAGGGGCTGACGTTCGCGGTGGCGATGATCTTCTTCGCAACGTCCCAGGCCCGGATCTTGGTCGCCGGCACCCGCACCCTCGG